>JAISKF010000028.1 GCA_031261005.1 Enterobacteriaceae bacterium | reverse complement strand
GGATTTAAACGGCGCAGTAAAACGGCTGACTGATGTTCCATCTGTTCACTCTCTGTGTGGCTGACCGGCTTCCGTCATTCCGGCTATCGCGGCACGCTACCGCCCATAGCCGTTTCCTGTATCAGGAGACCGAGGCCCATAAGGTCATTTGTTGAAGGGGATAAACTGACTTAAAAAGGCGTTTGATAAATGGCAGCCTGTCTCGCTGCCGCTCAGCAAACACCGCTCAAAAGCAGGCGGTTTCCCGCCTGCCCGGGGTCTTACGCGGTGGTACGTTCATTCCATGAATCAGAATGAATGATGTTGCCGTCTTTGTAAGTCCAGGTGATTTTTTCGTAACGCAGTTCGATCTGTTCTAAATGATTGTGTTTCTCTTTAGACGGATCTTTAATGTCGTGCATTTTCGGCGCGACTTTCACCAGTTTCACGTTTTCCAGTTTGGTATTGAAATACTCCACTTCCTGTCCGGCATCATTAATGCGATACCATTTGAATTCCGCCGATTTCAGGGTTTGACCGGTGGTCACGGCTTTGTACAAATACGGGCTGGAAGAATCGATTTCTTTGGTAAACAGGAACGGCGTATGAATACGGGTTCCTGTTAATTTACCGGTGTTGTTATCGGTCGGGATATACAGGTTATGTTCCTGAGCAACCACTTCGATGCTGCCTTCGCGGTCTTTTACGTCCACAGACCCTTTAATGTCTGCGCCGCCATCATCTTTCAACCAAAGATATACAGGAATTGCCATTGAATTTACTCCATCTTATTGTCAGAAGCGTCATCATCCTGCGATGACACTGAGGTTACGCCCGGTATCTGACAGGCGTTCGCCTGTGGTACCAGACTAATTTCAACACGCCGGTTAAGCTCTCTGCCCTCCGGCGTGTCATTGGTAGCAACAGGGCGGCTTTCGCCGTATCCCTGCACTGCAAAACAGCTCTCTGGCATATCACCCGTATCACGCATCCAGTCGCGTACTGATTCAGCCCGCTTTTGTGAGAGCACCTGATTAAGTTGAGGATTACCGGTATTATCCGAATGCCCGCTGACCACAATCAGCCAGCCCGGTTTCGCCTTGATCCCAACCAGCGCATTCACCAGTACTTTCGTGGAATCAGACCTGAGCGCTGATTTTCCGCTTTCAAACAGCGACAAACTGTCCAGACGTACTGTTTTAGGACCCTGAACCACTTTTTTGATAACTGGAGGCGGCGGTGGAGGCGGTGCCCAGCCACTAATGGCGGCTTCCACTGGAGCAATAAGACGCATTCCCTGATACAGCCCCAATCCGTAGCGCAGAGGCTCGCCCCGACGCTGCCAGTCGTCCAGCAGGCGGCTATCTGCCCGCAAACGCTGTTGAGCCTGCACTTTCGGCTCAGGAGGGTGACCGTCCAGACGGTGATACAAAGAGAGATGGTCACCAGTGCTGCGTAGCAGACGCTGGTTATTGAGAAAAGAAGCCAGCATGGCAAGTAACAGAAATGCGCCAAAGATCAGTCCTGCGTTACGCCAGATCTGCATCCGGCGGCTGACACCCCGACGTCGTGACAAACTACTCAGCAAAACTTCCGGTAACGGCAGCAAAGTCTGAGCGTGTCCCACCGGCGGAAAGAGCGCCGTTTGTGCGGCAACGTGTTGTTGCCAGAGGTTATCATTGACTGCCTCAACCGGTGCCAGACAAAAACCCAGTGCCGCTGGCAACAGGGCAGGAAGTTCCCCCTGACGGGTATTCATCTGTGCTGCCGCTGTGCGCGTGTACCAGTCCTGCATCGCGTTCAGCCACAACGTCTGATTGAGGCGGACGAAGCGATCTGCCGCAGAACTTTCACGCAACCAGTCTGCCACGGGCATGGCTCCAGAGCCTTTAAGACGAACTTGTGTGCCAGACAAATTAGGGGTTACAGCAAACCAGAGCGGTTCATCGCTCGCATTGTCAGACGGCGGCGTCACCAGCACGGTAATTAATACCGGCGGTAAACCGTTCAGCCAGCTACGACACTGCACAATAGCGCGCTGCCATGTACGCAGTGACTGCTGGAAAACCTCCGGCGCGGTATAACTTTCCGGCAGTATCGTCAGCAGTACAACAACCTGCGGCACCAGTGCCGGTCGAACAGCAGCAAGCTGTTCGGCAAGCTGCGGTAACTGTTCCGCATTTTCCGCCTGCAAATACCAGCCCTGAGTGGTTTCACGAAAAGGCTGTCCGCTCGTAAACCACTGCGCGCTGTCACCAGCGACCAGCACCACCGCCCCCTGAAAATCCTCCGGCGGCAGAGTATCACTACTGAACCGATTTAAAGCATGATGGCGTGTACGGCGATGACACCACTGACGCCATAACACTACACCGCCAATAATCAGGACGATCAGGCTGAGAGTAATGCGGTTGCCTGACGATAACTGCCAGAACCCGAGAAGAAGCCACAGAGCCAGAATGATCGACAGTACCGTCAGCAGGCAGCGGGAAATATCACGCATATACCTACCCCTGACTGCCGATCTGCGCCACCTGAGTGGCAAGCACCGAAGAGAACACGAACCAGAGTACGATCAGTGCCACAATCCCTGCCCCCCATGACAACCAATACATTCGCCGTCCGGTACGCAGTCCTGATGCTTTCACAACAACGGGTTTATCCTGACTCAGGGCAAACGACGGTACTCGCTCGCTCAGCGCCCGTACCACATCTTCCCGACGTTCATCGTCCCGAGAGTGATAAAGCCCGATAAATCCAAGTTGCAGCGTGCGATACAGACACATCAGCACGGAGGCATCAGGTGCCGGTGATTTCAGCAGATCGCGAATCCGATCCCAAAGTTCTTCACCAGCATTAAGCGTACCGAAAAAATGCGCCTGTAACGGGTCTTTCTGCCAGGCACGATAGCCATCATCTTTCTTTTCCCTGTTAAGCACGCTTTCATCCAACAGGGCGCAAAACGCATACAACATGGTGTCAGCACTGGTTTTACTAAAACCGGTATCTGCCAGTTGCGTTTGCATCTGCGTAACCAGTTTACGCGCCCGCCGATACAGCGCGGAGCCGTCCGGTATTTCCTGTCCGCTGCGTAGCTGGCTGACCATCAGCCAGCCGGGATAAAAGATCTGTTCTGTTTGAGTGAGTTCCGTCTGATTCATGTCCGCAGTACCGCAAAGAGTTCTAGTTTGACATCACCCAGTGATTCTGGTGTGTAGAAAGTACAGTTGCCCGCTTCCAGCATGGCTTTGGCTGCATCGGAGCTTAAATCCAGAGCAAAATACTGGTTTTCCAGACGCAGCGGAATGGCAGCCGGAACATGGGCGACAGGTTTGATAACCATACCGCTCAGCGCTGAGTTAACCACTTTGGATACATCATCGAAGCTACCTGCCTTGCATAGCTGCGGGAAGCGGATTTGCAACTCATGAGCAGGCATGGAAGAACGCACCGAAAGCCAGAAATCAGCGCCCTCACGCAGACGCGCATCGTGCAGTGCGCCTTTCCACATCACTCCGTCCTGTTTCAGAACGATGGAGATCACTCTTGATGGCAGGCTGGCTTCGAGCAAGGTATCGAGCAGGGTTAGTAACGGAGGAAAAACACTTTCCGGTGCATCGTGCCGATACGCCGGAATGTCACAGACATCATGTTCCAGTGAGAACGTCAGCAGACTGCCAGCCAGCCGAACCAGTTCGCGGTACATTAATTCAGGGTGACGTTCAGGCGCAGTCAGCAGTTCTGCCAGTACCGGTTCCACACTGTTCAGGGCGTTCAGCAGCCAAAACAGCGAGACGTCAGCCACAGCAAAATCTGCCATACGCTCATTACTTTCCCGACGCATCGCCATCAGGCGCAAACGGCGAGCTTGCAGGCGATGCAGTAAATCTTCCAGGTCAGAAACCAGCGATGGGCTGGCTGATAAAGAAAGCATCGGCGGCATAAAGTGGGTGTCCCGACGCCATTGCCCCTGTGCATCACGTACCAGACGAACCACAGGGCAAGTCAGGTATGCAGTATTCTCCTGATGTTCAAAACGCAGGGTCAGAGCATACCGAAGCACCGCTAACTCGCTGCGCTCCATGCCTCCTAGCTCCTGCACGGATTCTCTCTCCGCTTTCCAGCGGCGAGGGCGCTCACTGTCCCGACCGTCATCCAGATTGCCGCCGTTTGCACTTAGCAACGGCAGCGCCAGTACCACATTTACAGCGTTCTTACCGGAAGCGGCAGATAAATCGCAGACGGGCGGCAAGTTATCGGAAAGGTCGGTATCCACAAAAGTACCGTCTGGAAAACGAACCACCAGACGAGTGGCATTCAGGCGAGACAGCGCCAGTGTGCTGTCATCGAACTCCGCCGCGACGACACCCCACGGGTGTGCCAGTCCCATTCGTGCCACCCTATCGACCATGTGAGCGTCCCACATAGCCTGTTGCTGAAACTGTTGTGGGGCTAAAAAAGCCCCGTCAGTCCATAACGGACGATAAATTTTCATTAGTTCTGATTTCCCATCTTATGATTTTGCTTTTGGCATCTGAGAAACCAGAGACAAGTTGACGTCCATTCCTTCCACCTGAAAGTGCGGCACAGCAAATAACTGCACGCGGAAGAAGCCCGGATTATCCTCGATGTCCTGCACCACCACTTTCGCGTCGCGCAGTGGGTGAGACGCCTGTAAATCATCACCCGGATCGGTCATTTCGGTGACCAGACCGCGAACCCAGTTATTGAGTTCCAGCTCAAGCAGACGGCGATCTTTAGTCGTACCGATGTTTTCACGCTGAATAATTTTCAGGTAATGGGCAATACGTGACAGCAGGAAGATATAAGGCAGGCGAGCGTTAATTCGGCTGTTTGCCGTTGCATCAGGCGTGTCGTATAACGTCGGTTTTTGCGTAGAGTTCGCAGAGAAGAAACAGGCGTAATCACGGTTTTTATAGTATGACAGGGGAATGAAACCCAGATTTGAGAATTCAAATTCGCGGGTTTCAGGGATCATCACTTCAGACGGAATTTTTACCTGATTGCCGGTACCCAAATCATAGAGATGAATAGGCAGGTTCTGTACCGCACCGCCCGCCTGCGGACCACGAATTTGCACACACCAACCGTTGTTGATAAAGCTGCGAACCATATTGGCAGCAAAGGCAAAAGAAGCATTAGTCCACAGATATTTTTCGTGATCCGGACCTTTGACTTCTTCTATATAGTTGAAGCTGCGTACTGGCGCGGTATCCGGACCGTAAGGCAGACGTCCCAGCACACGCGGCATGGTCAGACCGATATAGCGAGAATCATCGGTTTCACGGAAACTCTTCCATTTGATGTATTCAGCTCGTTCAAAGTAGTTGCCAATATCTTTAATGGCAGCGACCTGCTCCATATCCTTTTTAAGGAAAAATTTAGGTCCGACAGAGCCAATAAATGGCATGTGTGCTGAAGCAGACACTTTTGAGATATTACGCAATAACGCCACGTCCTGTGGACCGGCATCAAACTCGTAAGATGAAATCACTGCTGCAATAGGCTCTCCGCCTGGCGTATCGTATTCACTCCGGTACGTGTGCCAGTACAGTCCACTCTGGATAATTTCCGGCGCATCTTCAAAATCCTGACGCAAGGCTTCTTTTGACACGTCCAGAATTTCAGTACGCACGTTCTGACGGTAATCCGTGTTATCCACCAGATGTTTAAGACCGCGCCACAGCGATTCAATCCGCTGAAAGTCCGGGTGGTGCATCACTTTGTCCAGTTGACGGCTGATTTGATGATCCAGTGCAGCGATATGATGATCTATCAGCGTTTTGTCGAGCCTTTCAATTTTCTCTCCAGACTGAAACAGACAGTCAATAAATACGCGAACCGCAGCAGTCACACGCTCATTCGCGTCCGCTTCTGCCATAGTTGTTTCGTCCTGCCAGACACTAATATCACCCAGTTCACTGACTGGCTTTAGATTGATCTTACTAAACAGGGAGGCATATACGCTGTCTGATTCGGCATGTTCCTGAACAAGGGTTGCACCGACAGACGACGTGGTGTTTTTTGTAGTCATGAGAATTCTCTTGTGTTAATCCGTAGATAAATCAGGCATCTTTTGGTGCCAGTGCCGAAAGTTCAGCACGCAGCTCATCACTTAACGCAGGGTCACGTAATATAGCTTCAAGAGATTTTCTGAATGTCACGTTATCCAATAGATTTGATTTCAGGTCACGAAGCAGATTACGCATAGCGAGCATTGCTTTAAGCTGGGGAATTTGACGAGCCACCTGCTCCGGCTCGAAATCTTTTATGACATGAAAATCAAGATAAATATTTTCTTCTGAGCCATCGCCGACAAGCGTATTTTCAACAGACAAATTTAAGGACGGGGAAAATTCTGAAAGAACACTATTGAAATTATTTTTATTAACATTGATTTTTTCACGCTCTGATAATGGTCTCTGCTCTTCACCATTACTAAAATCACCGGTGACTAATAATTTCAGCGGCAATTCGACTTTTTTCTGTGCGCCGCCTGTATGCAAATCTAATTTCAGATTAATACGTGCTTTGGGTACTTCATTCTGAAAACTATTATCGCTCATAAATCCTCTTGTTATTATTGCGAAATGATGTTTTTTTAAACTAAATTTATTTAAATCGGATAGTAAATCAAATGTCTGCTTAAAAGCAAACTGACGATCAAACCTAAATTTGGATAAATTTCAGAACCTAAAAACCCGTCATGAAAAACAATAGCCCAATAAACGAGTAATTACTCATTACATTAACTGCAATAATTAAAATAACCAGATAAATAAACCACTAACAAATAAAATATCAGGTGTATGTATTAGTATGATTTTCATTTGATTTATATCAAAAATAAGCATAACCATCTATATGATGGTTATACCTATCATTCTCATAGATGAATAAAAGAAACCGCAGGGACATTTTTATCCATCATGATATTGTTCATGCTATTTTTAATACTGTTTTTAGCCTAATAACTGGAATTAATACCTAATATTTCTTCAGATATTCCACAATAAATCTTTCATAATTTAAAACATGAATAAATTCGGCGAATATTCTGCCCGTAATAACTTATATGATTTTCATAATATCGAGCGCGGGCGGGAAGACAGATATTAAGAAATACTCTGCTAACGTTTCAACGTTGCGAAATAAGTTTTAATTCCGGCAAAAACTGAGTCGGCTATTTGCTGTTGGAATTTCGCCGTTTTAAGTTTGCGCTCTTCTTCCAGATTAGAAATAAATGCCGTTTCAATTAGAATTGAGGGAATATCCGGTGCTTTTAATACTGCGAATCCTGCCTGATCGACTTTATTACGATGTAATTTGGTAACACGCCCCATACGTCCCAGCACTTCTTTGCCGAATTTCAGACTGCTGCCAATAGTTGCCGTCTGCACCAAATCAAAAATGGTATGGTCAAGATAAACATCGCCGCTTTTGCTCACGCCGCCAATCTGGTCCGCTTCATTTTGGCTATTCGCCAGATATTGCGCCGCACTGCTGGTTGCCCCTTTGGTGGATAAAGCGAAAATAGATGAACCGCGCGCTGAGCGATCAGAAAAGGCGTCTGCGTGAATGGAGATAAACAGATCCGCCTGCTGTTTGCGCGCTTTAGCAACCCGCACTTTCAGTGGAATAAACACATCTTCATTGCGTGTCATATACACTTTCATGCCTGACTGCTTCTGGATCAACGTGCGTAAACGGCGTGCGATTTGCAGCACAATATCTTTTTCTTTCGTCCCGTTCTTACCGATAGCGCCCGGATCTTCACCGCCATGTCCCGGATCAAGCATGATCACCAGCGGTCGGTTACTCCCTGCTTTCTTGGTCTGCACTACGGGCGCAGGCTGATCTTTTTCTAGCGCGCCTTGATTGTACTCTTTCAGTAATGCCAGCAGAGGATCACCCGCTTCTGCTGCATTGCTATTTGATGGATACAAATCAATTACCAGACGATTTTTGAACTCAGCCACAGGCGGAAGTATAAATAAGTTCGGCGTGATTTTCTGTTTCAGTTCCAGCACCAAACGAACGGTATTGGTATCAAACTGCGCCACGCGCACCTGTTTAAGATAAGGATCACTACTGTGAATCTGGCGGGGAATACTCTTTAACACACTATTTAAGTGCATATCCTTAATATCAATAACAATGCGATCAGGATTAGCTAAAGCGAACTGGTAGTAATTCAGCGGTGTTTTAGATTCCAGCGTCATTCTGGTGTATGCCGAAGACGGCCAAACACGAACCCCGATCACGCTGGTCAGCGGCGCTGCAACGCCCACGCCGCTAACACTGAGCAACCACGTCGCGGCTGCACCTTGTAATAAACGGCGGCGAAAATGATCAGGATTCGAGCCAGACATAACTCTCCAACGTAAAAAACAATAAGATAAATAAACACAAGGAAAAACTGGCGTAAAACTCTACAGAAGTGCAGCCAATCTGTCACGCTTAACCTGCGGTTCCTCTGCGTTCAGGCAGAAAAAGCGAGTTTATTGCAAAAATAATCGATAACAACGCTAAATGACTATTATCACTTAATGCACCATTAACAGATAAAAACTCAATTGCTTAAATTTTCTACTTGCCACAATCACATAAATAGAATAAAAATACGTGCTATATGAATTATTATGCAATGAGGTTTGATTATGAAAGAGCGTACTACTGAATTGGTTGATGGCTTTCGCCATTCAGTTCCTTATATTAATGCTCATCGGGGGAAAACGTTTGTTATCATGCTCGGCGGTGAAGCTATTGAGCATGATAACTTCTGCAATATCATTAATGATATTGGTCTGCTGCATAGTTTAGGTATTCATTTGGTCGTGGTTTATGGTGCGCGACCGCAAATTGATGCCAATCTTAAATTGCATAACAAATCATCTCATTACCATAAAAATATTCGTGTAACTGATGCAGAAGCGTTGGAACTGGTAAAACAGGCAGCAGGTCTGCTGCAACTAGACATTACTGCGCGCCTGTCAATGAGCCTGAATAACACGCCGCTGCAAGGCGCACATATTAACGTGGTTAGCGGTAATTTCGTTATTTCACAACCATTAGGTGTTGATGATGGCGTGGATTATTGCCACAGCGGACGGATTCGGCGCATCGATGCCGATTCTATTCACTACCAGCTCAACAGCGGTTCGATTGTGTTAATTGGACCAGTTGCCGTTTCTGTCACCGGAGAAAGTTTTAATCTCACCTCAGAAGAAGTCGCAACCCAACTGGCGATAAAACTGAAAGCAGAGAAAATGATCGGTTTCTGCTCTTCTCAAGGCGTAAAAGACGAAAAAGGCAATATTCTGTCAGAGCTGTTTCCAAATGACGCGCAAAAATATCTGGAAAAATACGTAGCAGAGGGCGATTACAATTCCGGTACTGTTCGCTTTCTGCGCGGCGCAGTGAAAGCCTGCCGCAGCGGAGTGCGCCGTTGCCACCTGATTAGCTATCAAGATAACGGTGCTTTATTACAGGAGCTATTCTCCCGTGATGGTATCGGTACGCAGATCGTGATGGAGAGCGCGGAACAAGTACGCCGCGCCACAATTCACGATATTGGCGGCATATTAGAGTTAATCCGCCCGTTAGAGCAGCAAGGCATTCTGGTGCGTCGCTCCCGTGAACAACTGGAAATTGAGATCGATAAATTCACCATTATTGAGCGCGATAATATGACTATTGCCTGCGCTGCACTTTACCCTTTTCCTGAAGAAAAGATCGGCGAAATGGCATGTGTCGCCGTTCACCCTGAATATCGCAGCTCATTGCGCGGCGAAACGTTGTTGGAAAAAATTAGCGGGCAAGCCCGTTTAATGGGGCTGGAAAAACTATTCGTACTCACCACACGCAGCATTCACTGGTTTCAGGAACGCGGTTTTATGCCTGCGGATATTGATGATTTACCGATGAAAAAGCAGAAGTTATATAACTATCAGCGAAGATCGAAGATTTTGGTATTGAATATTTAATCTGAGTTTAGGATAAAAAATATTATAAATTTCAAATGATTATATAAATTCGTAAGGGCGGCAACCTGCCGCCCGCTAAATCACGGTGAAATCAACGGGCGACAGATTGCCGCTCCTGCAAATTATTCTTTACCATCACCACACTTGATAATAATTCTCATTTATATTGATATTGTTCATTCTTTTCATATAAACTTCGACAGCCTGAACAGCATATTTTATTGAACAACCTCTGATTAACAGAATTTTTGATAAAGAAATAAAGGTCTCGTTATGAAAAAAATGGCATTAATTTTAGCGATAGCCGCGCTGTCATCGACTTTAGCTGGCTGTAATCATCACGTATCGCTTTCTCCCTCAAATACCATTACGCATCCTCAAGGCACAACGGAAGTGCACCTCAATCCTGCCAATCCGGTCATTTTTGATTTCGGCACACTGGATACAATGGACGCGCTGGGTGTCACTGGCGCAACTTGTTTGACAAAAACCGGTTTGACAAAAATTGGTCTGGCGAAAATTGGTCTGGCAAAAAAAAGTATTCCGTCTTATCTGGCGCAATATAACAACGATAATGTAACTAATGTTGGCAATATGAAGCAGCCGGATATGCAGGCAGTACGCGACTTGAAACCGCAATTAATCGTTATTACCGGTCGTCAGAGCAAATCGTATGAAGAGTTAAGTCGTATCGCACCAACCATTAATATGAGTATTGATAGCAAAGACTATCTGAATTCATTTAAAAAGAACGTGCTGACTATCGGGCAGATTTTTGACAAAACGCCTGTAGCAGAAAGCCGTCTGGCAGATTTGGATAAAAAAATTGCTGACCTGAAAACTAAAGCCGTTGCATCAGGAAAAACAGCAATGGTATTAGTGCATTACAACGGTAAATTATCCGCCTCGACGACTAACGGCTATGCTGCGATCATTCATCAAGTTCTTGGCGTGAAGAAAGCCGATGCCAATCAGCAAGAAGCGCGTCAGCCAGCAACACCGGAATACATTGCCGCGAAAAATCCTGACATCATCTATATCGTTGACAGAAATGAAGCGATTGGTGATGGAAAAATTGATCACAAACTAATGGAAGAGAAAAAGATCAAAAAAACCAGCGCATACCGCAATGGCAAGATCATCTATCTAAAACCGGATCTTTGGTATCTGTCCGGCGGCGGGCTTGAGAGTTTAAGCCTGCAACTTGATGAAGCGAGTAGCGCGCTTTAATCAAAATCACTGACTTTTTTTAAATTTCTTTTTTGCATAAATTTCAAATAACTATATGGATTTTTCGTAGGGGCGGCA
>JAISKF010000011.1 GCA_031261005.1 Enterobacteriaceae bacterium | reverse complement strand
TCGGGCTGGAGTCGTTCGACTATGGCTTCAGGGAAACGGTGCTCAAGAAAGGCATGGGTCGGGTGCTCCCCGAAGAAGCGGGGAGGTACTTCCAGTGGGCAAACCTGCTCTGCGGGCTGTCCTACGAATTATTCTTTATTTTCAATATATTAATTTATTATTTTTACCATTTCTTTATCCAAACATAATATTTATCACAGCACCTCTAACCGCGCATACGATGCGACCAGCCATTTGATACCTTCGCCCTGAAAGGCGATTTGCAGACGGGCGTGTTCGCCGCTGCCTTCCATGTTGATAATTGTACCTTCGCCGAATTTAGGGTGGCTTACGCGCTGTCCGAGTTTATAGCCGCTGTCATTGTGGCTGATCGGTGTTCCCATGCGGCTGTGGCTGACAGGACGAGAGACACTGGCGCGCAGGCGGACTTCTTCGATACACTCTTCCGGCAGTTCGCCGACAAAGCGTGACGGGCGGTGATAAACTTCTTTTCCGTATAAACGGCGGGTTTCGGCGTAGGTGAGCGTGAGCTTTTGCATGGCGCGCGTCACGCCGACGTAGGCAAGACGGCGTTCCTCTTCCAGCCTGCCGCCCTCGTCCAACGACATCTGGCTTGGAAACATACCCTCTTCCATACCGACGATAAACACCTGCTGGAATTCCAGACCTTTTGCTGAATGCAGCGTCATTAGCTGCACCGCATCTTGATTAGCATCAGCCTGACTTTCGCCCGCTTCCAGTGCAGCATGAGAGAGAAACGCTTGCAGCGGCGTAAGATCCATATCTTCATCTTGAAAACTGAACTGGCGTGTTGCCGTCACTAATTCGTCTAAGTTTTCTACGCGCGCTTGTCCTTTCTCGCCTTTTTCCTGCTCATACATCTGACGCAAGCCAGAATCACGGATCACGCGATCCGTTTGTACATGCAGCGGCAATTCGCTGGTTTCACGCCCCAGCGCTTCGATCAATTCAATAAAGCGTTGAATCGCGCCCGCAGCGCGACCGGCAAAGACTTTCTCTTGCAGCAGCGCAATCGCAGATTGCCACAGCGTAATTTGGCGATCACGCGCAGCATGGCGGATTACATCGAGAGAGCGATCACCGATACCGCGCGTTGGTGTATTCACAACGCGCTCAAAGGCGGCATCATCATTGGTGTTGGCGATCAGGCGTAAATATGCCAGTGAATCTTTAATTTCCTGCCGCTCAAAGAAGCGCATTCCGCCATAAATACGATATGGCATCGCCGCTTGCAATAACGCCTCTTCCAGCACGCGCGATTGGGCGTTGCTGCGATAAAGAATGGCGCAATCAGTCAATGCACCGCCGTTGTCCTGAAACACTTTAATGCGATTAACCACAAAACGCGCTTCGTCCAGCTCATTGAATGCACAATACAGCGAAATCGGTTCGCCTTGTGCGCCATCAGTCCAAAGCTCTTTACCTAAGCGCCCGTCATTGTTAGCAATCAGGGCGTTTGCCGCTTTTAGAATATTACTGGTTGAGCGGTAATTTTGCTCCAGACGCACGGTTTCAGCAGCAGGGAAATCTTTCAGGAAACGCTGAATATTTTCTACCTGAGCGCCGCGCCAGCCGTAAATGGATTGATCATCATCGCCGACGATCATCACTTTGGCACTATCGCCTGCTAACATGCGAATCCAGGCGTATTGAATGCGGTTGGTATCCTGAAATTCGTCCACCAGAATATTGGTAAAACGTTCGCGGTAATGATTCAGGATTTGCGGTTTATTCAGCCACAGTTCGTGGGCGCGCAGCAGCAACTCGGCAAAATCAACCAAACCGGCGCGATCACAGGCTTCCTGATATGCCTGATAAATGCGTAACCAAGTTCCTTCGGTTGGATTGCCATAAGTATCAATATGTTGCGGACGTAAACCGTCATCTTTTTTATTGTTGATGTACCACATTGCCTGACGCGGAACCCACTGTTTTTCATCGAGATTCATCGCCCGAATAATGCGTTTTAGCAGACGTAACTGATCTTCGCTGTCGAGGATCTGAAAATCTTGCGGTAAGTTAGCATCAAGATGATGAGCGCGCAGCAGGCGATGCGCCAAGCCGTGAAATGTACCGATCCACATGCCGCCCTGACTGGTGCCAATAAGCTGATCGATGCGGTGACGCATTTCCGCCGCCGCTTTATTGGTGAATGTCACCGCCATAATGGAATAAGGCGAGCAATGCTCTACAGACAGCAGCCAGGCGATGCGATGGACTAAAACTCTGGTTTTCCCACTGCCTGCGCCCGCCAGCACCAACATATTTGTACGGGAAGCAGCAACGGCTTCGCGCTGTTTATCATTTAAACTTTCGAGCAGGTAGGAAACGTCCATTATTTATGCCATATACTGGTAATTTATACAGATGAATGGATAGATTATATCAACCAGCACAGTGAATCCAACCGAGAAATTTCAATATGCGGTAATAAACGCGCTTCAGGTTCGTGCATCAGGTTTTGCTGATGGTTGTTAATCCAGCACGCTTGCAAGCCATGACGGATTGCCCCAGCCACATCGGTAATCATATTGTCACCGACATGCAGTAAATATTGCGGCGCTAAATTAAGCTGACGCGCGCTGTTTAAATACATATCGCCGAATGGTTTTGCTCTGCCATCAGGTCCCGCGCGCAGTATGCGATAAAAGTAGTCGCCGAGACCGAACAAGTTCGGATTCGCATTCCCGTTAGTTACTGCCACCAGCGGATAACGTTCAGCTAACTGGCTTAATGTCGTATGTGTGGATTCCGGCACGTCAATGCGGCTGCGCCAATAGCAGAAATGCTCCATGATTTGCGCCGCGCCTTCGGCTGCCGCGCTGTCGCTATCACCGTGCAGTTGTAAAGTTAACTCAAAGGAGCGCCGTCGCCATTCGCTGACATCGTGATAAATATCAGGCTCTTGCTCCAGTAATTGACGACGAATGCGATTAAATCCGTCGCGATCTAATGCTGCCAGTTGCGGGAACTGCTGCTGCATAAAGTTCACCACTTCTACTTCCGTGCGTTCGATCACCGGACGGTTATCGTACAGCGTATCATCAAGATCAAAAGTCAGGGCTTTAATCGCGCCCAGAGACCGGTAAAAATGAATCATGGCTTCCTTCGCTTAGCTCGTGGGTGAGCAGCATCGTACACAGAAGTGAGATGCTGAAAATCCAAGTGGGTATAGATTTGCGTGGTAGTCAGGTTCGCGTGCCCTAACAACTCTTGCACCGCGCGCAGATCGCCGCTGGACTCCAGCATGTGCGTGGCAAATGAGTGCCGGAGTTTATGCGGGTGAACATGGCTGCTAATCCCTTGCTTCACGCCCCATTCGGCAAAGCGTTTCTCAACGTTACGGGCAGAGATGCGATTGCCATGTTTGGAGATAAACAGCGCATCGTCGTCCGGTGCGTAACATTCCCGCATCGGCAGCCAGCGATTCAGCCACGTAATCGCCATTTTGCCAATCGGCAATTTGCGTTCTTTGCTGCCTTTCCCGACTACGCGCAGCTCGCCGGAATCAAGATTCACCTGACGGCAATCCAGCCCGACTAATTCCGATAAACGCAGTCCGGCAGCATACATCACTTCCAGCATAGCGCGATCGCGTACTGCCAGCGGATCGTTGAGATTAATATCCAGCAGATGGTCAATCTCATCAACGTCCATATTTTTTGGCAGATGGCGACCTTTGCGCGGCGTTGCAATACCTTTGGCAGGATTCGCGCCGATCACGCCTTGCCCAACCAACCAATCGAGAAAACTACGCAGCGCCGATAAACGCAGCGCAAGACTGGCTGACTCCAAACCTGCGCGTTTACTGCGTGTTACTAACATACGAACAGCCGCGGCATCAAGTTTTGCCCAGTCGGTAATGGGAATTGCCGCCAGCAACGCGATTAATGCCGCGAGCTGGCGCTGATAACTTTTTAAGGTGTACGGGCTAAGTTGACGCTCCACCCGCAAATAACGCAGAAAATCATCAACGGGATTTTGCAGAGACAAACAGATTGCGGGGGCTTGATGTTCCGTCATATCGCGGCACTTCAACGCAATTCAATCCAGCGGGAAAGCAAATCAGGCAACAGTTGACTAATTTGATCGAGAACCAGCGTCCCCATACCCTGCTGATAATGCTGCGAATCACGGCTGGTGAAAATCACCATGCCAAGATTGCCGTTTTTACCTAAAAGCGACAGCGCCACTGAACCCACCATTTTTGCTTCCGGCATGAGCAGTAACAATTCAGAACCATTCAGCGTTCCGAGATATTGGTTGCGATCGCCCAAACGCTGAATTCGCATCGGTTCAAAAACGCTGCGGGAAATCGCTAACTGCGGAAAATCTGACGGTGCGCCGAGATGCCATTTATCATCAAAAAGACGCAGCGTGACATCTGCCAGACCGAGCGAAAGCGTCCATTTCCGCAGGCGATCCAGTAAATTTTGCAGGCTGTCTGCCTGCGCCAGTTCACTTTGGAGATGAATCAAGCGGGTAAAGAGAATTTCATTAGCACTTGCCTGCTCCATCAACAACGTAATTTCTTCTTCAAGTTGTTGAATATGATGACGCTGACGGGCTAACTGCCATTCGACTAATGAGATGCTGTCACGCACCGGATGCGGTACACGCATCTGCTCAACTTGTAAGGCATTTCGAATAAAAAAATCTGGATTATTCAGCAAAAACTGGCAAACCTGCTCATCGTTAAGACGAATCGCGCCCGTATTTAATACTGTTCCATTTTCTTCTATTTGCTTGCTCATATTTGCTTGCTCATAAATGAATAAACCCATCATAAACATGCGTTGCAGGACCGACCATATACAGCGGATAGCCGATACCTCGCCAACTAATCTGTAAACTGCCGCCGGGCAGTTCCACGTTGACTTTCTCGTCAAGTACACCTTGCATGATACCTACCGCAACCGCCGCACAAGCACCGCTGCCGCACGCCTGCGTTTCGCCAGCACCGCGCTCATACACTCTCAGGCGCACGCTGCCGCGATGAATAACCTGCATAAATCCGATATTCGCGCGTTCAGGGAAACGCTCATGGCTTTCCAGCAACGGTCCCAGCTCTGCAACGTTAGCGGTATCGACGTTATCCACCTGCAACACACAGTGCGGATTACCCATCGACACCACGCCGCCGAATACCGTATGTTCTGCGACACGAAAAATATACGTCTTTTCCATTTTAGCCGCGCGAAACGGAACGCGGGACGGCTC
This sequence comes from Enterobacteriaceae bacterium, assembly GCA_031261005.1. Lineage (GTDB taxonomy): Bacteria > Pseudomonadota > Gammaproteobacteria > Enterobacterales > Enterobacteriaceae > JAISKF01. The sequence continues at coordinate 9,058 of JAISKF010000011.1, read as the reverse complement.
GAAATCCGGCTCACCCATATTAACCGTGACCAGCTCATCTTCGCTGACGGATAACGTCATTCTGCCATTTTGCGTACTGACGCGAATATCGCGTTTATTGGTCAGCCCTTTTAAACGGACAAAGCGCGCGAAACAGCGCGCGCCATTACCGCACTGCGCTACTTCACTGCCATCAGCATTAAAAATACGATAGTGGAAATCCAGATCGGGATCGTAAGGCGCTTCCACCACCAGCAATTGATCAAAGCCAATACCGTAGTGGCGATCCGCCAGACGCCGAATCAACTCCGGCGAAAAATAGACATTCTGCGTCACCGCATCGACAACCATAAAATCGTTGCCTAAACCCTGCATTTTGGAGAATTGCATTTCATACTCCACAACAATGACGGCGTTCAAAACCGCGATAGCGCATTGAACATCGCCAGTTAAATTCTTATCTTGCTGATTCGATATTACATATCAGCAAGATATACTACTTAAACATTATTTCACTAAATGCTCACCGCGCCATAAATCTTCAAGACGTTCACGTTCACGGACAAGATAAACTTGCAGCCCTTCAACCATGACTTCTGCCGGACGGCAACGAGTGTTGTAATTGGAACTCATACTGAAACCATAAGCCCCAGCGCTGCGAACTGCCAGCAAATCACCGGAAGTTAAACTCAAATCACGCTTTTTACCGAGAAAATCGCCGGTTTCACAAATGGGACCCACCACATCATAATTCTGACGCTGACCAACCGCATTTTCATCAACCGGAATAATTTTCATCCATGCGGCATACAGCGACGGACGGATCAAGTCATTCATACCAGCGTCCACGATAGCAAAATGATGCCCGTCTTGATCTTTCAGATATTCCACTTTCGTTACCATAATGCCAGCATTAGCAGCAATGGCGCGCCCAGGCTCAAAGCACAGTTCCAGATTTTCACGCCCTGCCAGCTTTTTCAGCAAAGCAGAGGCATATTCCATCGGCTGCGGCGGTGTTTCATCGTCATAACGCACACCTAAACCACCGCCTAGATCCAGATGGTGAATAGTAATACCGTCTTCCGCGAGTTGATCGAGCAACACCAGCAAGCGATCAGCGGTATCGAGGAAAGGAGCAAGTTCCGTAAGCTGTGAACCGATATGGCAATCGATGCCGCGAATGGCAAGATTTTCCATTTTACTCGCCAGACGATAAACCTCACGCGCCACTTGATAACTGATACCAAATTTATTTTCTTTCAAACCGGTAGAGATATAAGGGTGCGTATGCGCGTCCACATCAGGATTGATACGCAGAGAAATCGGTGCTTTTACGCCCATCTCACCGGCAACTTTATTTAAGCGATACAGCTCTGGAATTGATTCAACATTAAAGCAGCGGATACCCACTTCCAGCGCGCGGCGCATTTCAGCTTCGGTTTTTGCCACACCAGAAAAAATGACTTTTGCCGGATCACCGCCCGCCGCCAGAACGCGTTCCAGCTCACCCTGCGAGACAATATCAAAACCAGAGCCTAAGCGTGCCAGAATATTTAAAAAAGCCAGATTGCTATTGGCTTTAATCGCGTAACAAATGAGATGCGGGTGACCAGACAAAGCATTATCAAAAGCATGCCAGTGCCGCTCAATAGTTGTTCTGGAATAAATATAAAGCGGCGTACCAAAATGTGCAGCCAATTCCGCTACTGGCACATCTTCGGCATATAACTGCCCTTCTCGATAATTAAAGTAATCCATAAATGCTTCGCCTAATCTCTTTTATCTTTGATTAACCGCTAACTCATGCTTATTCTGCACTGGTAGCATCATCAGCCTGAGCGCTATTCTCAGTGTGTTCTGCTGGTTGTGGTTGCGCTGCTTTTAGCGGAGACTCACTTTTAGCCGGAGGCGCGTCCGACGGCATATATAAAGGACCTTTCAAGCCACAACCGGCAAGCCAAAACGTAGTCAGTAATAATATTGTGCAACGAAAAATAGTATTCATTAAAATTAGCCTGTGATTCATTCTGTTTAGCCCTCTATAATCGCAGCTAGATCACGAAAAGCAATAGGAATTCTGAATATGAATGATACTGAGTTTCACCAACTGGCAGAAAAACTGATGCAGGACGTCGAAGAAGCTATTGATAATATGGATAGTGATGCTGATATTGATTCCGAAATCAACGGCGGCGTGATGTCTCTTTCTTTTGAGAATCACAGTAAAATTATCATTAACAAACAAGAACCTATGCACCAAGTCTGGCTGGCAACAAAAAGCGGCGGCTACCATTTTAACTACCGTGACGGGCAATGGTTCTGCGATCGCAGCGGTCAGGAATTTTTCTCCCTGCTATCAGAAGCCAGCACAGAGCAAGCAGGTGAAGACGTTGTTCTGCGAAATAGATAAGTTCGGAGTTAATAAATTTTTGTCATTTTGCGCCAGTTTGCAAAATGACAAAATTTATTGAGATTAGCTAACTAATCTCTGCTTTTTCATTCATCTAACATCAAATTTTTTGTTGATTTCAGTTTTTTAATCTGTTCTTTTTGCACTTCTTCGAGGCTTTTTATTGGTGTTGGTTGATTTTCTGGCAAAACACCCCCGACACGAGCGATAGTTTCACGTACTTCTTGCCCCACTTCATTATGTGCAATAGTTGCGTTATCAGAACCCTGAATATTCTCTTTTTTTATTTTTTCATCAGCAAGCGATATTCTGAACAAATTGGCAATAAGCTCTTGTGAATTCATAAAGTTAAGTATTTTATGTTTTGGCGATAATCCTTTACGCTGGTGAATATCTGCAACTGTTTCTCCGCCGTAAAGCCCCATGTATCCGGCATTCTGAAACTCGGCAAATTCCTCATTGGTAATAACACCCGCATGATGAGCTGTTTCGGCAAGCATTTGATTCCATTTTTTTATATCGCCGCGAATAACCAATCTTCTATTATCTTCATCTAATTGATTAAAATAGTCCGCGACTTCCTGTCGCCGCGTTTGTATTGCAAAATAAGTTTGCCCCAGCGCGATGACCTCTTTACGCGGATCGCCGTTTTGCACAATCAGATAACAGGCATAACGAGAAAGTTTGTAATCAACAATTTTTTTGGTTTTCCTGACCTCAGGAAAACCAAAATTTTCACCCTCTTTTTTTAGTTTTGTTGGCATTTCAATCAATTTATCAACTACAAGAAATTGATCAGAAATACTAAAACCACTGTTTTTACAAGCCAGCATAGCTCGACTAAGTACTTTAGAAAAATTTTCCCATTTAACATATTCCAACACCGGCGCTAACTCGCGGGCATACCAGTATTCAGTACCGTTTTCATCAACGTGTTTTATCTGCTCGAAACCAATATATTCTTTTGCGATTAAGTTACTCATAATTTATTTTCCTGTTTTTATTTTAACTTCAATTATCCTGCTTGCTTTTGTTGAAATCATTTTTTGTTCTTGTCATCAACTTATTTAAGAATTAACAAATTATGTATTAAAAATGATTACAATTTTTCATCGAAAGTTTTTATGTTCTATCTTTGCAAAGACGCTCAAAGTTAAAAAATGTTGGTGATTAAATTACAAATATTCTTGTTAACTATCTCGCATTTTTCTCCCTGCTATCAGAAGCCAGCACGGAGCAAGCAGGTGAAGAAGTTGTTCTGCGAAATAGATAAGTTTGGAGTTAATAACTAATTAACAATCCACTATTACCACAAAAATAACAATGAGTTACCGTAGGGGCGGCAATCTGCCGCCCGCATTAACAACGCGGTGGGTTCACTACACAAAAATCGCATAAGCACAATGATGAACTTTTCTGCGACTATCAACTATGCTGAGCGGCTAAGTAAAATATCTTTCTTAGTCAACGGCACTGTCGGCGCACTAAGCGGGGAGATGGAACTGCTGTTAAATGGGATAATGTGCGCTTCACCATTATCATAAATAATTTGATAGAACTGCGGCAGATTAAAATTCACCGAGCCGGAACCGTAGGTAAAGCGCTCATGCGATGAAGCGTAGAAACGGCTGACATCACAAACCAGCTCCTCAATGCCGCCCTGACAATTCAGATACACTTCCACGCGATTCAATTCGTCCAGAATATAAATGTTGAAACCTTTTTCAGTATCTTCAAAGAAGAACTGAATGATCCCCTCGCTGGCAGAACCATCAATAATTTCCGGCAGATGCTCTTCACCAGCTTTCAGCTCAACAGGAATACCGTTCAGCTTATTGTTAGAAATCGCACCATAAAACTCCACAGCATTTTCTAATTTCTGTACTGATACGCTTAAACGCTCAAAGAACAAACCCCATGTTTGACCGGCTAACCGCAACGCTTTAAAGCGGTTGGAATCCTGCCGCGTGCTGGATAAACGCAAACTGATACATTCGGAAACTAACTGCTGTAAACGAGTTTGAATTAAACCGCGCAGATAATGGCTGTAACAGAAGACATCAACAGATTCCGGCTGTTCGGCGTCCTGGTGCATTTTGCCGAGAATCGTTTTCAGCGCTTCAATCACCGCCTGACTACCGCTGAAATGCAAGGTACGCACTTCATTCCACGAATTACGGTATAGCAGATCAACACTGCCGATAAGACACTGCTCCTGACTGCCGAAACTAAAAACATCGAGCTTTCCGAGATCAAACGGTTGAGTGTCCTGCAACAATGATTCGGTTGGATCGTTCTCCAGATTCACCACCAGCGCTAAACGGCGGATCTCACAAGGGCTGTACAACGCTTTTGGCGTCGGTGCAGGCACTTTCAGCGGAAAATGCTTCGCCATATCAGCGACAAAAGATTGCAGCTTATCGCTATCACAATATTCGCTGTTTTTGACGTGCAGCTTAGTATCAGCGGTTAACAGACCATTGAAGTAACTCCACGCCACCAGCTTGCTTAAATAGCGATTATATTCCAGCGGTTGATGACCAATGATGGAATCAACGCTTGGCGCTTGATTATACAGATACCAACCAGCGCGATTCGCCCTGTCGATCGGGACGTGAATAAAAGTAAGATCTTTTTCTGATAGATCCTGCGATATTTGCGGATTCACCAGCGTAACTTTACCCGGCAGCGCTTCAAACGCGGCATACAACTTACGGGTCAGCACACCAATATCTTGCGGACTTGCGCTCACACTTAAATTGTTACGACGGGCAAAACGGATCAAATTGCGATAACTCTGCATCAACGCATCAAGCAGTTCGTTATTGGCTTCGCGCACACGCTCAATTTTCCAGTTAGCGCGATTATCCAGAATGGTAATACGTTCGAGATCCCAGCCCCAATCATGGGTTAACTGACTCAGAGTTTCTCGCCGCCAATTCGCCTCAGCAGCAAGCGGATTCTTCTCTGACAACGGCTCACATACTTTGAGATAAAAACAGCGGCGCACTAAATCAAGACGAGCATCATCACCGATGGCTTGCAGATAAGCGGTCACTCTTGCCAGCATCATGTAGTACGCATCAAGGCTGAACGAGTCCAGCTCGCCGTGATGCAGCTTTCTTTTAATTTCCAGAGCCAGCAGGCGGGAATTCGGGTACTCCCATGAATAGGCTTCCAGCAACAGCGTTTTCAGTACCGCTTTATAAGGCGAGTCGATACTTTTATAGAGCTGCCATAAACTGGCACCGAAATACTCCTCCGCCGATAGCGAACCTAAACCGCCTAAATCAATCCATTCATCACGATGCAGAGTACCGCCAGTAAACAGCGCGGAGACATACTCTTCGTAATTCTCTTCCTGATCATCAGGCACGATATTCCACAATATCGGCTTGCCTGCTAAACGTACTGCACTGCGATAGAACTCATCTAACAGCAAAATATTCAGCGTTGTACCGCAATCTTCCCGATCTAATTTTCCGCATTTATTTTGGCGGAAGCGGTTTTCATCAACCAGAAAAAAGCTGACTTCAACACCCAAAGACGCAGCCCATTGTTCCAGCAACAAACATTTCGCTTGTAACACCGCGCGGTCATTACAACTCAACCAGGATTGATGACAAATCCAAATATCTAAATCAGAAAATTGACTCTGACCAACAGAAGACGTACTGCCCATACTGTAAACACCGGTAATCGGCAAAACAGAAGTGGTATGCGCGTTTAGAGGGATTTCAGTTGCACGGCGAAAATCATCAAGATATTGGCTCTGCGCGGCGTTAGGCATAAAAGCACAGATACCATTTGCCACGATGCCATCTTGATAGCCCGGCATCGCTGGATGGTGATAATGCAAAAAAACAGGCAGCAGCGTATACACCCGCTGAAAAGCAGCACTCATATTTGCTATAGCACGATCGATACGTAATTGATTTAACGTATCCAAACGTTGCTTTAATAAAGTCATATTAAGATGCAAGACGATTTGCCTGATTAATTCCCAAGATGATTAAAGGAACTGCATTTTGGTTTCTGGCAATCTCGTTTTGTGACCAATAGCAAAAGCAATCATCGACTATTTAACGAAAACTGCCAAAAACGTGATCAATTTAACACCTTGTCCGATAGGCGTAAAGATATTGAGGATAAGTCAGCATCTCTGACAGCATGACTCTAGCCATCGCTCAATACAGCATTAGAAGTAACCATGAGTGCTTGTTGTTGAATCCTCAGCAGGTTTCACAGCGATTATCTGCACGGACTCGGCATCAACGTCGCTCCGACCGGTAATAACGTTAACGCATTGACATGAATACCTGCACTATCCACATCAAACGAACTGTAAACGTTGCGCGATCTCCCCACCGCGTTTTTATGACGTAAAGAATCCATCATTTTATTGATTTTTCATCGTTTTTCGTAGGGGCGGCAACCTGCCGCCCGTGAACCCACCGCGTTGTTAATGCGGGCGTCAGATTGACGCCCCTACGGATAAAACCATTTTATTTCAATTGGTTATTTCTTGTAGGGAACGATGTCCCTAAAAATTATTATTTATTATCAATCTATTATTCTCTCCATTTCCTTATCCGAACTAATTAAGGTGGAATTCAGAATATTAGAGTTCGTGTTATTCTTTCGTCTGATGATTATAATAATCAGGAATCTTATAATGCTCAGGAATATCAGCCCAATCACCTATTCGAATTAGCAACTCCGCGTCTTCAACAATACTATCAAAGATATTGGATAAGCCCATTGCATATATTTTTATTTCTAATATAGCTGTTAGCATCGCTAGTTCATCATTATTATTTTTCGCTCTAGTGAGTAATCCTACTTGAGACTCTAATAATGTTAAATACTTTATAAATAGGTCTGTTAATGATCCTTTGTAATTAATGGATAAATTATAAAAATCTATTGATAGAACAGATTTTTGATTTAAAACATTCAGAAAATCAATCTTAATTTTATCAAGAAATTCATAGCGTTCAATTCCATTGACTTCACTCCTTTTATTGTCAACTATGTTGTAATCAGTCGGAATCTGGTAATTATTTTGGGACTCGATATATCCATAAACACGAAGAATTAACTTTGCATCTTCGACAATATCATCAAAAGAGCTACATAAACTCATTGCATGGGTTCTTATTAATAACAAAGCAGATTGCATTACCATCTTATCATTATTTATTTTTGCAAGAGTAAGCAACTCTGTTTTAGACTGCAAAAGAGTTAAATACTCAAACAATGAGTTTCCTAATGATATTTTGTAGTCAATAGATAAATTATCAGGATCTACTGGCAATATAGACCTATGATTCAAAATATCTAAAAAATCGCTCTTCATTTCATCAAAAAATAAATAGTGTGTCATTTTGGCAATCTCCGACCTTCTTTGATAGCGGCTTCTGTCTTTGATTTATTATATGACCCATCAAGATTTAGCACAGCCTTGACTTTCCCTTTACTATCAAATACTTCAAGATGGTTCATGTGATAAGCATCAAGATAATATTTATCACCAGCTTTGATATACTCTCCAACCTTGCCCTGTGCCTGATAAACGCTTTGTCCATCATATAATTGACTAGTTTTACGAGCATTATCACGCATCTGACTACCAAATCCTGGCTGTTTAAAAAACTCATTCATATTCCCTACAGCCCCCTGATTTGGTTGATAAGGTTGCTTACTTGCCTTACCAACAACCCCCAACGCTACCGCCGTCTTACCCGTCAGGGCTGCGCCGATACCCATCGTTTCTATGGCTTCTTTACTATGCAGCGCCAGCTTCACATAGTCCGGCAATGTCTGGTAAAGAGCTATCGCACTTTCTTCATTTTCTGCCAGCACAAAGCGGTTAAGTTGTGCTAAATCATCACTGCTCAGGCTGGAGAATATCGGTAATCGATTGAGATCATTGGCAACATCTGAACCTGCACTGGTTTCAGCAAACACGCCATTGGCACAGAATGGATTCCCTGAACAATCCCCTGCCAGCGCTTTTTCGAGGTTTTCCTTACTTATTTCGGCATATTTTTCATAGATAGGCAGCTTGTCAGCACCGGTTTTCTCTGCTTCCTCAAGTTCCTTGTGCATATCAAGAACATTTTTTGAATTAAGCTGGTTGTTTGCTACCGCATTATGCCCCGCATTCGCCCCCGTTGCCACGCCAGCCATATCTTCACCCGCAGCCCCGCCGATAGCGCCCGCCGCAATCGTCGATAACCCTAAAACTATCTGGCGCTGTGCCTCTGTCAGATCTTCAACTTTGGTGTTCGGATACAATTTTTCGATAATTAACCCTGCGATTAACTCTCCGCCCGCAGCCCCCGCTGCACCCGAAAGCGCGTTATTACCCGATGCCTGTGCAACCAGCGCGCCGACTATCGCATGACCAATCGCATTGGTGAATTTATCGACTTCTTTGGAGTCCTTGTTCGTCGTAAGTTCTTTCACCGCCTGCGCCAGATACGGCGCAGATGCGCCCGCAGCCGCCGCGCCTAAATTACCACCCATGATGCCTTGCAGTGCCGCGTTCGCTGCCTGTATCGCCTGCTGAACCTTGCTCCCCGTGCCGTAGGTTTTCATTTCCCGTTCATACGCGGTTTTGTACGCCGCGTCGTAGACCACCTGATACGCTGCCTGATTCAGCTC
>JAISKF010000016.1 GCA_031261005.1 Enterobacteriaceae bacterium | reverse complement strand
TCTGCCGATGTTGACAATCGGGTAAAATGGCTGACGATACCGTGTACGTTTTTACCGCTTTGCGCGTTACCGGTTTCCGTGAAACTGTTCGGCTGCATACGAAAGGTGGCAAACTTATTAAGTACCTGCTCCGGCGGAATATCCGCCAGCGGACTGGTGACTTCAATCACATAGCTAAACGGCTCACTCAGGGCTTCACGACCGCGAAAGTTCAGTACATCAAGGGAAAAAGGTGACTTCCAGATTTCGAGCAGGTAAGGGAATAACGTATTCATACCAATCCTTGTGGATACAGATTTTAGTTAAGATGTAATTTTTTAATTTGTGGATTTACATAATAAAATCGACTGTATTTGTATCAGAAATGTACAAACAGTGCAGCATAAAAAATATCATTAGTATGAACTAACGAGTCGTTAAGTAGATACTTAGTCTATCGGAGAACATAATAGTTACGCCGTAACATCAGCAAAACTCAAAGGCAGTAGCAGTTTAATTTCTAATCCGCCCAATGGTGAATGTGCTGCACTGATTTTGCCGCCGTGAGCATCAACAATATTCCAGCAGATAGATAGCCCTAAACCAGAACCGCCGCTGGTACGATTACGTGAAATTTCAGTACGATAGAAGCGCTCAAAGATTTGGCTGAGTTGTTCATTACTAACACCGGGCGCGGAGTCTTGCCATTGTATCAATAAAAACGTTTTGGTTTGGCTGGCAGATATTTTTAGTTTACCGATAGTTTGATGATCGGTATTGATTGCGGTGTCGGTTGGTGCATCAGTATAACGCAGGCTGTTTTCCAGCAAGTTATTAAATAATTGCGAAAGGCGATCAGGATCGCCGAATATCGTGGCGTTTTCCGGCAGCTCGACATTAATGGATAAGCCTTTATCAGCAAAACGCCCGCGATAAGCGGCAATGGAAAGATTCAGCAATGCAATAATATCCAGATTGGTTTTACGGTAAGTCAGCGCGCCGAGATCAGACAAAGATAACTGATGCAGATCATTCACCAGTTTAGTTAAAGATCGTACTTCCACTTGCAGCGATTGCAGTGACGATGGCGTAAGTTGCCGCACGCCATCTTCTAACGCTTCTAGTTCGCCTTGCAGCACCGCTAATGGCGTTCTCAACTCATGGGAAACATCAGCGATAAAAGCGCGGCGCATACGTTCATTCTTTTCCAGCGTCAGCGCGAGCTGGTTAAAATCATGCGCCAGTGTACCTAATTCATCTTGGCTGGTGACGGGAACACGGGCGGAGAAATCACCAGCGGCAAGTTGATGTGTGCCGGTCACTAACCGTTTTACTCGTGATAATAAACTTCGTGAAACCAGCAGCGTGACACCTGCCGCAAGTATTGTTGACAGGGCAATCAGAATCCAACTGGTACGTGTTTGCTGTTTGGCAAAATGAATATCGGTGCTGCGTGTCAGCTTTTCACTGGACATACCGACAACCCAACCGATGAGTTTGCCGTCTAACATAATGGCTTGACGGGTTGATGGCTGTGGGATCGGGTGAGAAGAGCCTGCTAATAAACGTTCGTTTGCATCAAATATCCACAATGGCACACGCCAGCCTTGCAGCGGTATCGGGACAGCATCATTCTGATTACCATTCACATCATCGTTTTGATCGAATGATCGCAGTAGTTGGTAGATGATCTTTTCATTTTTTTGCAGAAAAACCCAACTTCCCTCAAGGCGATAACGCTCTGCCAGCGCGTTACTTAGCATATTTAAACGCTGCTCGTTACCGGTACGGATATAGTCGGTAAAACTGCGTTCAAAACTGATGCGTGTTCCCCAGTTCATGGTAATCAGAACCAGCATACAGGTCGCCAGAATAGCGAAAAACAGTTTACCGGTAATGCCAATTTTCATCAGATTTTGTACCTCTGGTTGGTGATTTCACGCTGCAATAACTAACTTGAAATTCGGATAATAAGTTATATTTTTATTGTAAATTTCAAATGATTAACTTTTTATTCTCATCATTTCTTTATTCAATCCAGAAGTTAGTTATCTTTTCTTTCTGGAGCTCAATTGAGCATTACGGGCTTCATCTTTCGGTACACGGGCAAAGAGACCGGTTGGCAGCAGCATAATCAGGGCGATACATAAATAGGTATAGAGAAACGCGGTCTGAACTTCACTGCTGGCAATATCGATGCGATTAACAGAGAAAATCCCTAACAAAATACCGGCAATACTGACGCCAAGACTCATGGCTAGCTGCATCACCATCGACAGCAAACTATTCCCGCCGCTGGCGAACTCATCAGGCAGATCTTTTAGCGTCAGCGTATTCATGGCGGAGAAGCGCACGGCGTTCGTCACACCTAAAAAGAACAAGATAAACGGCAGCAGCCCGTACCAGTGCAGCATTCCGGTTATCGGGATCAACAGCGTAATGATTGGTAAGGCGATGGTTGCCGCCGTCAGTATATGGCGATAACCAAAACGATTAACAATCTGCACCACCAGCCGTTTTACTGACATGCTGCCGATAATCATTGGGATCATCATCATACCGGCATGTGACGGTGAAAAACCCAGTCCCACTTGCAGAAATAACGGCGTCATAAATGGCATCATTCCGCTGCCGATCCGCGCTAACAGACTGCCGCTTAATCCTAATGAGAATGTGCGGATTTTAAACATTGCCAGATTAAACAACGGATTTTGCGCCCGCCGCGCATACAGCCAGTACAAGCCTAATGAGGCTATCCCGCAGGCACACAGCAGTAAAATCGTCGAATGCGCCAGCCCTAAACCGGAATGCCCGTCCAGAGATAACGTAATCGTTGCCATACTGATCGCCAGCAGCACAAAGCCAACTAAATCGAAACGGCGTGGCGGCATTTTATAGTTCGGCATCAAATAAAGTGTTGCCAGCACGCCGATAATACCAACCGGCAGATTGATCAAAAATATCCAGTGCCAACTGGCATATTCCACCAGAAAACCGCCTAACGCCGGACCAACTAAAGGACCAACCTGACCGGGTAAAGTGACGAACGTCATGGCTGCCATATACTGTTCACGGGGAACAATTTTCATCACGGTCAGTCTGCCGACGGGGACTAACATCGCTCCGCCAATGCCCTGAATTACGCGGGAGCGGATCAGTTCTGGTAATGTGGACGATTGCGCGCAAAGCAATGAGCCGAGTGTAAACAGCACAATGGCGGATAAAAATACCCACTTCACACCGATGCGATCCGCCAGCCAACCGCTAGCAGGCAAACCGACGGCGACCGTCAACACATAAGCTACGATCACCGATTGCATGTGCAGCGGGCTTTCATTCAAACTCAGCGCCATCGACGGCAGCGCAGTGTTAAGAATCGTGGTATCAAGGGATTGCATAAAGAAGCCCAGCGCAACTATCCACAACTGCCAACGTACACGAGTCGGGGTATTCTTCATTTTGTTTTGCGCCTCCTTTAGTTTATTCGCCTGAGTTTTAGATAAGCAATTATATTATTGCGATAAATTTCAAATTGTTATGCCATTTTCTGCACTCCGCCGATTTACCCACAATCTTAACCGATCAAAATAGAGATAAATTACCGGTGTTGTGTACAGCGTTAATAACTGGCTCATGATCAAACCGCCGACAATGGTGATCCCTAATGGCTGGCGTAATTCTGCGCCGTCGCCGCTGCCGAGTACCAAAGGCACTGCGCCGAAAATAGCGGCTAATGTGGTCATCATAATTGGGCGGAAGCGCAGCAGGCAGGCTTGAAAAATTGCGTCGCGCGGGGTGAGATTATTGTTTCGTTCGGCGGAAAGGGCGAAATCTACCATCATAATGGCATTTTTCTTCACTAAACCGATCAACAGCATTACACCGATTAAGGCAATCAGGCTAAACGGTGTATCGAATAGTTCCAGTGCCAGAATCGCGCCGACACCGGCGGAGGGCAGTGTAGAAAGTATGGTTAACGGGTGGATATAACTCTCATACAAAATCCCCAACACAATATAAATCGTGGCGATAGCGGCGATAATCAGGAAAATCTGCGATTGCTGCATATCCTGAAACACTTGCGCGGTACCGGCAAACGATCCGCGAATGGTGTTTGGTACGCCGATGGCGGTCATACTACGTTCAATTGCTGCGGTGGCTTGCGACAGCGAATAGCCATCAGCGAGGTTAAAGGCAATGGTGGTTGCCGCAGATAATCCCTGATGATTAACCGACAGGGGAGAGTTAGACGGCAGCCATTGAGCAAAATAGGAAAGGGGGATCGGTTTTCCCTCTTGATTGATAACAAACATTTTATCCAGCGCACTCGGATCTTGGGCGAACTGCGGTGCGACTTCCATCACCACTTTGTATTGATTTAACGGCTGATAAATCGTGGAGATCTGCCGCTGACCAAAGGCATCATTTAACAACGCATTTGCGGCGGAAACATCAATGCCTAACCGTGACATGCTTTCCCGATTATAAGTAATAGCGATTTCTGAACCGCGATCCTGCTGATCGGAATTCACATCATCAAGTTCTGGCAACGAGGCAAACGCACTACGAATTTTGCCCTCCCATTGGCGCAGCACGCTTAAATCATCAGATAACAGCGTATATTGATAACTGGAATTGGCTTGCCGTCCGCCTGCGCGTACATCTTGCACTGCCATCAAAAATAACGAGGCTCCAGGTTCTTGCGATAGCTTTCCGCGCAGGCGATTAATCACTTGCTGAGCGTTATTTTTGCGCTCGGTTAATGGTTTCAAAGAGATAAACATTGATCCGCTATTCGTGCGCGAACCGCCGGTAAATCCGGTAACGTTATCCACATCAGGATCGCTGCTGACAATTTTCATCAGCGTTTCCATTTTCTTTTTCATTGCCTGAAACGAAATACTTTGATCCGCCTGCACAAAGCCCATTAAACGACCGGTATCCTGTTCAGGAAAAAATGTTTTCGGTACATGGATATACAGCAAAACATTCAATAGCACGGTACTAATAAATACCAGCAGCACTAAACGCGCATGATTAAGAATCCAGTTGAGCGACACCGCGTATTTTTGTTGCAAAAGCAAAATAAAACGACCAAATCCAACTGTGACATTGGTACGCGCGCCTTCTTGCTTTGGGCGCGATTTTAGAAAGCGCGCGCACATCATTGGCGTGAGCGTTAGTGAGATCACTAGCGAAATGATAATGGCGACAGAAAGAGAAATCGCAAATTCACTGAACAATCTGCCCGGTAAACCGCTCATAAACAGCAGCGGAATAAATACCGCGATCAGCGACAGGCTCATGGAAAATACCGTAAAGCCGACTTCACTAACGCCTTGCAGTGCCGCGTTAAACGGCTTCATGCCCGCTTCAATATGACGCGAGATATTTTCCAGCACAACAATGGCATCATCGACCACAAAACCAGTAGCAATGGTTAATGCCATCAATGACAGATTATTCAGACTAAATCCCAGCAGATACATTGCCGCACAAGTGCCGATCAGCGAAACCGGCACGGCAACTGCCGGAATCAATGTTGCACGACCTGAACGCAAAAACAGAAATACCACCAGAATCACCAGTCCAACCGCAATGGCTAACGCATGTTCTACTTCATTCAGTGAGGCGCGAATGGTCGGCGAGCGATCTTGTGCGACAGCGAGATTAATCGAGGCAGGAATATAAGATTGCAGCTCTGGTATTTCGGCGCGGATACGATCAACCGTATCAATAATATTGGCATCGGCAGAGCGGCGGATCATGATCAGAATCGCCGGAATGCCGTTAGCAGTACCGGCATTGCGAATGTCTTGCACGGAATCCGTTACCGTTGCTACATCACTTAATCTTACCGGTGCATTATTGTTGTAATGAATGATCAGCGAGCGATAAGCCTCCGCCGTTTTAATTTCATCGTTAGTTTGTACTTGCCAGTTCTGGCTGTTCAGTTTCAGCGAGCCTTGCGGTTTCCGCACGTTCGCCTGACTAATGGAATTGCGGACATCATCAAGGGAAACGCCCTGATTAAACAGCGCTTGCGGATTCAGCTCCACGCGCACCGCTGGTAGAGAACTGCCGCCAACGCTGACATCACCGACACCTTCCAGTTGCGAGATTTTCTGCGCCAGTTGCGTTGATGCGTAATCGTATAATTCCCCCTGACTGTACACATCGGAAGTCAGGGTCAGAATAATAATCGGCGCATCAGACGGATTAGCTTTGCGGTAAGTCGGGCGAGAGGGCATTCCGCTCGGTAAGAGATTTTGTGCGGCATTGATCGCTGCCTGCACATCACGCGCTGCGCCGTTAATATCACGACTCATATCAAATTGCAGAATAATGCGTGTGCTGCCAAGTGAACTGCTGGAGGTCATTTCATTCACGCCAGCGATCGCGCCGAGCGAGCGTTCCAGTGGCGTTGCGACTGATGAAGCCATAGTTTCCGGCGAAGCACCAGGCAGCGACGCACTGACCGAAATCACCGGAAAATCAATTTGCGGCAACGGCGAAACCGGTAGCAATTTAAAGCCGATAATACCAGCAAGGATAATGCCTAATGTCAGCAACGTTGTGGCTACCGGTCGGCTGATAAACAGGGCATAAAATTTCATGTTATGCCTCTGCCTTTGTCGCATCTACTTTTGTTATATCGGCTTGTGTTGTATCTGCTTTATTATTGCGGCTAAAACGGTCAAATAGCAGATAGATCACAGGGGTAGTGAACAGCGTCAACACTTGGCTTACCAGCAAACCACCAACCATACAAATCCCCAATGGCTGGCGTAATTCTGCGCCGATACCGCTACTGAACATCAGTGGTAATGCGCCCAACAGTGCTGCCATTGTCGTCATCAGAATCGGGCGAAAACGCAGCAAGCAAGCCTGATAAATTGCATCATAAGGACTTTTGCCTTCTTCGCGCTCGGCAGCAAGGGCGAAGTCAATCATCATAATGGCGTTCTTTTTCACAATACCGATCAGCAAAATAATGCCAATAATGGCGATAATATCCAGCTCTTTACCAGACAGAATCAACGCCAGCAACGCGCCTACGCCAGCGCTCGGCAGCGTTGAAAGAATGGTGACAGGGTGAATGAAACTTTCATACAGCACGCCCAATACGATATACATGGTGATCACTGCTGCCAGAATCAGCCAGAGCGTACTGCTAAGGGACGCCTGAAATGCCAGTGTTGCCCCTTGAAACTGTGTAGTTATGTCAGTCGGGAAATTCAGTTCTTTTTCCGCTAGTGATACCGCTTGGGTTGCTTCGCCCAGTGAAATGCCTTTAGGCAAATTGAATGAGATGGTCGCCGATGGGAATTGGGAAATTCGGTTAACTGACAGCGCACCAAAACGCTGTTCCATTTTGGCAATATTGCTCAAACGAATGGATTGCCCGCTGCTGTTTTTCAGATAAATAGCATTAAAAGCATCTTCCACTTGTTGATCATCAAGCTGTTGCCCCAGCACGACGCGATATTGATTAGCTTGAGTATAAATCGTTGAAATCAAACGCTGACCAAAAGCATTATACAGCGCATTATCCACGCTGCTCATGGTGATCCCTAGCCGACTGGCATCATCACGATTAACATTAACATAGGCGATCAGCCCTTGATCCTGCCAGTCGCTAGTGACATCGGTTAGTTCCGGTAACTGTTTCAGGCGTTCCATCAATTTCGGCACATAAAGGCTCAATTGATCAAGGGACATGGTTTGCAGCGTAAACTGATACTGCGTGCGGGTAATGCGATCTTCAATGGTTAAATCTTGTACTGGTTGCAGATAAAGGGTGATACCCGGTACGGATTGAACGCGCTGTTGCAGACGCGCGATAATTTCCGGCGCGCGATCATCACGCTGGCTTAACGGTTTCAAATTAATCTGCATTCGCCCGTTATTCAGTGTGGCATTGCTGCCATCAACACCAATAAATGATGAAATGCTCTCAACCGCCGGATCTTGCAAAATCAGATCGGAAATTTCCTGCTGGCGCTGCGACATGGCAGTAAATGAGATCGATTGCGGTGCTTCCAGCGAGCCTTGAATCAAGCCATTATCCTGTAACGGAAAAAATCCTTTCGGAATAAACAGATAAAGCAATACGGTAAATAGCAGCGTACCGCCAGCAACAGATAGCGTGAGCCATTGATGGCGTAGCACTACCGTTAAGTAACGTCCATAACCGGCAATAATGCGCTCAAAAAAATGCTCACATGCCAGCGAGAAACGATTTTGTTGACGCAGGGATTCATGATTGAGCAAACGAGCGCACATCATCGGTGTCAGTGTTAGTGAAACGATACCGGAAATCAGGATTGCTACAGTCAGCGTTAAAGCAAATTCATGGAACAGGCGACCAACCACATCGCCCATAAACAGCAGCGGGATCAGCACCGCGACCAGTGAAATCGTCAGCGAAATAATGGTAAAGCCTATTTCTCCTGCGCCTTTTAACGCCGCATTCAGCGGTTTTTCGCCGTGTTCGATATAACGGGAAATATTCTCGATCACCACAATGGCATCGTCCACCACAAAACCGGCAGCAATAATCAGCGCCATGAGTGTCAGGTTATTGATGGAAAAACCAAGAAAGTACATCAGAGCAAAAGTACCAATCAGCGATAACGGCACGGAAATACTGGGAATAATGGTGGCAGGCAAGTTACGCAGGAAGAGATAAATCACCATGACGACCAGAATCACCGACAGCAGCAGTTCAAACTGCACATCAGCGATCGAAGTACGAATAGTGATAGTGCGATCAGTAAGAATTTGTACATTGACTGATTGCGGCAGGCTTTCGGTAAGCTGCGGTAAAATCCGGCGAATTTCATCAGCCGTAGTAATCACATTGGCACCAGGCTGACGCTGAATATTGAGGATAATCGCCTGCTTTTTATTTGCCCACGCTGCAAGTTGCGTGTTTTCCGCGCCATCTTCAACAGCGGCAATATCTTTCAGGCGGATCGGCGCGCCGTTTTGATAAAAGATAATCAACTGACGGTAATCGTCCGGCGATTTCATCTGATCGTTAGCCGAAAGCGTCGCAGAACGCGTTGGACCATCGAGGCTGCCTTTAGCACTGTTAACGTTCGCACCGGTGATAGCCGTTCGCACAGTTTCGCTGTCCAGACCATAAGCTGCCATTGCTTGCGGATTGAGATTCACCCGCACCGCAGGGCGTTCACCGCCCGATAAACTCACTAAACCAACGCCGGAAGCCTGCGAGATTTTTTGTGCGACTTGTGTTTCCACCATGTCGCGCACTTGTGTCATCGGTAAGTCATTTGAAGTGACGGCAAGCGTCATGATCGGCGCATCGGCAGGATTGACCTTGCTGTAAATCGGCGGGTAGGGCAGATCGTTTGGCAGAAGATTCGTTGCGGCATTGATCGCCGCCTGAACTTCTTGCTCGGCAACATCTAACGGTAATTCAAGCTGGAATTGCAGCGTGATCACCGATGCACCACCAGAACTTTGCGACGACATCTGTTTCAGACCGGACATCTGTCCGAGCTGCTGTTCTAACGGCGCGGTGATGGCAGAAGTTGTTACGTCAGGGCTTGCGCCCGGATAGAGCGTAACAACCTGAATGGTGGGATAATCCACTTCCGGCAATGCTGAAACCGGCAGCCATTTATAACCGAGCAAACCAGCCAATAGAATAGCGATCATCAACAATGTTGTAGCGACCGGACGCAGGATAAACAGTCGGGAAGGTCCGCCGCCGTTTATCATTTTTAGGGACTCTTGCGTTGAGTCTGGCTCAGAGACAGGAAGATCTTTTTCTGCACTCATTTGGCGGCATTCCGTTGCTGACGCGGTGATTCAGATTTGGTTGCTTTAGCTGAGTTAGCTGAGTTAGCTGAGTTAGCTGAATCAGGCGCTTTTATTGAATCGGGAGTGACAATCTCAACTTGCACGCCCTCTTTCAGGCGATCAATTCCGTCAGTGACTACGCGCTGATCGGCTTCAAGCCCTTTGCTGATTACGCTGATTTCACCGGAACGAAAGTTCACTGTTACTGGTTGTTTGCTAACGGTATTTTGTCCATCAATCAGCCAGACAAAGTTTTCATTGTTACCGGTTTGGATCGCCGCCGCAGGAACAACGGTTGCTCCTTTCAGCGTGGCAACTTTAATTTGTGTATTTACAAACTGGTTGGGGAATAATTTATTGTCATCGTTACTAAAACGCGCTTTTAGCTTGATAGTGCCGGTGGTGGTGTCGATTTGGTTATCCATACTCAGCAATGTGCCGTTGGCAATAATATGCTGATTTTCCCGATCCCATGCTTCCACCGGTAACGGAGTGCTGCTGTTGTAATCCGGCAATAACAGGCTAAGTGAAGTTTCCGGCAAGCTAAACACTACATCAATAGGGTGCGTTTGGGTGATCACCACTAAACCGGTGCTGTCGCCGCTGGAAATGTAATTGCCGACATCAACCAGTTTCAAACCGACACGACCAGAAATCGGCGCGGTAACTTTACTGTAGGTGAGCTGCAAATTCGCGCTGTCCACCGCACCTTGCGCCGCTTTCAGACTACCTTCCGTTTGTTTCACTAATGCGAGTTGGGTATCCAACTGTTGCTGTGAAACCATATGGGTTTTGATCAGTGATTGGTAACGCGCTAAATCGCGTTTAGCGTTACTTAACGTCGCTTGCATATTTAGCAGTTGACCTTCAGCTTGCGTTAATTGCACCTGAAAAGGGCGCGGATCGATTTCAACCAGCAAATCACCGGCATTAACTTCCTGACCCTCAGTAAAGTGGATCGCCATAATTTGCCCGTCAACGCGATTACGCACGGTTACTGTATTCGCCGCTGTTACTGTACCTAATCCGCTAAGATAGCGCGGAATATCTTGTTTTAACGCACTGGCAACTTGAACCGGCGGAGGAGGCATACCTCCCATACCGCCGCCGCGCCCGCCCATTTTACCTGCTGGCGGCTTACCGCTGGCACTTGGCGGTACAGAAGATGAATCCGAAGAAGAGGAGTAATGAAAAAGAGTAAAACCACCGATAACCACCGCAATAACCGCCGCCAGCGGTAACGGACGGAAAAATTGCTTAATCTGAAATGCCATTTTTTATACTCGCTTATCGCCCAATCCACTGAGCGACTATTTTAAAATTCAGAGCGTTTGCTAATAAATAAAATACTAATAAATAAGACGCTAATAAATAGGTTAACAATCTTGATATATGCACAAGTATAGCGCGCAGGTAAACAAATAAAATGAAGTAAATATGGAGGATCTGTAATGAAAGGTCAGGGTGGAGGTTATCACAGGATTATTTTTTGTTATCAATATGTAAAGTTAATTTCATCTGCTCATTATAAATACCTTTCTTCAACTCATCGAAGAAAATTTCATCATCAACCAGATTGTTTGCTGCAATCTCAAATGCAGTCTGAACAGCTCTTGATGCCCAAGAGCTACTCACAAAGAAAATACGGCAATGTTCCATTAGTAAATAACAGTTTGCCGCTATCCAGTTTGATAATTGTCAGATGGGTGGATTCGTTGCGTTCGGTGCTGAAACGGTAAAGATAACGTTCGCCGAGATTTTTCGGTAAATCATCGTCTTTACTAAGCAGGATATTGGTAGTGTCTAACGTGTAGTTGTTGTCTTTATTGATGTATTTGAACTCGATACGGCGATTAATGACGTAGCTGTTATCGCCCTGCTTTAAACGCCCTGAGATGAGATTAACGCCTTTACTATTTTCAAAATGGAGGCGCATTTTAGTCGTCATCAGCGCCTCTTCTTGCGGGTTATTCGCCTCAAACAAGTAAGTGACGTTAGCGGCGCAGGTAAAATTATTCTGCTGATTAATATGAAAGAAATAAATACCGCTGAAAATTAAGGCGATAGCAATAAATAATGTTAATAAAGCCGGAATAATCGTTGTTTTCATATTGTTCATTGTACTTTCACCACTTTTACTACATAGAAACTTTGGCACGGTAATGGTGCATGGTCTTGGTCAGGATCTATTTCACAGACCTGATAAGACTCGCGACGAATATCTGCTGGCATATTGATATAAATATTTTTTGGTGTATTACAACTAATATTAAATTCATTTAACCGCAATTGCAGATGATTTAAGCCTACCGGACGCTGATTATGTACAAACAAGCTGCATTGCTGAAATTTTTCCTGATAGTGATAATCAGCGTAATAGTCAGGGTTCGACCATGACTGTTTCAAAATCGCATAGGACAAAAGAATCACCAGTGCGGCGAACAATATGATGCGGGTGTAATACCAGGGAATGCTTTCATGCCGCGATTTTATTGCGCTTATTGCGGGATTTTTATTTATCGCCGAAGCGTTGATCAGCGACTTTTTAGCAATATAAGGCTGTGCTTGATCATCATTTAGGGTGCGATAGCTTGAAATTACTTTAAGCTCGACATCGGTTGAGAGCTGCACACCTGTAGAGTAAGTCAGCAGAATAGGTTCATATTCGCCGATTTGCTGGAAAGATGCTGATATATTGGCAAGTTCGGCAGCCATTTGCTGCGGCGTGTCTGCCGAACTCCTTTTTGGATCAATTTCCGCGTTGAGTTGATCAAAAGGTACGATTTGGTAACCGCTGTCAATGAGACGCAGGAATAGACGTTTAGCATGATCGGTAAGGGCACTTTGCTGTTTTGGATCATCAAGGCGGCTTAAATGCCCGCTATGAGTGTTAAACAGTATCCGGTCATTAATAATATAGTTATGCAAGCTATCCCCCCGACAATTTGTTATTGATCGGTATTTTTAACTAAATTTTTTGAACAACTAGAACAAAATAACTAATTAAAAAGTAAAAGCAGGTTGTTCGTTAATAATAAATATTTTTATGTAAACAGGATCTTTTAATAAATAACACTTTGTTATCAAAAGTAACAGCCAGAGATTTCATCTCTCTGGCTGTAAATATAGCTCATAAAAGCATTATTCTATCTCTTTCGAGATGTTTACTCTTGATGCTCACCGCCTAATGCGTTAATTAATTCTTTAATTAATAGCTCAACTTCGCCAGTCATCAAGGTAAAGTCTGCATCAAAACGTGCGGCATAATCTTCTTTATCAATATCCTGATTTTGCTCACGCAAGGTTTCCATGAATTTAAGGCGTTTTAAGCTGCCATCATCAGACAATACAAACTGAATACGTTCACGCCATTCCAGCGCCAGTTTAGTCACTAATTTCCCAGCTTCGATATGGGCAGCAATTTCATCACAAACTAACTCTTGCGCTTTACAGCGGATCACGCCGCCGCCTTCCAGAATCGCTTTTAGTTCAGCTTCGTCCTGCAAGATAAAACCCTCAGGCACATTGCCGGAGCGAACCCATTCCGTCAGTGTTAATTCTATTGGGTTTTCCAGCGTTAACGGCACAACGGGCAGTGAACCGAGACTTTTACGCAGCAGCGCCAGCGTATCTTCTGCACGTTTTGCACTGGCAGCATCGACAATGATCAAACCATTTTTGTTATCAATCCATAAATTGGTTTGATTAAAACGGCTAAACGCACGCGGTAATAAGGTGTGCAGCACTTCATCTTTGAGTGAATCTTTTTCCGTTTTTTTCAGTTTACGGTGCTGTTCGGCTTCCAGTTTTTCGATTTTTGCCAGCAGCGCTTGTTTGATCACCGGAGCAGGTAAGATTTTTTCTTCTTTGCGGGCAGAAATTAACATCTGATTGTTGGCAACATGAGTCAATGAATCACTGTGCGAACCCATCGGCGAAACCCAGCCGGTTTTTGCCATATCCTGACTGCCGCAAGGGGTAAATCTTAACGGCTCTAGCTGTTTTTCTAATTCATCAGCCGAAAGCGGAATATCACGGCACAGACGGTAGACCATTAAATTTTTAAACCACAACATAATTATTTCCATTTAGTAGAGCGGCGCTCTGGATAAAATCGATACTCTAAATAATTCAAGCTGTATCTTTGTTGGCTGCATTCGCTCACTTGCCGCCTCGATACAGCTTGAAGTATGACGGGTATCCCAGTAATGATAAATCAATTACTGCCTAAAACATTCATCTAATTTACTAATCCCTAATCCATTCACTTTTTTCACGCGGATCTGCACGGGAATCCGCTCTTTCATGGCATCAATATGACTAATCACACCGATAATTTTACCGCTGGCGTTCAGGTTATCTAACGCATCAAGCGCCACATCTAAGGTTTCTGCATCTAACGTACCGAAACCTTCGTCAAGGAATAGCGAATCAATACTGGTTTTATGACTGACTAAATCAGAAAGCGCTAAAGCCAGCGCCAGACTAACAAGGAAGCTCTCGCCGCCAGAAAGGGTACGGGTATCGCGGATATTATCCGCCTGCCATGTATCGATTACTTGTAATTCCAGTGCGTTGCTCTCTTTACGCTGCAATAGATAGCGTCCGTGCAGACGATTGAGCTGCTGATTTGCCAGATAGACCAGATGATCCAGCGTTAATCCTTGAGCAAATTTACGGAATTTTGCGCCGTCACTGGAACCGATCAGATTATTTAAATAGCACCAGTCATCAACATGCTGCTGATGTTGTTCGATACGCGCCATTAACGCTTGCTGATTTTGTTGATTCAGCCGATCGCATTCCAACTGCTGGCGAAGTTCACCCTGATGAATACTGTTGGCTTTACTTTCCTGCGCTAATAATGGCAATTGCTGGTTAATGTCACTAAGCGTCATCTCGCTTGTCAGATGTTCTGGTTGAACAGCAAGATGCTGCTGCAACTGTTTACCGGCTTCATTCAGCAGTGTTTTAGCCTGATTTTCGGCGTGATTAAGTTGTTGTTGCAGATCATGAAGTTGTTGCCGTTCCGCTTCCGGTAACAACGCTGTCAGAAAACCGGCTTCATCATTAAAGACGCTGTGATGTAATGCCTGACTGAATATATTTTCAGACGAGAGCAGCGCGCCAGCTTTAAGCTGTTGTTGCTGATTAAGTGTGCTGAGTTGCCCGCGCAACGTCGCCAGACGATCATTCGCCTGCTGCCAGACATTTCGCGCCTGATTAACGTCTTGCTCTAATGTTTGCTGCTGTTGTTGTAATTGCTGATTGATTTGTTCAGTTGATTGATCGCCAAATAGTGTAATGCGTTGTTGTTTCAAGCGATTTAACGCATCTTGATACTCTTTAGACAGACGATCACTTTGCTGAATCTGTGTATCCAGATTTTCCAGGCGCGTTTGCATTGTCACTATTGCGCTATTTAACGGTATAAGCTGCTGCTCAACCTGTTTTTGCTTATTAAGCTGTGCTTGCCAGCGTTGCCATTCTGCTTTGCGGCTGGTTAGCCATGACTCATAATGATCCGCTTCCGGCAATATCAGTTGATATTGCGCCAACGCCGATTGTAATTGGGTTAACTGTGTTTGGTGATTTGCCTGTAATGTACTCAACACTTGTTCTAATTGCTGACAGCTTTGATTTTGATGCGCCAGATTTTGCGTTAGCAGCGTGACTTGCTGTTGTGCTTCTTTTTGCACGATTTGCTGTTTATCAAGTTGATCTTTTTGCTGTTGCCAGTGTTGTTGTAGCTGTTCCAGTTGGTTGATTTGTTGATCGAGCTGCTGTGTTTGCTGGCGGAAATTCTCCAGATAAGTTGTAAATTGTTCGTTGTCGGTAATCGATAAATCCTGCGTCAACGATTCACCGCTTTGCTGCCACTGATAAATTATCTGATCCATTCCTTGTTGCAATGCAGCGGATTCCTGTTGCAGACGATTTACCTGCTCATTTTGCAGCGTAATTTTACTTTTCAGCTCAACACCGCAGTCATGTAACTGTTGGAACTCGCTTTTCAGCCGCGTTAAACGTTGCTCGGTATCTGATGACCGGATCGTGTGATGTTCATTTAGCAATGGGTGTTGCGTTGAGCCGCAGAGCGGGCAGGGTGTACCTGCTTGCAACTGGCTTCTTTCTTGCTCAAAACGGGCGATCAGTTTTTCTTGCTCTGACAGCTTTTCGAGATCCGTTACATGGCTTTTTTTCTCGGCGTATTGCTGGCGTTTGCTTATCAGTTCAGCGTTTAGTTGCGTAATGCTGACGGTCAACTCAGCCAATTGTGATTGCACATTTTGCTGTTGTTTTACGCTCTCTTGATAACGCTGATTGAGCAGAATTAAGCTCTGTTGGGTATCACGAATCTGATTAAAATGATGGCGCTGTTGTTTTAATGCGTTCAGATCTTGTCGGGCAATAAGTTGACGATATTCAGCATCAGTAACAGCAAAAACTTTTTGTAACTGAATAAGTTGCTGCTCTGTTTGTGACTGTGACGATGTCACGTCTTTTACCTGTTGATTTAGCTTTTCAATTGCTTGTTGCTTCTGCGTGATCTGCTGGCGTGTTGTTTGCAATTCAGGAGATTGCCGCGTCAGTTGGCTAAATTGCTGTTGCCATAACGGTAAGTTCTCACCCCAAAATTGATGCTGTTGATGACGGTGAAAATAGTCAGCAATTGCGGTTTGTTGCGCGCGTAAACTATTTTGCTGTTCCGTCGCCTGTATGAACTCTGTTTTCAGGTTAGTTTGTTGCTGTTTTAACGGCTGCTGTTGTGTGATTAACTCGGCGTGCTGTCGAGTTTTCTCCGCGATTTGCAGATCGAGCGGGATTACCTGATTGTTAATCAGATCGCGCGTCGCTTCATGCTGTTTGATTTGCGTCAAGCGTTGTTGTTCAGACTGCTCAAATGCGTTATGTGTGCTGCTAACATCTTGTTTTAATGCTGCTTCGCTTTTTATGGCATTTGCCAGCGTAACGGTGATGTCTGCTTGCTCCTGACGCAAACGCTGCAAGTCGTTATACAGCGGACGCAATTTTTCCGCCGGTTCACTTTGTTGCAGTTTATTCAGCAATGGTTGCTGCGCGCTGATTTTCTGTTGTGTGAGTGCGAATTGTGCTTGTGTTTCTGATGCAATACGCTGGTATTCTTGATGTTTTTCCAGCCATTGCTTATCGCTAAGTAATCTTGCTGATCGCTGGCTAAGATCTTTTTCCTGAGCCAACAATTGATGAATCTGCTGTTCCAGTTCGCCGCGTGTTTCGGCTGACAGAATTTGTACGCCGCCAAGTAAAGCATGTAAGGTTTCTAGCTGATTTTTCGCATCTTTATGACGCAGGAAAACCAGCTCAGAGATCTGCCCATAAATTTCGGTGCCAGTTAACTCTTCCAGCAACTCCGCGCGCTCATTGGCATCAGCATTAAGAAATGCCGCGAATTCACCTTGTGAAAGCATCATAGATTTAGTGAAACGGCTGAAATCCAGACCGGTAATTTGCGCGGTTAGCTCCAATTTATCGCGGATTTTATCGGTGATGATTTTCCCGTCGCGCAGATATGCTAATTCCACTTTTGGCGCTTGCAGATTGCCATCAGCACTACCTTTGGCGCGGCGTTGACTCCAAAATGCACGATAGCCGATGCCTTGCACTTCAAACTCCACTTCTGCCAGTGATTCAGCAGTATGATGAGTCATTAACTCATTTTGGGCTGGACTCGGCGTAAGACGCGGGGTTTTGTGATACAGCGCGAGACATATCGCATCGAGCAGCGTGGTTTTACCCGCACCAGTCGCGCCGGTAATGGCAAACAGCGCGTTATCGCAGAAAGGATCTTGGGTGAAGTCAATTTTCCATTCATCTTTCAGTGAATTGATATTTTTCAGACGCAGGCTGAGAATTTTCATTGTACAGAATCCTCAACGTTAGTTTTTGCTTCTGTTTCTGCTATTTCATTGACAACATGGCGAAATAGCTGCTGTATGCGCTGTGCTTGCTGCGGATCGCTGTCATTATTTTCTGTTTCATCAAGAGCTACGCGACGAGCAAATACTTCATCAACGGTAAGTTCTGCCAGTGTTTCTTTTTCCTGTCGTTGAATAGATTGCTGTGTTAGTGCCTTACTGCGGCGCAGTAAAACGACTTCAACGGGCAGTGAATCCGCTAATTGTTGTATTTGCCGCTGCAACTCATTGAGATATTGGCGGGAATCCACTTCTATATCCAGCCAGACCGTTTTATCTCCTTGATAATGTTCAAACTCCGCGATTGCGGTTTTTATCTCATCAATATTGCCTTTAATCAGGCGCATGGGCTGAAATTCAGGGATCGGCAGTAACGTAATTTCCGGTTTTTTTTCTGGTTTGAACTCCACCAACACAACGCTTTTGTCCTGTCCGGTTTCGTCAAAATTGAGTGGGATCGGCGAACCGGAATAGCGGATATGCTCTGATTTCGCCACGATCTGCGGACGGTGAATATGACCGAGCGCAATATAATCAGCCGGAGGGAAAGCCTGCGCGGGGAAAGCGTCCAGCGTACCGATATAGATTTCACGCACCGAATCTGTTGTTGATGCGCCAACGGTAGTGAGATGACCGGTGACAATAATCGGCAGCGGAGCAGGGTATTGCGCTTGTTTATCCAGCGCTAATTGATAAATATGCTGATAATGGCTGGCGATGGCTTCTAACAGTGCTTGCTGTTTCTCTGTTGCGGAAAAACCCGCCTGACTGGTGACAATGTCACGAGGACGAATAAACGGGATCGCACAAATCAGCGCCGCCGGATCGCCATTCATATCATGTAATTCAATAAGTTGTTGCTCTGGCTGTTCAGCCACGCCCGCGATCACCTGCGTATTGAGATAGCTCAATAATTGGCGCGATTCATTTAGCATCGCCACCGAATCGTGATTACCGCCCAACACTACTAACTGGCACTGCGTTTGCTGCAACGTCACGATAAACTGATTATAAAGTTCACGGGCATAGCTGGGCGGAGAGGTGGTATCAAAAATATCACCAGCAACAATAATGGCATCAACTTGATGTTGTTTAACCTGTTCTGTTAACCAGCGTAAAAAAGCTGCGTGTTCCGGCGCACGGCTCTTGGTAAAAAAATATTGCCCAAGATGCCAGTCAGACGTGTGAATAATTCGCATGAATCCTCTATGCCAGCAGTTATCAGTAATTAGCCTGAACTTCGGATAAGAAGTTATATTATTACGATAAATTTCAAATCATTATGTCATTTTTTGTCGGAGCGGCAATCTGTCGCCCGTCAAACCACAGTTAACTCAACGGGCAGCAGATTGTCACCTCTAAGAATTATCATTTATTATCAATTGATTAATTTATCATTCGTCCTGTTTTTTTATCCGTGAAATTAATTAACGAAAGAATAATTATACGCAGCCGTACCATCAGGCACTACCAAACATCGAATTACATTTAAGTAAATCGGTTAACTTAATGTAATAAAACTGTCATCTGGTTGTAGTATAATGATAACGAATTACAATAATTTGAATTCTAACTATTTCATTTACATCATATGACTGCTTTTTGTCGAAAACAGTCATATTGTGATAACCAACTAAAGAGCGTATCCCGCATGATAAAACGCATATTGGTGGTTGAGGACGAAGCACCTATTCGGGAAATGATTTCTCTTGTACTTGAACAAAATGGCTTTCAATTTATTGAAGCTGCTGATTTTTCTACTGCTCAAACTTTATTATCTGAACCTTTCCCCGACTTAGTTTTATTGGACTGGATGTTGCCTGGCGGCTCAGGTATCCAACTGATTAAATATATGAAACGGGAAAGTCTAACCAAAGAAATTCCTATCGTGATGCTTACTGCACGCAGCGAAGAAGAAGATCGAGTGATGGGACTGGAGTCTGGTGCTGATGATTATATCACCAAGCCATTTTCTCCCAAAGAGTTGCTGGCACGTATTAAAGCGGTGATGCGCCGCACTTCACCAGTGATAGAGCACGAATCTATTTCATTCGCCGGATTGACCTTAGAGCCTGATTCTCATCGTGTGACGGCTGATGATGAAATGCTTGTTATGGGACCAACTGAATATAAATTGCTGCATTTCTTTATGAGCCACCCTGAACGGGTTTACAGCCGTGAACAGTTGTTGAACCAAGTTTGGGGAACTAATGTTTATGTTGAGGATCGTACTGTTGATGTGTTTATCCGCCGTGTACGCAGAACGCTGGAACCAAGCGGCTACGATAAAATGCTGCAAACGGTACGCGGCGCGGGATATAGATTTTCAACTCGATTTTAATTCATCGGGCGGCAGATAAGCGCCCGATGAATCGTTATTAAAATAAGGAACACTAAGTGCTAGAACGCTTGTCGTGGAGCAAAATTGTTCTTGAGCTATTGTTGTTTTGTCTGCCAGCTCTGTTTCTCAGTATTTTTATCGGTCATCTGACGCTATTACTGCTGATTTCTGTGTTATTTGCGTTGTTGTGGCATTTTTATAATTTACTCAAATTATCTCATTGGTTATGGCTGGATCGCAGCATAATGCCGCCATCGGGCAGCGGAAGTTGGGAACCGCTGTTTTACGGGTTGTACCAAATGCAGCATCGTAATCGCCAACGCCGCCGTGAGCTGACATCATTGATTAAACGTTTTCGCAGCGGAGCAGAATCATTGCCCGATGCCGTGGTATTAAGCAGTGAGAACGGGCAAATTTTTTGGTGTAATAAGCTGGCGCAGCAGATGCTCGGCTTCCGTTGGCCAGAGGATAACGGGCAAAATATCCTCAATTTAATTCGCTATCCGCAATTCGCCGATTTCATCAAACGTAAAGAATTCAACGAGCCGCTGACTCTGCATTTTAATAATGGCAATCATATCGAATTTCGCGTGATGCCGTATGATGAGGGCAATATGCTGATCTCCGCGCGTGACGTTTCCCAAGTCCGTCAATTAGAAAATGTGCGCCATAATTTTTTCGCCAATGTCAGCCACGAACTAAAAACACCGTTAACTGTGCTGCAAGGTTATCTGGAAATGTTAAGTGACAGCGAGACGCAACCAGAAATCCGCCATAAAGCGCTAATCAGTATGAAAAATCAGACTGAGCGCATGAGCAGCTTAGTGAATCAACTTTTACAATTATCACGCATTGAAGCTGCACCGCGTTATATCCTGAATGAAACGGTAAATGTCCCTGCCCAATTAAAAATATTATCCCGCGAAGCGCTGATATTAAGTGATAGCCGCCAACAAATTTATTTTGATATAGATCCGCACTTATACGTATTAGGCAATACAGAGCAGCTTTATAGCGCTATGTCAAATCTGGTATATAACGCCATTAATCATACGCCCGCAGGCACGAAAATTAAGGTTAGCTGGCAATTAACAGCGCGCGGCGCAAGATTTAGTGTGCGTGACAACGGGCAAGGTATCACCGCCGAACATCTTGCTCATCTTACCGAACGTTTCTACCGCGTCGATCCCTCGCGATCCAGCCAAACCGGCGGCAGCGGCTTAGGACTGGCAATCGTCAAACATGCACTAAATCACCATGAATCACAGTTAAATATTGAAAGTCAGGCAGGTAAAGGCAGTGAATTTAGTTTTGTGTTGCCGATGGGGAGAGTGGTTAGGGAAATAAGTGTTAAATCTAGAGAAATTACGGGATAAAGGGCGGACACAATACATAAAAAAGCCAGGGTAATTTCCCCAGCCTTTTACTAAAAAACTGTCAACGTATTTTAGGACGGAACAGTTAATATTTAAAAATCAAGCCGCAACAAAATGATGAATATCAGATTTTGCATCTTCCTGTGATTTTTTCGCTACATCTTCACCGTAAGCGACGCCTTCCTGATAGATGAATTCCACATCAGTGATACCAATAAAACCGAGAAATAGTTTTAAGTATGGCGCGACCAGATCGCTTTCCTGATCTTTATGAATGCCGCCGCGACTGGTCAGGATATACACTTTTTTTCCTTTGATTAAACCTTCTGGACCTTTTTCGGTGTAGCGGAACGTAACGCCTGCGCGGGCGATTAAATCAAAGTAGTTTTTTAACTGTGTGGAGATGTTGAAGTTATACATTGGCGCACCGATAACAATAATATCGTTACCCTGTAACTCTTTAATTAACGCATCGGATAAATCCAGCGCTTCTTGCTGACGTGCCGTAAGTTGCTGACCTGACGGACGCATAGCGCCAACCAGTTCGCCGTCTAATACGGGAATAGGTTTTGCGGCTAAATCACGAACAGTAATGACGTCCGATGGGTGTTCTTGTCGCCACTGTTCAACAAAGAAATCAGCTAAAATATTAGTCTGTGAATGGTTAGACAGAATGCTAGATTTAATGACCAAAACGTTACTCATGATAATTCCTTACAGTATAAAAATTAACAAGATACCAGTAATTATGGCTCTCATTCATAGGTTTTTACGCGATGACTCATAGTATTTTCACTCGTCAATGATTGATAGACTAATAATTAGAAATATTTATTCTATATTTTTGAATGAAAAGCCTTTGCTAATATTTTTGACTTTATCTTTCGTCCGTTATGCCAAGCTCCCGTTAAACACGCGCGAAACAGATACGGACACTGAGGTTGCATCGGCTTTGTGATAACATAACCGCCAATATTAGTTCAGCACAGGATTGTAGATAGTGAAATCCCCTTTTGCCGCGTTGTCTGGTCAGTTAAAGCAATTAATGTTACGTGATCAGAAGCGGTTACGCCGTCGTTTAGATGGTGCTCGTCGAATTACTCAGAGTGAAAAATTAGCGCAGATCACCGCAGAAATTACTGCCGATATTCAAAGCGGTTTGCAACGCATTGCTAACCGTAAAGCAGCTTGCCCAAAAATCTCTTATCCTGAAAATTTGCCCGTCAGCCAGAAAAAAGATGAGCTGCTGGCAGCGATTCGTGATCATCAAGTGGTGATTATTGCTGGTGAAACGGGGTCAGGGAAAACCACGCAGATCCCAAAATTGTGCCTTGAATTAGGGCGCGGAATTAAAGGCATTATTGGCCATACCCAACCAAGACGCTTAGCCGCACGTTCGGTGGCGGGGCGAATCGCTGATGAGCTGAATGTCACGCTTGGCGGTGCTATTGGTTATAAAGTGCGCTTTAACGATCGTATTAGTGAGAATACTTTAGTCAAGCTGATGACGGACGGTATTTTGCTGGCGGAGATCCAGCAAGATCGGCTGTTAACGCAGTACGATACTATCATCATCGACGAAGCTCATGAACGCAGCCTGAATATCGATTTTATTCTTGGTTATCTGCGTCAACTCTTGCCGAAACGCCCTGATTTGAAAGTGATTATTACGTCAGCGACTATCGATCCGCAGCGTTTTTCTCGTCATTTTAATCATGCGCCGATTATTGAAGTTTCCGGCAGAACTTATCCGGTGGAAGTGCGTTATCGTCCCATTGTTGATGATGCAGATGACGGCGATCGCGATCAGCAGCAAGCAATTTTAGATGCCGTTGATGAATTAAGTCATGAAGCGGCTGGCGATATTCTGATCTTTATGAGCGGTGAGCGGGAGATCCGCGATACTGCCGATATGCTGAATAAGCAAAATTTGCCTCATACCGAAGTGCTGCCGCTGTATGCCAGACTGTCGAATAGTGATCAGAATAAAGTATTCCAGTCACACGCTGGTCGTCGCATTGTGCTGGCAACCAATGTGGCAGAAACCTCGTTGACGGTGCCAGGGATTAAATATGTAATCGATCCGGGAACGGCGCGTATCAGCCGTTACAGCGCCAGAACCAAAGTGCAGCGTTTGCCGATTGAGGCAATTTCTCAAGCCTCCGCTAATCAACGTAAAGGTCGCTGCGGGCGAGTCTCCGACGGTATTTGTATCCGGCTTTATTCCGAGCAAGATTTTCTCTCACGCCCTGAATTTACCGATCCTGAAATTTTGCGAACTAATCTTGCGTCCGTTATTTTGCAGATGACCGCAATTGGATTAGGGGATATTGCTGCTTTTCCTTTTGTTGAAGCACCGGATAAACGTAATATCCTCGATGGTGTACGTTTACTGGAAGAGTTAGGCGCAATTAAGCCGTTTAGCGGCGGTAGACCCGAACAAAACGAAAGCACTGAAAGCAAGAGCCAGCTTACGCCGATTGGTCGCCAGTTAGCGCAGTTGCCGATCGATCCGCGTTTAGCGCGTATGGTGATCGAGGGGCAAAAGAACGGTTGCGTGCGTGAAGTGATGGTGATCACTGCTGCGTTATCGATTCAAGATCCTCGTGAACGTCCTTTGGAAAAACAGCAAGCAGCCGATGAAAAACATCGTCGTTTTGCTGATAAGGATTCTGATTTTATTGCCTTTGTGAATTTGTGGAATTATCTGGCGCAGCAGCAAGCAGAGCTTTCGTCGTCTCAGTTTCGTAAGTTGTGTAAGGCTGATTTTCTTAACTATTTGCGGGTTCGTGAATGGCAGGACGTTTATACCCAATTACGGCAAGTGGTAAAAGAGTTAGGTTTTCCTGTTAACAGTGCGGTGGCAGATTATCGTTCCGTGCATACGGCATTACTGTCTGGTTTGTTATCCCATATTGGGCAGAAAGATGTTGATAAACATGAATTTTTTGGTGCGCGCAATGCGCGTTTTTCTATTTTTCCTGCTTCGGGTTTATTCAAAAAACCGCCTAAATGGGTGATGGTAGCAGAGCTGGTGGAAACCACGCGCTTGTGGGGACGGATTGCGGCTTGTATTGAGTCGGAATGGATTGAGCCGCTGGCGCAGCATCTTATCAAACGTTCTTATAGCGAACCGCATTGGGCGAAAGCGCAGGGCGCAGTGATCGCCAGCGAGAAAGTTACGCTGTTCGGCTTACCGATTGTGACGGAGCGAAAAGTTAATTATGGCGCGATCGATCCGGTTCTAAGCCGTGAATTGTTTATTCGTCATGCGTTAGTTGAGGGTGACTGGCAAACTCGCCACCCATTCTTTAAAGCAAATTTACGCCTGCGTTCTGAAGTGGAAGAGCTGGAGAATAAATCGCGCCGCCGCGATATTCTGGTTGATGATGAAACGCTGTTTGGTTTTTATGATCGCCGAATCGGGCAGGAAGTGGTATCCAGCAAACATTTTGACGTTTGGTGGAAAAAGGTTTCTCGCGAACAGCCGGATTTGCTCAACTTTGAGAAATCGATGTTAATCAAAGAGGGCGCGGGTAATATCAGTGCGCTGGATTATCCGAATAGTTGGCATCAGGATAAACTGAAACTGCGAATCACTTATCAGTTTGAGATCGGGGCGAATGCAGATGGTGTAACGATTCATATTCCGTTGCCGATTTTAAATCAGGTACAGGAAGAGGGCTTCGACTGGCAAATACCGGGCTTGCGCTGGGAGCTGATTATCGCGCTGATTAAATCACTGCCAAAACCGATTCGCCGTAATTTTGTTCCTGCGCCGAATTATGCTGAGGCATTCTTGCAGCGTGCTAAACCGTTGGAAATGAGTTTGTTAGATGCGCTGGAACGCGAATTACGCTTGATGACCGGTGTTACGGTGTCACGAGAAAACTGGCAATTAGATCAGATTCCTGATCATCTTAAAATGACGTTTAGAGTCGTTGACGATAAAAATAAGATGCTGGCAGAGGGTAAAGATCTACAACGATTGAAGCAGCAGCTAAAAGGCGAAGTGCAGCAAACATTGTCGGCGGTTGCTGATGATGGGATTGAGCAACGTAATCTGCATGTCTGGTCGTTTGGTGATTTGCCGGAACGCTTTGAGCAGAAACGCGGCGGTTATTCGGTTAAGGCTTATCCGGCGTTAGTTGATGAAAAAGATAGCGTTGCTATCCAACTATTTGAAACCGAACAGGAACAGCAGCAAATGATGTGGCAAGGTACGCGTCGTTTACTGTTGCTGAATATTCCATCACCGGTGAAATATTTACATGAAAAATTGCCGAATAAAGCCAAGTTGGGGCTTTATTTTAATCCGTTCGGTAAAGTGCTGGATCTGATCGATGACTGCATCGCTTGCGGTGTCGATCAATTAATCGAATTACATGGCGGTCTGGCATGGAATGAAGATAACTTTAATCAGTTAAAAGAGTTTATTCGCGCAGAATTAAATGAAAGTGTGGTCGATATTGCCAGACAAGTAGAGCAGATTCTCACCACCGCGCATAATATTAATAAACGCTTGAAAGGTCGGGTTGATATATCGCTGGCGCTGGCGTTATCAGATATTAAAGCGCAAATCGGCGGTTTGATTTATCGCGGTTTTGTCTGTCAAAGCGGGAAAAAACGATTGCCGGATATTCTGCGTTATTTGCAGGCGATTGAACGGCGTATGGATAAATTACCGCTCGATCCGCATCGTGATCGCGTACAAATGCTAAAAGTGGAGCGAGTGCAAAATAGCTATCAGCAATTGCTGAATAAATTACCAGCGCATAAACCCGTAAGCACTGAAGTTAGCGATATTCGCTGGATGATTGAAGAGTTGCGCGTCAGTTATTTCGCCCAGCAACTTGGTACGCCGTTCCCGATTTCAGATAAGCGGGTAATGCAGGCGATAGATCAGGTTACGTTGTAATTGATTAAGGGAAAAACACTATGCAGTTTCAGGAATTTCATCATAAACATTTTTCACGCCATGATTTTTCTGATGACATCGTGGAGCATTGTCAGTTTTATAATTGTCATTTTGATCGTGCTGATTTAAGTGAGATGCAATTTTTGCACTGCAAATTTTATGATGAGCAAAATAATTCTGGCTGTTTCTTTACGCGCGCGAAATTAAAAGAAACCATTTTTAATCATTGTGATCTTAGCATGGCGGACTTTCGTCATATTGATGCGATAGGAATAGAAATTCTCGATTGCAAAGCGCAGGGCGCGGATTTTCGCAGTGCCAGTTTTATGAATATGATCGGCGTAAATAACTATTTCTGCACCGCAACGTTGCTGCGGAATAATTTTTGTTATGCCAGTTTTGAAGATGTGATTTTGGAGCAGTGCGATTTGCGGGAAAATCGCTGGTCTAATGCGAATTTATTGGGGGCAAGATTTTGTGCTTCTGATCTTTCCGGCGGTGAATTTTCGCATATTGACTGGCAATCAGCGGATTTTACAAATTGCGATCTAACCGATTGTGATTTAAGCCAGTTAGATATTCGTCGGGTTAATCTAACTGGCGTGAAGATAACGCGGGATCAGCAGAGTGAATTGTTGGAGCAATTAGGCTTGATTATTCTTTGATGCGGCTTTTTTGAAACGTCATTTTTTTCGTAGAAGCGGCAATTTGCCGCCCTACGAATTATTCTTTATTATCAATTTATTAACCTATTATTGTCGCTATTTTATTAGGTTAATTTATCTCAAAACCATCCACAAAGCCGGTGCCAGCAAAACAAACAGTAAAATAACGATAGTGCGTTCCGTTGTATTGAGCGGTTTTTTCTTTTGAATGGCAGCATAGCGCGCATAGAAGAATACTAAAATTCCCGGTGTATACAGCACGATGGACATAAACAGGTTGTCCATACCTGACGCGTAAATCAGCCAAAGCCCGTAAATGCCCGCTCCTGCCGCGACTAAAGCCAGTTTAGTATTTTTGCGGTGAATGGCTTCTTTCATCAAGAAAGCGCCGACGAGAAAATAGGGGATTAGAATCATTTCGGAGGCGATGATCAGCAGCGTGTTGTAGTTGCTGCCAGTGATCCAGATAAGCAACAAGCTGAGTTGTATCGCGCTATTTGTAAGCCATAACGAAGATGCCGGTGCGCCGGTTTTATTCTGTTTAATAAAAACATGGGGGAATGAACCGTGTTGTGCGGCTAAAAACGGCACTTCGGCTGCCATGATTGTCCAGCTTAAATACGCCGCACAGACAGAAATAATCAGACCGGCAGCAATAACGATTTCGCCGACAGGTCCCATCATTATTACCATCACACTCGACATTGATGGATTTCTCATCTCCGCCAGTTCCGCCCGCGGCACAACGCCAAGCGACAGCACCGTAACCAGCAGATACACGCCGAGAGCCATTAATACTGCGAGAACGGTGGCTTTACCGACATCGTTTTTATTTTTAGCTCTGGCTGAAACAACGACTGCGCCCTCAATACCAATAAATACCCAGAGAGTAATCAGCATCGTATTTTTGACTTGATCCCATACTGGTATACCTAATTTAATGCCGGTGAAATCAAGTTTAAAGGTATCGAGATTAAACATCAGTAAGGCGAGAACTATAAACAGGGTAATCGGGAGCAGTTTCGCCAGCGTAGCGATAAGATTAATCAACGCCGCAGTTTGTACGCCGCGCAGCACCAAGCCATGCACGATCCACAGCAGCACAGAAGCACCAAGCATCGCTTGCCAAGTGTTACCCTCACCGAAAATAACGTGATCGGGCGTATCGGTGAAAAAGCTCAATGCTGCAAATACGATCACCAGATAAGAGAGATTAGCGATAACGGCGCAGATCCAATAACCCCAAGCGGAGCAAAATCCAATTAGTTCGCCAAATCCTTCTTTGGCATAAGTGAATATGCCGCCATCGAGATCAGGGCGAATGCGCGTTAAAATTAATAAAGCAAACGCAAGAAATAAAATACCGATGCCAGTAATTGCCCAGCCAATTAATAATGCGGCTGGACTTGCCACTTCAGCCATATTTTGTGGGAGACTAAATATACCGGCACCGAGCATTGAGCTAATTACCAGTGCGGTGAGCATAGTCAGACCGAGTTTCTTTTCCAACGTAAAATTCCTGAAAACAGGTAGTCAATAAACTTGAATATACCTGTGGGGTTGATAAAAAATTGCGCTGATTTTACGGAGCTGACGGCGGGGTTGCAATGAATAATTATGTCGGTAAACAAGATATATTAAGCAGGAAAAATATAAGGGCGATGAAATATCGCCCTTATGTCAAAATGAAATAGATCTAAGCTGTTAAATCTATTTTTTTAGCTATTTATCATTTAAAAATATCTGCTGTTACCATGATATTACCGCCGTTCAGTTCACGCTGGCTGGTAATGTGGTAATACTTACCGCCTTTAGCCGCTGTACGTTTGGCGATCTGATCGCACATTTCTACGGCACTGCTAAAGTTATCCCGAATGGTGATGGAATCAAACGGCGTCATTTTTAATGCGGTAGCGTTATTCAATTCTTCGATTTTTGTACCGTCTCTTAATGTAACGGTATAACGAGAGCCTTCTGCGCTGTTTTGCGTTTCAAAGAAACGACCGACTTTATCGCTAAATGAGGTAGAAGAGGCGACGTTTGGAATTTCAACTTGTGCAGCCGCTTCACCGCCAGCAGCCAGTGCTGCTTTACCCGCTTCAGAATCAGCAGGAATTGGGTTGTCCTGAACCTGAATTTTACGTTTAGGTGCATCTTTCTTGTAGATGTAAGCCGTAACGTATTGGTTAGCACCGCCGCTATTGGCGTCAGTTTCTCTAACGATGAAGAATGACTCAGCGCCTTTCTCTTTCGCTAACAGTGCAATTGCGTCATTTAAATCTGCTTGAACAGGGAAGAAACCGCGCACGGAAACGGTATCAAAAGGTTCTAAAGCGCTGGCTTCTTCACGCGGTAATTCACGAACGCCTTTAAATACACGGTATGTTGGTTCTTGTGAAGCAGCCGGAGCATCAGCTTTATACAGATCCGCAATGACACGAACATTACCGCTGTTACCGTTTAACTCACTCATATCGCGCACAAAAAATGCGGCTGCGCCTTGTTTATCCGCTAATTTTGATGCTGCCCGATTAGCTTCATAAGCGCTGTCATAACGACCAGAAAAGGTAATTCTATCGTATGGTACTAATGCGTCAGCTTTTTCAGGGCTTAGTTCTTGTGCAGCAAACACAGAAAAAGTCATGCCAGAAAGTAGGGCTGAGGTAATTAGCGTTGTCTTTAGTTTCATAAAGGATCCTTCACGCCTTATTTATTAACTTTTGAAATCAGTACCGGTAAGAGTAAGCGATTATCTCACGGATTTATAGGGTTGCTTTAGCATTTTTTATCATTTCACGTTATAACTAGAGACACGTTCTGCGCTTTTATGACTTGTTTGATAAAAACTTAGCAGTAATAGCAGAGAACAGTAGATTAGTGGTTATATTTTCAGTAGGTTATATACCTGCATTTCTAAATGCTATAGGGTAGCTGAATTGTTTTGGCTAGCTATGCAAAAGCTAGTCGATGTGAGAATAAAGGTACGAGTAACGTACAAATAAAGATGTAACAGTAGTTAGCTTTGAACACATTTATTATCCATGACAGATGAAGGGAATAATATGCGAATTGGTGTACCAAGAGAGCGGTTGGCCAATGAAGCCCGTGTTGCTGCAACACCGAAAACGGTAGAGCAGTTAATCAAGTTGGGTTTCACTGTAGCCATCGAACAAGGAGCAGGCAAACTTGCCAGCTTCGAGGACTCAGCTTATGAAGCTGCCGCTGCAACGATTGTCTCGAAAGATGATGTCTGGCAGTCAGACATTATTCTAAAAGTTAATGCGCCGGAAGAGGGCGAAATTGGATTACTGCGTGAGGGGACAACGCTGGTCAGTTTTATCTGGCCTGCTCAGAATCCTGAATTAATGCAAAAGCTGGCTGACAAAAAAGTGACTGTGCTGGCAATGGATTCCGTTCCGCGTATTTCACGCGCGCAGTCAATGGACGCATTAAGCTCAATGGCTAACATCGCTGGTTATCGTGCGATTGTTGAAGCTGCTCATGAGTTTGGGCGTTTCTTCACGGGGCAAATTACTGCCGCAGGTAAAGTACCGCCAGCAAAAGTAATGGTTATCGGTGCGGGCGTTGCTGGTCTGGCGGCGATTGGTGCTGCGGGTAGTTTAGGCGCTATCGTGCGTGCGTTTGATACTCGCCCTGAAGTAAAAGAGCAGGTTCAGAGTATGGGCGCTGAATTCCTTGAGTTAGATTTCGAGGAAGAAGCAGGCAGCGGCGATGGTTACGCTAAAGTGATGTCTCCAGCCTTTATTAAAGCCGAAATGGAGCTGTTCGCGGCGCAGGCAAAAGATGTCGATATTATCGTTACAACGGCACTTATCCCTGGAAAACCTGCACCGAAATTGATTACTACCGATATGGTGGCGTCAA
Source organism: Enterobacteriaceae bacterium (assembly GCA_031261005.1). Lineage (GTDB taxonomy): Bacteria > Pseudomonadota > Gammaproteobacteria > Enterobacterales > Enterobacteriaceae > JAISKF01. The sequence goes on along the minus strand of JAISKF010000016.1, from coordinate 132,323 downwards.
TGAAAGCGGGCAGTGTGGTCGTTGATCTTGCCGCGCAAAACGGCGGTAACTGTGATCTGACTGTTGCCGATCAAGTGGTTGAAACCGAAAATGGCGTGAAAATTATTGGCTATACCGATCTGCCAAGTCGTTTACCAACGCAATCTTCACAACTGTACGGCACTAACTTAGTTAATTTGTTAAAGCTGCTATGTAAAGAGAAAAACGGCGAGCTGGATATTAACTTTGAAGATGATGTCATTCGCGGTGTAACTGTGGTGAAAACCGGTGAAATTACATGGCCAGCGCCGCCAATTAAAGTTTCTGCTCAACCGCAGAAACCAACGGTTGCTGATGTTGCTGCCGCGAAAGCCGACGTTGCACCAGCTTCACCAGTGAAAAAATATGCTTTGCTGGTACTGGCGATTATTCTGTTTGGTTGGATGGCAAGTGTGGCTCCGGCTTCATTCCTGTCGCACTTTACGGTATTTGCGCTGGCGTGCATCGTCGGTTACTACGTGGTGTGGAATGTCAGCCATGCGCTGCATACGCCGCTGATGTCAGTAACCAATGCGATTTCCGGCATTATCGTTGTCGGGGCGCTGCTGCAAATTGGTCATGGCGGATGGGTGACTTTCTTCTCATTTATCGCCGTGCTGATTGCCAGTATTAATATCTTCGGTGGTTTCACCGTCACCCAGCGTATGCTGAAAATGTTCCGTAAGAATTAAGGAGTAACGAATATGTCTGGAGGATTAGTTACTGCCGCATATATTGTTGCTGCGGTTCTGTTTATTTTCAGCCTTGCTGGTTTATCCAAGCATGAAACGTCAAAACAGGGTAATACCTTTGGCGTGGTAGGTATGGCGATTGCGCTGGTTGCAACTATTTTCGGACCTTATTCCAGCAATGTCGGCTGGATTATTATGGCGATGATTATTGGCGGCGCTATCGGTATCTATCTGGCTCGAAAAGTTGAAATGACAGAAATGCCGGAGCTGGTTGCGATTTTGCACAGCTTCGTGGGTTTGGCTGCGGTACTTGTTGGCTTCAATAGCTTTATTGTTGGTCCGCATACTGAAGGTGTTCCGGTTGAAGAGTTACAAGTTGTGCTGAATATTCACAACGTGGAAGTCTTCTTGGGGATCTTCATCGGTGCGGTAACGTTCACCGGTTCTATTGTGGCATTTGGTAAATTACGCGGCGTGATTTCATCTAAACCGCTGATGTTACCGCATCGTCATAAATTGAATCTGGCGGCTATCGTGGTTTCTTTCCTGCTGATGCTTTGGTTTGTTAGCAGTGAAAGCACAGGCGTTCATGTCTTTACTTTACTGATTATGACCATCATTGCACTGGCATTCGGCTGGCATCTGGTGGCGTCTATCGGTGGTGCAGATATGCCTGTGGTAGTGTCGATGCTGAACTCCTACTCAGGTTGGGCAGCCGCCGCAGCCGGTTTTATGTTAAGCAACGATTTGCTGATCGTAACCGGTGCACTCGTCGGTTCTTCTGGTGCGATCCTGTCTTACATTATGTGTAAAGCCATGAACCGCTCATTTATCAGCGTTATTGCTGGTGGATTCGGTACAGATGGCTCGTCTACCGGTGAAAGCGAAGAAGTCGGTGAATTCCGCGAAACTTCAGCAGAAGAAGTCGCTGAATTACTGAGAAACTCTTCTTCTGTGATCATCACACCAGGATACGGCATGGCGGTTGCACAAGCGCAATATCCGGTGGCTGAAATTACAGCGAAACTGCGTGAAAAGGGCATTAAAGTCCGTTTCGGTATTCACCCTGTTGCCGGTCGTTTACCGGGTCACATGAATGTGTTGCTGGCAGAAGCGAAAGTACCGTATGACATTGTATTGGAAATGGACGAAATTAATGATGATTTCGTTGATACCGATACTGTGCTGGTTATTGGTGCTAACGATACGGTGAACCCAGCCGCGCTGGAAGATCCTCGCAGCCCAATCGCCGGAATGCCTGTGCTGGAAGTCTGGAAAGCGCAGAATGTTATCGTGTTTAAACGTTCGATGAATACCGGTTACGCTGGTGTACAAAACCCGCTGTTCTTTAAAGAGAACACTCAAATGTTGTTTGGTGATGCGAAAGAGAGCGTCGATAATATTCTGCGGGCATTGTAGTCTGTCGTTGTCGTTTTATCGTAGTTTTTGATTAAATCATCAGGAAACAAAAGGGCTGCAAGTTATATGCAGCCCTTTTTTAATCAACCTGAACTTCGGATAAAAAGTTATATTATTACGATGAATTTCAAATAATTATGCAATTTCTTTGTAGGGGCGGCAATCTGCCGCCCGTGAACCCACCGCGCTGTTAATTCGGGCGATAGATTGTCGCCTCCACGGTAAAACCATTGTTATTTCAATTGGTTATTTTGCATTGTTTCTGTAAGAAGCGATCTCCTACAAATTATTTATTAACCTATTATTCTCGTCATTTCTTTATCTAAACCTGAGGTTAATCCTCATCATCATGCTCGTCATGTTCTGCTGTATCGTCTGGTTTGATCGCCAGCAAATCACATTTTAGATGACCGATCACGCGTTCTGCCGTATTACCGATAAATGCCGCTGAAAGACCGGTACGACCAACTGTACCTAATACTACGATACCGGCATCGATCTTTTCGGCAACCGCAGGAATAACATCTTCCGGCATACCTTTTTCAACGTGAGTGCGTTCTTCAGGAATACTGAATTGCTGTCTTAATGCTTTCATTGCCACTAAGAACTGACCGCGAATCGCGTTGTTGTACATGGTCGGATCAAACTCTGGCAGCTCAATGGCGATATTAATTGACGTTGACGGATAAGCACTGACCAGTTGCACTTCGGTGCTATCAGCAAATGCAGCCAGTTCGAGAGATTCTTCAATCAATTTCTGATTTAACTCATCATGAAAATCCTCTTCACTGGCTAAGTTAACCGCAACCAATGCTTTGCCATGTTCAGGCCACGGCTGATCTTTTACCATCCAAACCGGACATGAACATTTTCTCAATATATGCCAGTCGATAGGCGTAAAGATCACCGAATCCAGACGATCATGTTGATGTGCGGCTTTCATCAGCAAGTCATGATCGAAAGTTTCCACTTCTTCAATAACGGCTTCGTGATAGCGTTTATGCCATATCACCTTGATTTCAATGTCTACGCCAGACTCAATATAGTAATGACTAAGTTGGCGTATCCACGCTACGCGTTGATCAATAGCGCTTTGGCGCATTGCCATACGTTCATCTTGCGACAACAGGCTTGTGACTTCATAAGAAAAATCAAAAATAGGTAAAAATGCTTTAATTTTTCCTCCGTTGCGGCGAACGAGATAAACCGCGCGGCGTAATGCGGCTTGATCCTCTTCGTCAGGATCAATTGCAACCATAATATTTTGATAGTGAGCCATAGCGCCTCCAGCGGTGAATTAACAGTTCTCTTAAAGAGTAAACCATATAATGGCAGCAGGACAGGAGAGGAACGGGATTGAGATCAAGAAATTGTGAATAATTTACTGGCGTTATTTTATCCGCGCGGGCAACTGAAATTAAGCCGCGCGGATTTTTTAGATAGACGATGAGATAATAAACGACTACTGAACAAACGTACTCAGTTGCTCAAAAATACGCAAATCATCGTTGTATTTTACTTGCTGAACATCTTCCAGTTTATCAACCTGACTGACCATCTGATCCAGACGATGATCTTTTTGTACCAGCAGCCAAATACGGCTCTGTGCATCGTTTTTCATCGGCATACACAGAATGCCTTCCACGTTAAAAGCGCGCCGTGCAAACAAACCGCAAATATGTGACATGACACCAGGGTGATTGCGAACGATAATTTCCAGAGCAATTTGTTGATTTTGTTGTGATATAGCTGATTGCGTCATGATTAAGCTCCAATCATTTCAATATTAGAGGCACCCGGCGGTACCATTGGGTAAACTTTGTTGTTGATGTCGATTAAGGCATGGATCAAGCAGGGTCCTGAACGATTAATCGCGTCTGCCAGTGCTTGCTGCGGATCTTCGGCTTTGTTTAAATCGCAAGTATCCAGACCAAATCCAGCCGCGATCTTGATAAAGTCCGTCAGGAAAGGATAAGCAGAGGCAAAGGTACGCTCTTCGTAGAACATGGTTTGTTGTTGATAAACTAAACCAAGTGCCTGATTATTCATCAGAATAATTTTAACATCTAGATTATGTTCTACCGCAGTAGCCAGCTCTTGAATGTTCATCATTAAACTGCCGTCGCCGGAGAAACACAGCACTTTACGATTCGACTCTGCTAATGCCGCACCGATCGCTGCGGGTAAACCAAATCCCATTGTGCCTAAACCGCCAGAAGTCAGCCATTCGCGCGGGCGAGACAGCGGATAAGCCTGCGCTACCCACATTTGATGTTGACCGACATCGGTAGTCACAATCGCCTCTTTGCCCGCGCAACGCGCGGCAGCTAAAACTAAACCGTAATGACTTAATGGATTATCCGCTTCCGGCATATTAAACGGATATTGCTGTTTAAATTGCTTAACAGTATTTAACCATTCGGTACGCGGTTGGGCGTCAACTTGCGGCAAAATTTGCTGTAAAACCTGATTAACATCGGCATGAATCGTAATATCAGGACGTCTGATTTTGCCTAATTCCGCGCGGTCAATATCCACATGAATGATTTTGGCATTAGGGCAAAATTGCGATGCTTTACCAATCGCGCGATCATCAAAACGTGCGCCCAAAACGACCAGTAGATCGGTTTCTTGCAGCGTCAGATTTGTACTGCGCGCGCCGTGCATTCCTAGCATTCCCAGTGATAACGGGTGATCAGTTGGAATTGCGCCCAGCGCCATTAACGTTAATGTCATTGGGATATTGGCATGTTCAGCCAGATTTAAAGCGGCTTGATGAGCGTTAGCACTAATAATACCGCCGCCTAAATACAGAACAGGGCGCTTTGCCTGATTAATCATGGCAGCCGCTTGCGTGACTAAATTAGTGTCAAATAGCGGCGCTTTATCAGGAACAGGAATCGGCGGCAGTTCGGCTAAATCAATCGTCGCGGTTTGCACATCTTTTGGAATGTCGATCCAAACAGGTCCCGGACGTCCTGACTCAGCAATACGGAACGCATCACAAATCACTTTTGGTAATTCACAGATATTACGCACCAGATAGTTGTGTTTAGTTATCGGAATAGAAATGCCGTAGGTGTCAACTTCCTGAAATGCGTCAGTTCCGATCATATCGGAGGAAACTTGTGCAGTGATGCAAACCAGCGGAATGGAGTCCAGCTTGGCATCAGCAATTGGTGTAGCTAAATTTGTCGCACCAGGACCGCTCGATGAAATACAAACCGCTGCTTTGCCGCTGGCGCGAGCCATGCCTTGCGCGATAAATCCGGCACCTTGTTCGTGGCGCGCCAGAATGTGATGAATAATGGTGCTTTTTCCTAACGCATCATACAACGGTAACGCCGCTCCGCCGGGAACTCCAGCAACCGTAGTGATCCCTTGACGTTCCAGTAAGTAAATAATCAATTCAGCGCCCGTAAAACGGGTTCGTTGTTGTGTCATGCCTGATTCCTTTTTATTGTAACTGTAGCCGGTACTCGCGGAGCGGGGAGCATATAAAGAAAAACCCCGCTCGGTTTGCGCCAGCGGGGTTTCGAATTCGGACGTTGATTCGGACCCTACGGCGCATTGCCGACGACCACCACCACACGCACGACGACTACCGCGGCAGGTTGCGCGGTGAGGAGCAGAGTCGAAGTGAATTGAGATGGCATCACAGGGTAGACCTTATCAATCAGTAAAATTAAGTGCGTCAATAAAAACACAGCACAGAATTTGGTACAAGCAGTTTGTTGTTTATTTTTTTGACAGAAGATGTGAAATGCGACATTTATCACTATATGAGAGATGATGCGCTCTAAACCTGAGCGCATCATCTCATCAGTCTAAGCCAGTGACGGAGCAGGGCGCGCGATAATACTGCGGGTTTCCATGCGGACTTCGGCAATAGTTACTTCCAGTGTATCGCCCTGACGATAGACGGTTTCACCATTAATTTGTACTGTACCGGTTTCTGCACTGCACACCAGCTCATCACGTACAGCATGAATAAATGGTGCCGGAATAAACGCCACCGCGCCGTTTTCCAGCAGTTTAATACGCATACCGCCGCGCGAAATATCCATAATTTCGGCGAGATAGCGCGTATCCGTTCCGGCTTTATCCTGCAAAAAGCGGGCGTATAACCAATCACCTACATCACGTTCCGCCATACGATTAAAGCGGCGGCGATCAGCCAATGGCTGCATTACGCTGTCATCTGGTGTTGTTGACGGAATATTGTGGATCAATGCCTTGAGCAAGCGATGATTTATAATATCGCCGTATTTACGAATCGGTGAAGTCCATGTCGCGTAAGCGTCCAGCCCTAATCCATAATGCGGAGCTGGCGTGGTACTGACTTCGGCATACGTCTGATATTTACGGATACGGCTATCCAGATATGAAGTTGGCTGAGTATCAAGGAAACGGCGTAGTTGGCAGAAACCCTCCAGCGTCAAAATATCTTCTTTATTAAATTCAGCACCGTTGAGTTGCAGCACATTGATTGCCTGATCCACCAACATGGGATCAAAACCGGCATGAACGTTGAAAATACCGTAGCCTAAGCGTTCTTTTAGCACGCGCGCGGCACAAATATTTGCGACGATCATCGATTCTTCCACAATGCGGTTAGCAATACGGCGATGTTCGGTGATGATGTCCAGCACTTCGCCTTTTTCACCGAGAATAAACCGATAATCAGGGCGATCTTTAAACAGCAGTGCATGTTTACCGCGCCACGCAATACGACGCAGGGCAATTTGATGTAATAACTTAATTTGTTGTTCGGTCGCTGCATTTTCTGGCTGCCATGTACCGGTATTCTCCAGCCAGTTGGAAACATTTTCGTAATCCAGCTTATCTTTTGACATTACCCAAGCGCTGAAAAATTCAATTTCATCGCTAAGCGTTCCATCAGCAGCGAGGATCACCTGACAAACCAGTGCAGGGCGGCGTTCATTCGGGCGCAGCGAACATAAATTATCGGATAGTTCGCGCGGTAACATCGGAATGTTGAAACCGGGTAAATAATTGGTAAAGGCGCGTTTTAAAGCAATGGTATCAATTTCGCTGCCCGCAGTGACGTAAGCGGTTGGATCTGCAATGGCAATTGATAGTTTTAATCGGTCGTTATCCAACGGCTCGACATACAGCGCATCGTCCATATCTTCGGTGGACTCACTATCAATGGTGACAAAATGAATATCCGTTAAATCACGGCGGATAATATTGTCGTCCTGAATTTCATTTGCCAGCCATTGCGGTGCTTCACGCTCTAATTGATGGCGTGACAATGTCACCCACCACGGTGCTAAATGATCATCAGCGAAAGTAATATATTCCGTCACGTTGGCATGAAATCCGCGTCCGCCGTTAAGCGGGTGACTATCCATTTCAGCAACAACCCAATCCCCTTGATTTAGCGACTGCGTTAAAGTTTCGACAGGATTACAAGGGATAACTTCTTTGATGAGCGGATGATCTGGGATAATAAATAAGCGGTTATTTTTTTGCTGAATCCGACCAATAAAACGAGTAAGGAAAGGCTCAACTAGCGTTTCAGGTTCGACTAACTCGCGATCTTTTTCCGTATGAACACTGGCAGTAATCCGATCGCCGTGCATCACTTTTTTCATTTGCGGAGGCGGAATGAAATAGCTTTTTTGGCTATCAACCTCAAGAAAACCAAAACCTTTTTCAGTACCTTTGACGACGCCTTCAACTCGTGGAGTATTCGCGTGGAGTTGCTGTTTAAGCTGCGCTAGCAGCGGGTTATCTTGAAACATATATTATTGAAACGCTATGAATGAGTGAGCCATTTTAGAATGGCTTGTTTTACACAAAAGGGCTGTGCGGAGCAAGGCTTATCCTGCTGTTTTTCCAATTAATCGACCAATCAGAGATATGACAGAATATTTCGGCGATAATTTTAGTCGATCTTTTGATAAATAGGGCGGTTAAAAGGGATAAAACCGAAATAAAGATGGATTATCGGCGTTGCTTCACAAAGTTAGCTTTTCCTGGTAACAATAATTTACTGATATTTCTAATATAAGACTTTAATTTCTCACTCAACTCAGGTGCCAAATTATGCTAAATGTAAACGAATATTTTGCAGGAAGAGTAAAATCCATTGGCTTTGAAAATGGCAGTATCGGGCGTTCCAGTATTGGCGTTATGGACGCGGGAGAATACAACTTTAGTACATCGCAACCTGAAGAGATGACCGTAATTACTGGCTCTTTGAATGTGTTATTGCCGGGAGCTACAGAATGGACGGTATTTGATGAGGGCGAATCGTTCCATGTTCCGGGCAAAAGTGAATTTAACGTACAGGTTTGTGAACCTACCGCTTATTTATGCCGCTATCTATAATTCTCTGAATTTACCCAAACAAAGGGCAACCATAAAGGTTGCCCGTTAGTTAATAACTCTTCTGGTAGTTACTCAGCTAGTTACACAAAGAATTATTTTTCTATTATTTCAATTCAAGTTCATTCATTGCCGCGATACTGAAACCGCCGTCAACGTGCAGAACTTCACCGCTTACACCCGCAGCCAGATTTGAACACAAGAACGCAGCAGAATTACCCACATCTTCAATGGTTACAGTACGGCGAATTGGCGTTACGGCTTCACAGTGAGACAGCATTTTTTTGAAATCTTTAATGCCGGAAGCAGCCAGAGTACGGATTGGACCCGCAGAAATAGCATTAACACGAATACCTTCTGGTCCCATTGCATTAGCCATATAGCGCACGTTAGCTTCCAGTGACGCTTTAGCTAATCCCATCACGTTGTAGTTAGGAATTGCGCGCTCTGCACCTAAATAGGAAAGAGTGAGTAATGCAGAATCTTTATTCAGCATTTCGCGGCAGGCTTTTGCTAATGCAACAAAGCTGTAAGAGCTGATGTCATGTGCAATTTTGAAACCGTCACGGGTTACGGCATTGACATAATCGCCGTCTAACTGGTCGCCTGGTGCGAAACCGATAGAGTGAACGAAACCATCAAACTTAGGCCATACTTTGGCTAATTCAGTGAACAGCGTAGTGATGCTTTCATCTTCAGCAACATCACAAGGCAACACAATGTTGCTGCCTAATTCTGCGGCGAACTCATCTACGCGAGATTTCAATCTTTCGTTCTGATAAGTAAAAGCCAGTTCAGCACCTTCACGTTTCATCGCCTGCGCGATACCAAAGGCGATAGAGCGATTGCTGGCAACACCAGTAATCAGAATACGCTTACCGGTCAGAAAACCCATAGCTATGATCCTTGTAGTCAATTTATGACCGCTGGAATATGTCCGCGTCGGTCAGTGTTAAAAAACGGAGCGATTCTATCATGCAACAGCACAAGATAGTGTACCTTTGTGGAACTGCTCCGATCAGTCGTGTTGCTGTAATAGCAAACGGGAGAACTAGTGCTATTCCCCTTGTGTTTTATTGGTATGCGTTATTTTCATTGCTTCATACCAGTAAATTTAAAAATCTAAGTTATCTTTCCGCCAGTGATCTGCGGTGAATGTCTCGGTAAAGTGGCTGTTAATCAAACGCCGCGTAATATCATGCAGCGGTGATGCGATGACTTCCGCTGTATTTCCGCGCTCCACGACTTCACCGTTTTGCATCACAAATAATTGATCGCTGACATGTTTCACCATGCCTAAATGCTGGCTCACATAGATGTAGGATATACCGTGCTTTTCTTGTAATTCCATCATTAAGTTGATCAACTGTGAACGCATAGACATATCCAGCGACGCTAAGGCTTCATCAGCAACAATAATTTTGGGTTGCAGAATCAACGCCCGTGCCAGCGCCACGCGCTGCTTTTGCCCTGATGCCAGCATTTGCGGATAGTAATAAGCATGATCCGGCAGCAACCCGACTTGGCGTAGTGTCATATTAATCTGTTTTTCCCGTGCTGACGCCGCAAGATTGGTATTAAGCCGCAGCGGAATATCCAGCAATTGCCCAATGCGTTGTCTTGGATTGAACGAGGTATTTGGGTCTTGAAATATCATACGAATATGCTGGCTGCGATAACTGTAATCGCCAAATTCCAGTTTATGATCATCGATTAGCATTTCACCGGAAGAGGGCTTGATCATGCCGGAGATCATCTTCGCCAGCGTGGATTTGCCAGAGCCATTTTCCCCGATAATTGCCAGAGTTTGTTTTTCACGCAGTATAAAACTGACCGGTTTTACCGCTTCCAGTTCGTTCGGGCGGAACAATCCGGTACGAAAGTGAAAGGTTTTTGATAAATTACGAACTTCCAGCAAGGTACTCATCAAGATGTCTCCTCAATATTCAGCGGGAAATGGCAGGAGAATCGATGACCTTTAATATCGCGGATACGCGGTGTTTCAATACATTTTTTCTGTGCATACGGGCAGCGCGGACCTAAGCGACAGCCGATCGGTAAATGCTCAAGGGACGGGATCACGCCAGACAGCGTATTTAAGCGGCTTTTATGCAGCAAAGCTCGACCAAAATCCGGCATTGCGCGAATTAATGCTTGTGTATAAGGGTGATGCGGCATGGTTAATAATTCTTCGCACAGTGCGCTTTCCACCGTTTGCCCGCAATACATCACGTTAATTCTGGTTGCCCATTTACTCATCATTTGTAAGTCATGGCTGATCAGCAGAATCGTGGTGTTATTGTTTTGATTCATGCGCGCCAATAAACGGAAAATTTGCGCCTGTGTTGTCGGTTCCATTGCATTAGTTGGTTCATCAGCGATCAGCAAACGAGGTTGATTTGCCAGTGCGATGGCGATCATCACTTTTTGGCATTCGCCCTCAGTCAGTTCATAAGGATAACTCCGCATAATATCTTGGTGATCTTTAATCCCTACGCGGTGCAATAACTCAATGGCGCGATGTTTGCGCCAGTTAAAACGCTGCCACCAATGCCCTTTATATGTCCAGCCAGGAATCGCCTGAATGAGCTGTTTTCCTATTTTTGCTGAGGGATCGAGACAAGATTGCGGCTCTTGAAAAATCATTGAGATATTATGCCCGACCAGCTTTCTGCGCTGGCGCGGTGTAAGTTTGAGCAAGTCAATATCATTGAAACGGAAACGGTCAGCCGTAATGCGCCAGTTATCTTTACTGACACCGCAAATCGCTTTGGCAATTAAACTTTTACCGGAGCCGGATTCACCCACGATCCCGCGAATTTCGCCCTCTGTAAAGGTCAGACTGACGCGATCCACCGCTTTAACCGGACCGGCGGAAGTCATGAATTCAATGGTAAGATTGCGAATATCTAATAAGGGCATTATTTATTACTCTTAATCATTCATAGTATTCATCACTAATCGCAATAGCGCGGTAAATCCCGTCGCCAAGCAGGTTAACCAGCAATACACTTATCATAATTGATACGCCAGGCAGCATCACACACCACGGCGCAACATAAATCAGCTCAAGGGAATCGCCCAACATTGCGCCCCATTCAGGAGACGGAAATTGTGCGCCGAGATTTAAAAAACCTAGCGCGGCGATGTCCATAATTGCCATCGATAATGAGCGGGTAAATTCAGATACCAACACAGGCGCAATATTCGGCAGCAAGCCATTACGTAAAATATACGAGGTCGATGCGCCATCTAAACGCGCTGCAATCACATACTCTTTTTTCAGCTCGTCATAAACCGTGCGATAAATGGTGTGTACTATACGCGGCAGCAGCGCCAGCCATACAGCAAAAGCCGCGTGTTCTAAACGCGGACCGACAAACGCCACCACAATAATGGCGATAAGCAACGAGGGGATCGCCAGCAGCGTATCTAAAAGATGATTCAAAAAAGCGGATTTTAACCCGCGCGAAACGCCCGCAAGTGTCCCTAAAATAGTACCAAATAACGCCGCTGCAAGTGTTACCAACAACGCAGCACCAAATGTCGGCGCTGCGCCATTTAACAGCCGACTAAGAATATCGCGCCCCAAATCATCTGTACCAAGAAAGAACGACACATCGCCATGACGCGACCAGGAGGGCGGCAATAGTTGATAACCGAGAAACTGTTGATCTAACTGATACGGCGCAATCATCTGACCGAACAGACACAGCGCGATTAATAACAGCACACCATATAGCCCAATCATTGCCAGAATATCCCGACGAATACGATGCCAGATATAGCTAAACGCGCTGGGCATTTTATTTTCCCGATAGACGTTATCTGAAAGCATACCATTCCTTATTTTTGAACGGATTGGTCATCGCACTGAACATATCGGCAATCAAATTCACCGTAATAGACAGACTTCCCATCACCATAATACCGGCTGAGATCACGGCAAAATCCTGCTGACGGATCGCAATAATCAGCCAGCGCCCAAGTCCTGGCCAGTTAAAAACATATTCAGCCATCATCGCTAATGCCAGCATAGTAGAAAACTGCAAACTGAGTTTAGGAATAATGATCGGAAAAACGTTGTGCAAAACATGACGGTGAATAATGGTGAACCGTGATAAACCGCGCGTAGCGGCGGCTTTAATATAATTCTGCCCGATGATCTGGATCACGCTCTGGCGCGTAAGGCGAATAACTTCTGTCATCGGCGCAAAAGAGAGTGTCATCACCGGTAAAATCAGATGTTTAATCATGCTGATAATAATTTGTTCACGATACGGTGAATCAGACAGCAGGGCATCAATCAGCGCAGCGCCGGTTACGGGCTGAATTTGATAAAGCAAATCATATTGCCCTGATACCGGCAGATAACCGATATTCAGCGAGAAGAACAGCATCAGTAACAGCGCCAGCCAAAAAATAGGAATGGAAAAACCGACAAGGGAAACCGACGTAATAATACGATCCAGCCATTTACCTTTGTTCATTGCCGCAGTGATACCAAGCGGAATGCCCGAACCTAATGCGATCACAAATGCTAAAACACAAAGTTCCAGCGTCGCGGGGAAAACCAGCTTGAGTTGATCACTAATGGGTTGCTCATTAATCACCGACGTACCGAAATCACCGTGCAGCAAGTTTTGTAGATAAAACGGATAAGCATCAAGCAGACTTGATCCGCTCAATGGCGCATTGGGCGTGTAATATGAGAGGCTAAAGCTGACAAAAGTTAAAATCAGCAGCGTCACCAATGCCAGCAATAGTCGCCTGAGAAGATAAATAATCATCAGTTATTCTCTGCTTGTTCTTGATTTGTCTGTTCACGGTATACACCAGCAAAAGATACATTGCCCAGCGGACTCAACACCAGTCCTTTTATATCATGGCGATAGGCTTGTATCCGCAATGAAGATGCTAAAGGCAAAACAGGAAGTTCTTGAGCCAATATTTGTTGCGCGTGCTGGTAAATATTGATGCGATTAACCAGCTCTTGCGTCACCACGCCATCAGTTAATAAACGGTCGAACTCAGGATTACACCAATGAGCATAATTGGTATGAGAATCAATACCGGCGCAACTCAGCAACGGACGGAAAAAACTATCGGGATCATTACTGTCAGTTGCCCAGCCGGTTAGCGTTAAATCGTGATCCTCATCGCTAAGGTGTGTCTCCTGAATACGTCCCTCAATCGGCACAATAGTGACTTTAATATTGAGCTGCGCCAGATCCGCCTGAATTAGCTCCGCCATTTTTACCGGGCTAGGGTTATAAGAGCGTGATGCCGTCGGCACCCATAAATGCAAACGCAGCTTGGTGATCCCTGCTTGTTGTAACAACTGTCTGGCTTGTTCGACATTGTATTCAGTAATTTTTGCATCGTTATCATAAGCCCATGACGTTCTTGGTAAAATTGATGCTGCGGTTTCGGCTGTACCATAATAGACCGATTGCATCAGGCGTTGATTATTAATCGCCAGTGAAATCGCTTGCCGCACGCGCACATCATTTAGCGGCGCTTTGCTGGTGTTAAATGCCAGATAAGCGACATTCATGCCCATTCGCAACGAAATACGTAAACGCGGATCATTACGTAAAATAGAAAGCTGACTGGCTGCCGGATATGCCAAAACATCACATTCACCGGTTAATAATTTGGATAAACGTCCTGTACCGCCAGCACCGAGATCAATCACCACTTGCGGCATTTTCACCATACCGCGCCAGTAATTTTCATTACGATACAAACGGATAAATTGCCCTGCACGGAACTCTTTCAGCAGAAAAGGACCTGTACCAACCGGCTGGCGATCAATTAATTCCTGCATTCCGCGTTGCGTTAAATTACGCGCATATTCAGCAGAAAGCACGGGCGCATAGTGGGTTGCTAAATGCCATAAAAACGAAGCATCAGGCTGATAAAGTTGAATTTCTACAGTGTAATCATCAATTTTCGCAATACTTTTTACCGCATCAGAAAACTGCATACTGTCAAAATAGGGATAATGACCGCCGTTGACGCTGTGATAAGGCGATTCCTGATTAAAAATACGGCTAAAACTAAATACTACATCATCAGCATTCATCATGCGTGTTGGCGTAAACCATTCCGTAGACTGAAAAGGCACATTTTTACGCAGATAAAAACGGTAGGTTGAACCGCCATTTAAACTTTCCCAACGTTCGGCTAACTCAGGGATCAAACGATAATTATCGGGATCAACATCAAGTAAACGGTTATAAAGCTGTACGGCGATGGTATCCACTAACACACCGCCATTCGCGATTTGCGGATTAAAACTATCCACTACACCGCTTACGCAATAAACAAACCCGCTTTGACGAATATCCATTAACGGTTTCGCTGGTGGCGTGCCTGACTCAATCCCAACAGCCGGAGAGAGCAATGGCTGATCTACCGATGTTTTGCCCATAGAGGCAAAAACAGGCATCAGAAAACCAACATACACCGACAGCCAAAAAGTTAACCCACGCATAGATTTTCTACAGTTCAAATTAGCAATAAGTAGAAGTATACCTGCCATCTCGGTTATTGGCATGGGGAATGGGTGTTTCGGGGAGGGACGATGTGTATAAAATTGGCGATTATGATTAAAGTTATCTCCATTTAGAGCATGAGGTATTTTTGAGGCGATAGGGCAAGAAAAATTAACAGGAACACAACTTAATCTTCACCTTCACCTGATAGTCCTGCTACGGCATACGCTGTACCGCTTTCTCATTGCATTGCTTGATATTTTGCTGTTCATGATAAGGTTTTTCATCATCATTCGATGTCATGAGTGTGATATGTTCACGCATCGGGTCATAGGCTTCCGCTGTCCCCGTCAACATCTGGGGAACGCAGGGATTGTATTGATTGAGACCCTTGCGATTATCGGCACTGGCAATCAAACCAAAATGGTCATCATAGCGCCCATAGGCAAGGTCAATACCGCCGACAAAGGCAATCTCCTCGTCGATAATGACGCATTTTTGATGATGAGAGAAAAATAAGGCGGTGCTGTCATTGTGACTGGCTAACTGGACAAAGAAAACTCGTTTACCCAGATGATGATTCATCGCGGCAAAGACTCGCTCGGTGGCTCTGGCATACGTCTCAATCGGAGAACGATTCTTCCACGGCATAATATAAATTTTAATCCCCGGCACACTCTTCGCCACATCTAATAACGCATCAACCAGACGCACACCGTCAGCCAGTTGCGCGTCCCAGTTGACCTGCCAGCCAGCGATATAAATACTTTTCTTCGCCTGCTTAAAGGCGGACAGCAACGCTTCAAAATAGGCTTTTCCGCCTAAAAAGAATTGGGCATCGTTGCCGTTAGTAAATCCCGCAAAATTTTCAGAGGGGGCTTCCGATCTGTTTTTATCTGCATACTCAACCCAATGACTCTGCGTTGCCCTGGTTGTATATCCCTGACCTTTCTCATCAAAATAAATACTGCAACAGTTGACGCCATCGTCGAGTGATAATGAAATCATGATTGTTTTTTCTCCATTAACTGTTCAACCAGTGTGTCGTTCTCTGGTATATCTGTTTCTGTTTTTACACTTTGTTTCAATGATATATAGGAGAAAGTTGGAAAATTTATTGAGTACCTGCTCCGGCGGAATATCTGCCAGCGAGCTGACGACTTCCAGATTTCGAGCAGGTAAGGGGATAACGTATTCATGTCAGTCCTTGTGGATACAGATTTTAGTTAAGATGTAATTTTTTAATTTGTGGATTTACATAATAAAATCGACTGTATTTGTATCAGAAATGTACAAACAGTGCAGCATAAAAAATACTTAGTGCTTTTTAATAACATGAATATCGCTTTATTGAGCGAATAGTTTTTTCAACTATTCAATACTATCTGGTTGATACAACGCTAGAAATATGTTTGCGGCTAGACGTTATTATCAATCTATTAATTTCCCCATTTCCTTACCCAAATAAACCTCCGATTCATTTACTGTATGTGCTGCTCTTCACCCTACACTTTTTCAAAAAGTGTAGGGCAAACACTACATTATTTATGTCGCCTTTCACTAATAATCAGTATCGCAATCCCTCCTGTAACCTTTATTTCCATATATAAAACAATGTATTAACTGTGAATTAAAGCCATTGTTAATAGGTGGCATGTTTTATGCACTGTATTTCATGCACTTAGTAGCTCTGTAGTCAGCGTGTAAATCGAATAAAGAAGAGTCCCTGACTTTATCGGAGAAGCAGCAGGACGTTTCTATTCAAGAATGTTGATCTGTGTTGACAGTGAAGTAGAACGCAAAAATGCAGGAGTATGTATGGCAAAGAAATTAATGGAGTTAGATGAAGCCGTTTCTTTAATTCAGGACGGAGATGTTTTAGCAGTTGAAGGATTTGTGTGTAATGCACAGCCAGAAGCGCTATGCAAGGCACTGGAAAAACGATTTTTACAGACGAATGCGCCAACCGGATTAACGCTGGTGTATGCGGCAGGTCAGGGTGATGGAAAAGATGCCTGCCTGAATCATTTAGCTCATGAAAAATTGATTAAACGTGTTGTCGGGGGACATTGGAATTTGTCTCCTAAATTAGGAAAGTTGGCATCAGAAGAAAAAATAGAAGCCTATAACTTGCCTCAAGGGACTTTATCTCAATTACTGCGTGATATTGCTGCGGGTAAAGTTGGAACAATTACACATGTTGGATTGAAAACATTTGTCGATCCTCGTCTGGACGGGGGAAAGATCAATAAGTCAGCAAAAGAAGATCTGGTTGAGCTTATTCATGTCGGCGGACGTGAACAATTACTCTATAAAGCGTTTCCTTTAGATGTCTGCTTTATTCGCGGCACAACAGCCGATGAAAAAGGCAATATCACGATGGAAAAAGAGGGTGTTTTCCTGTGTGTAACGGCGATGGCGCAAGCGGTAAAAAATTCCGGCGGTAAAGTCATCGTACAGGTAGAGCGCGTGGTGAAAAATGGAACGCTCAATCCTAAAGACGTGAAGATCCCTCATATCTATGTAGACGCTGTGGTCGTTGTGCCTGCGGCGGCTGATCACATGCCTGAAGCTGACCATCAAATGCTGGACGTTTATAGCGGCGCACTATGTATACCGACTGGGGCAATTGAGCCGCTGCCTATGGACGAGCGCAAAATCATCGGACGAAGAGCAGCAATGGAGCTTAAACCCGATACGGTGGTCAATCTGGGTATCGGCGTGCCAGAAGCGGTTGCGCTTGTCGCGAATGAAGAAAAGATCGGCGATTACATGACACTGACGGTTGAAGCGGGTCCTGTCGGTGGGATTCCTGCTGGCGGTTTACTGTTCGGTTTATCAATCAATGCAGATTGTGTGTTGGATCAGCCTGGGCAGTTTGATTTTTATGATGGCGGCGGCATTGATTTGGCTTACTTAGGTCTCGCTGAGTGCGATGAAGTTGGCAACATTAATGTGAGCAAAATGGGGACGCGCATTACTGGAGCCGGTGGATTCATCAATATTACTCAAAATGCCAAACGGTTATTTTTCTGCGGCGCTTTTACGGCAAAAGGTCTGAAAATCGCTACGGGTAATGGTCGTTTAGAAATTGTGAACGAAGGTCAGGTTAAGAAATTTATCAAGCAAGTGAATCATGTCACGTTCAGTGGTGAATATGCTTCTGAACAAGGGCAGCCAGTGCTCTATATCACAGAACGTGCGGTGTTTGAGTTGCGTAAAGATGGGCTTCATCTGATTGAAGTGGCTCCGGGAATTGATATTGAAAAAGATATTTTGGCACATATGGATTTCAAGCCAAAGATGGATACCCCCCCAAAATTAATGGACGAACGTATTTTCCGCGAT
The DNA here is from genome assembly GCA_031261005.1 of Enterobacteriaceae bacterium. GTDB lineage: Bacteria > Pseudomonadota > Gammaproteobacteria > Enterobacterales > Enterobacteriaceae > JAISKF01. The sequence continues at coordinate 113,989 of JAISKF010000016.1, read as the reverse complement.
GAGCCTATGGGCTTGGCTTAATTATAAATTATGTGTGTTGAATAGGAGTTCTAACGATGGCGTGGACATTTGATAGTTTAAAAGTTGGTGATAAAGACTTCATACAAAAAGTTATCACCGCAGAAATGGTGGATACGTTTGCTGATCTTTCTGAAGATCATAATCCAGTACATGTCGATGAAGCGTTTGCAAAAACAACGCCGTTTGGTCGGCGGATTGCTCATGGCATGTTAACAGCCAGCTTAATCAGTGCTGTTTTGGGGATCAAAATTCCTGGTAATGGCAGCATCTATATGGGTCAGTCTATTCGGTTCAAAGCGCCTGTATTTTTGGGTGACAAACTGACGGTATGGGCTGAAGTGAAAGAAAAAATCGAAGAGAAAGAAAGAGTCGTGATGACCACTTGGGCAGAAAACGCTGAGGGCGTTGTGGTGCTTGAGGGTGAAGCACTTCTGCTATTTAGACGTTAAGAAAAAATTATCCGCTTTTTAAATAAAGCGAGTGCAGGTATGTCAGGTTTAATCCTGAGTGTTTTTAAAAATAAATGAAGGAATTGCTATGAATTTTACATTGACAGAAGAGCAACAAATGATTCAGCAAATGGTACGTGAATTTGCCGAGCAGGAAGTTCGCCCCATTGCAGCCGAAGTAGATAAAACACACACTTTCCCGATGAACACCGTTAAGCGCATGGCAGCACTAGATATTTTTGCACTTTCTATTCCTGAAGCATACGGCGGCAGTGGCAGTGATTATTTGAGCTATGCCATTGCTGTAGAAGAGCTGGCAAAAGTTTGTGCAACACATGCGGTAATTTTGTCTGCACATACTTCATTGTGTACACATCCTATTTTGAATTTCGGTACGGAAGAGCAAAAGAAAAAATATGTTCCGGATTTGGCTGCGGGTAAAAAGTTAGGTGCTTTCTGTCTGACCGAAGCAGGTGCGGGAACTGACGCGGCTGGACAACAAACAGAAGCCGTTTTAGATGGTGATCATTACGTGCTTAACGGTGCGAAAGTCTTTATTACCAATGGTGCTGTCGCTGATGTATTCATTGTGATGGCAATGACAGATAAAAGTCTGGGACTTAAAGGTATTAGTGCTTTTATCGTTGAAAAAAGTTTCCCTGGTTTTGTCGTTGGACAGGCTGAAGAAAAGATGGGGATTTGCGGTTCATCAACAACTGAAATCATTCTGAAAAACTGCATTGTTCCTAAGGAAAACATGCTAGGCGGCGAAGGTAAGGGCTTTAAAGTCGCAATGCAAACACTGGACGGCGGACGTATTGGTATCGCTTCTCAGGCATTAGGTATTTCTGAGGGTGCATTGAGTGCTGCAATCACTTACTCCAAAGAACGTAAGCAATTTGGTAAGCCTATTTCTGCCAATCAGGGGATTCAATGGATGATCGCTGATATGGCAACGCAAGTCGAAGCAGCGCGCCTGCTGGTGTATCGAGCAGCGGTACTTAAAGAAGCCGGAGAGCGTATTTCAAAAGAAGCGGCTATGGCTAAATTGTTTGCAGCGACTACCGCAATGGACGTTACCACGAAAGCCGTACAGATTCATGGCGGTATCGGATATACGCGTTCTTATCCTGTTGAGCGTTATATGCGTGATGCAAAAATCACCGAAATTTATGAAGGTACCAGTGAAGTAATGAGAATGGTGATCGCTGGTAATACGCTGGGATAAGTCGTGTTTTTAGTACAGATGAGTGTGTTGCCGGAGATATTTTATCCGTTTTGGTGACACTCTCCTTGCTGAAATTAAGTGGATTGAATTGTAAAAAATTTGCTTTTTCAGATGCTTTCTTCCCGTTGTCTCCGGTTTGTTATGGGATCTTCGGGAAGAAGTAGATTGCGATAGCAGGAGAAAAAATGAAGATTGTTACTTGTTACAAGTGGGTACTGGACGATGCAGATATTCGCGTAAATGAAAGTACGCGCGAGCTGGATCTGGAGAAGAGCAAAGCACAGATCAATGATTATGATCAGATCGGCTTGGAAGTTGGTGTGCAATTAAAAGCAGCAACGGGTGCAGATTTAGTCGGGATCAGTTGTGGTGTGAATTGTGCTGTATCCAGTAAAGATGCGTTAGCGCGGGGTATGGACGCGGTATACACACTGGATCATTCAGATCTGGCGGGCGCTGACAGCGCGGCAACGAGTAAAACGTTGGCTGCCATGATCAAACATCTGGACACTGTTGATATTGTGATCTGCTCTGAAGGCTCAAGTGATGAGTATGCACAGCAGGTTGGTCCGCGTATCGCTGCGTTGTTAGGGTTTAATTGCATCACTTATGCCAGTCGGGTTCAGATGCAAGGCGATGTGCTGAAAGTAGAAAGAAAACTGGACGATGGTGTTGAAGTGATTGAAGTCAACACGCCAGTGGTTATCAGCATTGCTCCTGATATTGGCGAAGCACCAATTCCGGGTGTGAAGCAAATTCTTGGCGCTAAGAAAAAACCAAGTACCGCATTGACGCTGGAAGATATTGGTATTTCTGCGGATACATTAAAACCTCAATTGGTCGTCTCCAGTGTGAAAGCACCTGTGGTAAGTCGTAAAGCACAGAGAATGAATCCTGAAGGTGTAGACATTTCTGTCGCTGCTTCTGACTTGGTCAAGCAGCTTCGGGTAGATGGTGTGCTTTAACAGCGATTTTATGCAATAGGAGATTATCAATGAAAAATATTTGGATTATTGCTGAAGCAGTAGATAGCGTTGCTGCTATGGTTGCTGGTGCTAAATCTTTGGCTTCGGATTCTGCGATCACTGTTTTTGTGCGCGGGGACGAAAATGTTGCACAGCCTGCTTATCAGTATGGTGTTAATCAAGTGTATGCCCTGCCATTAAGCGAAAATGCGTTGTGGGAAGAGGACTATTTGCCAGAACTGGTAAAAAAAGCCAAAGAAGAACAACCGCAGTTAGTTTTATTGGGTACTAGCAAACGTTGTCGGGATATGGCGGCAAGAATGGCAGCATTGCTTGATGCACCTTGTATTTCAGATGCAAAAAATCTTGCGGTTGACGGCGGTGTTATTAGCGGTGAAATGATGGTTTATGGCGGTTTGGCAGTTAAAAGTGTCAAAACCCAAGCACCTATCGTTCTGGCAACCGTATCTGCACAGAATTATGAAGTATTGCCAGCAGACAGCAGTCAAAGCGGCACAGTTATCAAACTGGCTGCACAAACTGGCAGTAGCCGTGTAGTTGAGCGGCAGCCTCGTAAAGCACAGACCAGTAATTTGGGTGATGCACTCAAAGTAGTTGGAGTTGGTCGCGGTGTGAGTGAACAGTCAGATCTGGCAATTGCTGAACGTCTGGCTAAAAAAGTGGAAGGTGAAATTGCCTGTACACGTCCGATCGCAGAATTTTTTAAATGGCTGCCAGAGGAAGTTTACGTTGGTGTTTCAGGGCAAGTGATTAAACCGCAACTTTATATTGCTGTCGGTATTTCAGGGCAAGCGCAGCATTATTACGGCATTCGTGATGCCAAAGTGATTGTTTCAATCAACAAAGATCCTGACGCGCTCATGAATGCCAACTCCGATTATTACATCGTTGGTGATTTTAAAGAGGTTCTTCCTGCGCTTGAAGCTGCATTAGCCTGAACAGGCTTTCATCAAAAAGGAGTATAGCGATGGCTGACTATGAGGTGATTATTGTAGGTGCAGGTCTGGCAGGAAGTACCGCCGCTTATTGTTTGGCAAAAGCAGGAGTATCTGTGCTTTTGCTGGAACGAGGTGATGCAGCCGGTACTAAGAATATGACCGGCGGACGGTTTTACGCGCATAGTCTGGAACGCATCATGCCAGGTTTTGCCGAAAAAGCGCCCGTTGAGCGTAAAGTGCTGCGTGAAACGATCTCCATGATGACTGAAGAGAGTTGTTTCTCTATTGATTTCAACTCGCAGAAGTTCGGTAAAGATAACGGATCGGCGTCATACACTGTTTTACGCGGAAAGTTTGATGCGTGGCTGGCAGAACAGGCAGAAGAGGCGGGTGCTGATTTTGTTGCACCGACTCATGTTGATCGTTTGCTGATGGAAGGCGATAAAGTCATCGGTGTGGTTGCTGGTGATGAAACGTTAACCGCTGATGTGGTTATTCTGGCTGATGGTGTAAACAGTCTTTTAGCTCAACAGCTTGGCATGAAAAAAGAGCTTGCTCCTAATCAAGTCGGCGTAGGGGTAAAAGAGGTGCTGGAATTGCCGCCGCAGGTCATTAATGATCGCTTTGGTTTAAATGACAATGAAGGGACTGCACGGCTTTTTGTCGGAGAACCGACTAATGGCATGGTTGGCGGTGGTTTTCTTTACACCAATAAAGACAGCATTAGCTTGGGGCTGGTTGTGACGGTTGATCAGATGATGAAGTCGCCGGAGCGTTTACCTGATCTCATGGAGAAATTCAAAAATCATCCTGCGATAGCTCCTTTAGTGAAAGATGCCAAACTGGTTGAGTATTCAGCGCATCTGGTTCCTGAGGGCGGTATTCACATGTTAGCCACGGTGCAGAAAAACAATGTGCTATTGGTGGGTGATGCTGCGGGTTTCTGTCTGAATCTGGGATACACCATTCGCGGTATGGATTATGCCATTGCATCAGGTGAAATTGCTGCACAAACGATTATTGATGCTAAAGAAAAAGGCGCGTTAAGTGATGCCTCTTTCACAGCTTATAAAAGTAATTTAGAGCAAAGTGTTATTTTGCGTGATATGCAAACTTACCGCAATGCACCTGGATTTATTGAACATACTCCTCGTATGTTTAATGAATATCCAAATATGATTGAAGAGATATTTCAGTCATTATTTACTGTCAATGATCAGCCTGCCGTATTAGCGATGAAAAAATTCATGCCATACGTCAAACGTGCAGGGCTGCTGAATCTGGCAAAAGATGCCTGGAAAGGAGTGAAAGCATTATGAATGTTGAGCAAAAACTTAGTGCTAACAAATTCAATGTTGACGAGGGACATCCTCATATTCTTATTCATCTCGAAAAGCTGGATGACGAGGCAAAACGGATTCTGACAGTTGTATGCCCGGCAGGGCTTTATACACTCAATGAAAAAGGGCAATTAGCATTTGAAGTCGCCGGTTGTCTGGAGTGCGGGACTTGTCGGGTTGCTATGGCGCATTTATCTGGTGCAATGGATTGGGAACATCCCAGAGCTTCTTTTGGTGTTCAGTTTCGATGTGGATAATAACTAAATAAATAGTTAAACAACTAATTAGATAGTTAAATAATTAATAGGTAAATAAAGAGAAATGAACATGTACTTGCTAACAGATATTTTGTTAGCAAGTACAGTGTAGTTTAACGAAACTAATGTAATTAATAGTTAAAGTTAAATATTTAAATAAATAGTTAAGTAAATAGTTAAATAAATATAACTGAATGTATATTTGCTAACAGATATTTTGTCGGCGGGAATCGTTCAGTTTAATGAAATCAATATACTCAATAGTTAAATAATTAAATAAATAGAACTGATCATGTCCATGCTAATAAATATTTTATTGACAGGGAGCGTGCAGTTTAACGAAACCAATGTACTTAGAGGGTATACCGTATGGATTTACTTATTGTATTAGGAGCATTGTTCTTTTTAATGTTTGCAGCTTATAAAGGCTTCAGCGTTATTATCTTTGCTCCTATCGCTGCTATGGGGGCAGTCTTATTAACTACGCCTCTGGATGTTGCCCCTGTGTTTTCAGGGCTATTTATGGAAAAGATGGTTATTTTCGTTAAAAACTATTTTCCGGTGTTTTTATTAGGCGCAATTTTCGGGAAAGTGATTGAGATTTCTGGCTTCTCCAAATCAATTGTCGCTGCTGTTATGGGCTGGATTGGACAAAAACGTGCTATTCCTGTGATTGTTATTGTCTGTATGTTATTAACATACGGCGGCGTTTCTTTGTTCGTGGTCGTTTTTGCGGTTTATCCTTTTGCTGCGGAAATGTTCCGCCGCGGAAATATTCCTAAAAGATTAATCCCTGGTGCTATTGCACTTGGTGCATTCTCCGTCACGATGGACGCCTTACCCGGAACACCGCAAATTCAGAATATTATTCCGACTACCTTTTTTGGCACAACATCATGGGCAGCGCCGTGGCTTGGGATATTCGGCTCTATTTTTGTGTTGACTTGTGGGTTTATGTATCTTGAATGGCGTCGTTGTTCAGCAGTCAGAAATAATGAGGGATACGGTACAGACCTCGTTAATGAACCTGTTGCCGTTGATACCGCTAATTTACCCTCTCCGTGGTTAGCACTCGCGCCTTTGGTTTTAGTTGGTGTGTCAAATTTCTTCCTTACTCGCTGGATTCCAATCTGGTACGGTGAAAAATCAGTTGTTGATCTTCCAGGTCTGACTGCGCCGTTGACCACAAGTATCAAAAGTGTGACAGCAATTTGGGCAGTAGAAGGGGCTTTGATACTGGGTATCTTGTTTGTGATTATCACGGCATTTTCGCTGGTTAAGAAAAGTTTTGCTGAATCAACCAAGTCTGCTGTCGGCGGTGCAATGCTTGCGTCGATCAATACGGCTTCAGAGTATGGCTTTGGAGCGGTAATTGCATCATTGTCTGGTTTCCTTATTGTACGAGACCTTCTGCAAGGTATTGCTGATCCTTTGGTGAAAGCCGGTGTTTCAGTAACATCTTTGGCTGGTATTACCGGTTCTGCCTCTGGCGGTATGGTAATTGCGCTGGGTGCGATGGGCGATCAATTGCTGGCATCAGCCAATGCAATGGGCATTCCTCCAGAAGTTCTGCACAGAGTTGTATCTATGGCATCTGGCGGTATGGACACATTACCGCATAATGGCGCAGTAATTACGCTGCTTGCGGTGGCAGGTCTGACTCACAAACAGTCTTACAAAGACATCTTCGCAGTGACGATAATCAAGTCATTAGCCGTATTCTTTGTGATTGGCATTTACTATTTAACTGGTATTTATTAATTCAGAAAAGCCCGTATGAATGTCATACGGGCTTTAGTGTTTCTGGAAAATAGAAACTGGATAATAGAACCAGAATAGTAGAAACAGAATAGCAAAACAGAGTAGTAACAGACAGATAGTTTGGTGTTTGAAATATCATAAAAAAGGGGAATGTAATGAGCTATATCCGATATGAACAGCGAGAAACTATAGGATATTTGACGATTGAACGTATGCAAGCACTCAACTCTTTGAATAGTGAAGTCATTGCAGAGTTTACTCAGCAGATTGATGATATTGCACGTTCTCCGATCCGTTGCCTTGTGATTACGGGCGCGGGGGATAAGTCATTTGTTGCCGGTGCAGATATTGCTGAGATGAAAGACCTGAATAAAGAGCAGGCGATGATTTTCAGCGATCAAGGTAATACCCTGATGAGCAAGATAGAGTTGCTTCCTTTTCCAGTGATTGCGGCAGTCAACGGTTACGCATTTGGCGGAGGCTGTGAGCTGGCTCTGTGCTGTGATTTAAGAGTTGCATCGGAAAACGCGGTATTCTCTCTGCCAGAAACCAGTCTGGGTATTATTCCCGGCTATGGCGGAATTCAACGATTATCAAGAATCATCGGACTTGGACGCGCTAAAGAACTGGTGTATACAACGCGCCGTCTTGATGCTCAGGAGGCACTTCGTTTAGGGCTGCTCAATGCAGTATATCCGTCAAGCGAGTTACATGAGCAGGTGTCAAAAATGGCGACAAAAATAGCCGCTAATGCACCTTGTGCTATTCGGGCAGCAAAACACGTTTTTCAAGAGAGTATTGGCAAAACACTGGCAGAGTGTTTGTATCTTGAACGGGATGTGTTTGGTTCCTGTTTTGCCACACAGGATCAGAAAATGGTAATGGATTCTTTTGTAAAAAAACAAAAACCGCAACCATTTCAGGGAAGCTAATCCCTGTTGTTTTTTGTGATTTAATCTCAGATTTAGATATTCGTAGAGGCGGTTGTTAACCGCCCGTTGATTTCACCGTGGTTTAGCGGGCGACAGATTGTCGCCCCTACAGGGAATGACATAATTATTTGAAATTTATCGTAATTTTTATCTTTAATTCACATCGAATTAAATTGTTAACTGCTTAATATCTCGGTACTTTTTAGCCGGTATTTCTAATATCTCTAATTTGTTATAAAGCGTCGTGCGATGAATACCAAGTTCATTGGCTGTTTTTGATAAATTGCCATTGAATTGTTGCAGATAGTTGATAATGAGTTCTCTTTCAACTTGTGCAAGTATCTGCTTTTTTCCTCCCTCAGCTTGCTGACTATCTTGTATTTGAGGAGGCGTACAGCAGAGTGTATTAGTTGCTGCTGCTTTGGCAATTTTTGCTGGTAAATACTGAGGATAAATGGTGTTTTTCCCTTCGTCGGACATCATAAAACCCCGTCCAATAGCGTTACGCAGCTCGCGGACATTCCCTGGCCAGTTGTAGTTTTCCAGAATGTGTACTGTTTCTGCACACAATGTGACGTTTTTACTGTACTCAGTATTCAATTCATTAAGAAAATATTTAGCAAGAATATGAATATCTTCTTTGCGTTCTTGCAGCGAAGGAATGTTAACTTGCAGGACATCTAGCCGATAGAGCAGGTCTGCGCGGAATGTATTTTCTTCGACTTTTTGATAAAGATCCTGATGGGTTGCGGCAATAATCCGTACATCAACAGGAATGGTATGCTCAGACCCTAGTTTTTCTACTTCCTGACTTTGTAAAATACGCAATAATTTGCTTTGCATCAGTAGCGGCATGTCACCTATTTCATCAAGAAATAGAGTGCCGTGGTTAGCCAGTTCAAATTTACCTTTTTTCCCGCCTCGTTTGGAGCCGGTAAATGCCCCATCTACATAGCCAAATAGTTCAGATTCAATCAGTTCAGAGGGAATGGAGGCACAGTTGACTGAGATGAAAGGCGCTGCTCGTCGTTCACTTGCCTGATGAATCGCGTGAGCGAAAACTTCCTTACCTACACCGGTTTCACCAAGTAAAAGAATGGGCAGGCTATTATTGGCAAAACGCAGTGCCGTTCTTTTGGATTTTTCATAGCTAGGGCTGATGCTAGGTAAATCATCAAATGTCATGAAACCATGCTTACTCAGTTCTTTTCGGTAATACTCAATTTCCCGTTGCATTTCCTGAAGACTGTGCGCCAGTTTAATGGTGTAGTGAGAAAACTTGATTAGCGCAACTCCGGCAATCACTTCTCCCGCATCAGATACAGGCAGGCGTGATACCGCAACTAAACGTTCCCCTGATGCTGTTTTTTGTTGATTTTCATACTGATGGAAAGAGTCATGCTCTATGATGTTCCTCTCCATAATGTCTAACATTTTTGTATTGTAGATGACATCATGAATAGGCTTTCCAATGACATTCTCACGGCTGAATCCTAAGAAGTCGCAGTATGCCTGATTCATTTCGACAATGATTCCCTGACGATCAACAATGAAAAAACCGTCATGGAGTGCATCAATGGATTTTTCATAAGTTAGCGTTTTGATGCGAAGTGCTTCTATTTGTTTTTGTAAAACTTCGACTTGCTCACGAAGTGCCAGAATTTCCTGATTTAATTTCTTCTCCATATTTCTTCCTCTGAGTATTTATAAATACAGCGGGATATTTTTAATGAAAATTTTCTGTTGTTATTTAATTGTCTTTTATTAGTTAAAATGTATGGTTAAATATCTAATAAAGACTTTCTATTGTTATTTAATTGTCTTTTATTGGTTAACATGCTGAGTTAAATATCTAATAAAACCATTCTGTTATTATTAAATTTTATATTGTTAATTAAAATTTAAAATATAGTGTTATCAATGTGTAATGAAAGTCTATTTTTATACGTTAATGACATGAGTTAATCATTAAAAATATGTTATCAATTTCAAATTAGGTGATATTTCAGGGGGAAATCCATATTTGCCAAAATATCTTTTTCCAGATTAATGACACAGAGTTTAAAAATCGCCTGAAATAAGTTGCTGGTGCTACTGAAATGGTTAGCTTCGCCATAGACTATTTCCTTATTTACACTATGAAATCATCATATTTCATAATGTAAATGAGAGAAAATAGTTTCTTTTTCTTTTAATCTAAAAATTAAATCCCAAAAATGGGATAATAAAATTAAAGGTAATCCGAATGGCTCTTAATGCCGGAATAAATTCTTTCTGTAATGATATTTGTTTGCTCTATTAAGAATTTTTTGAAGTTTTCATGACGGGCTGCTATTTGTTTGCGCGGGCGATAATAAAGACTGAACTCGAAATAGCTTGTCTGAAATTCCTCCAGAATCTCAACTAAAGTGCCGTCTTCCAGTTCTTGTTTGATGAGTGTGAGCGGTAAGTAGGCGATACCGCCGCCGTGCATGGCAATTTCTTTCAGAATAATGCTGTTTTCCACCTCGACAGTTTGTGTAATTTCAACGGTAACTTGCTCATTGTTATGGGCAAAAATCCATCGGTTGCCACCGACAAGGGTTGAGGCATACAGGCAATTGTGACTGTAAAGGTCCTGAGGAACTTTCGGTTCATCATGACGTTCCAGATAGGCAGGCGAACAGCAGGTGATAAGCGGAGCTTTGGTTAAAACTCGTTTGACAAGCAAGCTGTCTTTTTCTCGGTGACCAGCATAGTTTGCAGCGGCAAGAATACAGAAATCAACATGTTCAATCATATCGAGTTCAACTGCGGATTCGACAATCTTGAATGTTACGTATGGATACTGGATAAGAAAAAGCCCGATGATTTCAGCCAGATAATGACGGGCGAAAAGCGGAGTGGCTGCTATTTTAATTAAACCGCATGTTTGGTTATTAATGCTTTGAATTTCATTGAGAACATCATCAATCTCCTGATTGATCGAATCAAAACACTCATAGAGCCGCAAGCCAGCTTGGGTGGGAATAACTTTGCGAGTTGTGCGTTTGAGCAGGCTGACGCCAATTTGTTTTTCCAGCTCCAATATCCATCGACTGCCTGCTGATGTTGAAATGCCATAGCATTTTGCCGCTTCACTGAATGAGTTACAGCGAACCACGTATATAAAAAAAATAATCTTATCCAGCATAACGCTTGCCCTCTACAAAATAATGTCAGAAACAAAAATTGGCATAAGATACATAAAACTCATTGTCGCAACTTATTTTTAACAAAAGGTTCATTTTTGCAAAATAAGGTTAATAAATAAGCATAATTTTCATTATACTTATTAAAAGTATAAAAGCATTGATTTTATAATTATGTGATTTTAATAAAAATTTTAATGAAAAATGGTCTGTGCAGGGATTTCGATACAATAAATAAGAAATACTGGTGGAATATAGGGAGTCTGGTACTGATTATATCATTTGCAACGTGAATGATGATAAGGATACAGGCAACATCGTATGAGCAATTTTTACTGTTACCCATAAAATTTGTTGCCTGTAAAATCCGCCATCACCCCAGTTTTACATTTCCTTTCGGTATACAGCTACAGGCAAGAATTCCGCCATCATTTTTAATTGCGCTTTTTCTTAACGGGCTGACTTCACCTGCTTCCAGCGTGATACGGCAAGCGCCGCAAATACCCGCGCGGCAGGAGTAGGGGATCTTTATACCGTTCTGTTCCAGTTGTTCCAATAATACCTGCTGATTATTGCCGATAAAGGTATGCTCACCGTAACTGATCACCACCTCTTTTGGTGCTATGGTTTTGTGTTCAACGGGTTCTGCTGCCATGCTGGATTTATAAATTTTTCCCGCATGTGTCGCCAGAACTTCCAGTTCATCGCCCAATCTGACAATGCCATTATTGCGAGCAATTAAGTTCAGCCCGAAATCGACATCACCGTTTTCAGCAGTGCGGAACTGTTGCAGGGTGCGTAGCGGTTCACCTTGCGGGTGTTTTGTCCCACTTTCAGTATTTATGGTCGTGAATATGCAGCGGCTACAGGCTTTAGCCACATCAAAAATAACTTCGCCGATACGAATAGTCTGCCAGCTATCTTCGGCAAACGGCGCAGCATTATTCACAATGAGATTTGGTCGGAATTGTTCGATGACTATATTTGCCGGACAGCGACTCTGTAACGCCTGAAAAGAGGCGTCATTAATTAACAGATAAGGGAAACCGTCAGCGAAAGAGAGCGGTACTTCAGGGCGATTTTTAACGCGGCGCGTTAGTTCAGGTCCAACCCAACGCAGTTGCACATCACGTTTCAGATAACCGCTAATCCATTGATTTATTTTTTCCGGTGCGATATGAGCAGTGAAATGATTCCCCCAAACTTCGGTTGGCGAAAGAGGCTCAGAAAACTCACTAAATGCCACAGTCTGACTTTGCCCGTCAGGAGCCGTGATCGAAACGCCGTTAATCAGCAGAGCAGGCGTAAAACGCACCAACTGCGGATATTGCCGCGCTGTAATAAATGTACCGTCGGGATCAGTCAGCATAAAAATACGATCAAATGCCAAACCGCTTTCGCCGACTTGAGCATGAGAAAGCGCCAGTCCTTGCATTGATTTGACTGGATATACATATAAACGAGAAAGAGTAACCACAGGACAGCTCCATTGATAGCAAATCGTTGAAACAAGGCGTTTGAAATAAATAACCAGAGTTTCGGATAAATAGCTATATTATTATAAATTTCAAATAATTACGTTATTCCCCGTAGGGGCGACAATCTGTCGCCCGCGAACCCACCGCGTTGTTAATACGGGCGGCAGGTTGCCGCCCCTACGAATTATTCTTTATTATCATAAATTTCAAATAATTACGTTGTTTGCCGTAGGGGCGACAATCTGTCGCCCGCGAACCCACCGCGTTGTTAATACGGGCGGCAGGTTGCCGCCCCTACGAATTATTCTTTATTACCATAAATTTCAAATAATTACGTTACTGTAGGGGCGACAATATGTCGCCCGCGAACCCACCGCGTTGTTAATACGGGCAGCAGGTTGCCGCTCCTACGAATTATTCTTTATTACCATAAATTTCAAATGATTACGTTATTTGCCGTAGGGGCGACAATCTGTCGCCCGTGAATCCACTGCGTTGTTAATACGGGCGGCAGGTTGCCGCTCCTACGAATTATTCTTTGGGTTTCAGCGAGTAATGAACACCATTGAGTTTGTGATACATCAATAAAACATGAAATGGTGAATAACTCTATGACAAAAAATGTGGATTGGCTAATACCCGTCATCTTTCGAGTTGCAGGGTCGTTGGCGGCATTCGCTCACCTGAACCACTTAGGGTATAATGCCCCACTATTTTTATTAAGCGGTGTAACGTTATGATCTCTTTGTTTGCCAGTACGGCGCGTGGTCTGGAAGAATTATTAAAAACTGAACTGGAGACGCTGGGGGCAAGTGCCTGCAAAGTGGTGCAAGGCGGGGTTCATTTTGAGGGCGATGAGCGCCTGATGTATATCAGCTTATTATGGAGTCGTTTGGCTTCCCGTATCTTAATGCCTTTGAATGAATTCAAAGTTTACAGCGATATGGATCTCTATCTTGGCGTTAATGCCATCAACTGGCCATCATTATTTAATGTCGATAAAACGTTTGCCGTGAATTTTACTGGCACCAATGAAGAAATTCGTAACAGTCAGTATGGCGCACTGAAAGTGAAAGATGCCATCGTTGACAGTTTCACCCGTAAAGTGCAGCAGCGCCCGAATGTAGCCAAACTGCAACCAGACATTCGCATCAATGTATTCCTGCAAAAAGAGCTTGCCAGTGTAGCGATCGACCTCAGCGGTGATGGCTTACATCAGCGCGGTTATCGGGATATGGCTGGTCAAGCGCCGTTAAAAGAGAATCTGGCAGCGGCGATTGTGCTGCGTTCTGGTTGGCAGCCAGAAACGCCGATGGTTGATCCTATGTGCGGTTCCGGCACGTTGTTGATTGAAGCGGCAATGATGGCAGCGGATATTGCACCAGGTTTGCGCCGTGATTACTGGGGCTTTAATCAATGGTTGGGGCATAACGCCGAATTGTGGCGTGAATTGCTGGCAGAAGCGCAAGTGCGCGCCAGTCGCGGCATCAATAAAACTCAGTCTCGTTTTTATGGTTATGACCACGATCACCGCGTGATTGAAATTGCCAAAGTGAATGCGCGCCGCGCGGGTGTTGCTAGTCTGATTCAGTTTGCCACTAACGATTTAACTCGCTTAACTAATCCACTGCCGCAAGGCGTTCGTGGCACGGTGCTAAGTAATCCTCCGTATGGTGAGCGACTGGAAAGCGAACCCGCTTTGATCGCTTTGCACAGCGCGTTAGGTCAAATCATGAAGCGCAATTTCGGCGGCTGGGATCTCTCGCTATTCAGCGCTTCGCCTGAACTATTAAGCTGCTTGCAGCTACGTGCCGGTCGCCAGTTTAAAGCGAAAAACGGTCCTTTAGATTGCGTACAGAAAAATTATCATTTATCAGAAAACAGCAATTATTTATCTGAAAATCGCAATCAAAGTACAGAACAGCCAAACAGTATTGCGGGTACGGGTGAAGCACCGCAATCATCAGAACAATCTATTCAAATCGCCGCTGATTTTGCTAATCGGCTGCGGAAAAACGTCAAAAAACTGGATAAATGGGCGAAGCAGGAAGGCATTGAATGTTACCGCCTGTACGATGCTGATCTACCGGAATACAATTTAGCACTGGATCGTTACGGTCATAAGTATGTACTGCAAGAGTATGCAGCGCCGAAAACAGTCGATCCGCAGAAAGCACGCCAGCGTTTATTTGATGCTATCAATGCCACATTAGCGGTGCTGAATATTCCTGCCAGCGCGCTAGTTTTGAAAGTTCGTGAGCGGCAAAAAGGCAAAAGTCAGTATGAAAAGCTGGCACAAAAAGGTGAATTTTTTCTGGTTAACGAGTTTGGTGCCAAACTTTGGGTGAATCTGACCGATTATCTCGATAGCGGATTATTTCTCGATCACCGCATTGCGCGCCGCATGTTAGGGCAGATGAGTAAAGATAAAGACTTCCTTAATCTGTTTGCTTATACCGGTTCCGCCAGCGTTCATGCTGGAATCGGCGGCGCACGCAGCACCACGACGGTGGACATGTCTCGTACCTATTTAGAATGGGCGGAGCGCAATTTGCGGGCGAATAATCTTACCGGACGCCAGCACCGTTTAATTCAAGCCGATTGTCTTGCGTGGATGCACGAAACGCATGAACAGTTCGATCTGATTTTTATCGATCCGCCAACGTTCTCTAACTCCAAACGCATGGAAAACAGTTTTGATGTACAGCGCGATCATCTGGCATTAATGGCTGATTTAAAAAGAATGCTGCGTCCGAATGGTACGATTATGTTCTCCAACAATAAACGCGGATTTAAGATGGATCTTGATGGATTAGCAAAACTAGGGCTAAAAGCGCAGGAAATTTCCGAAAAAACCCTGTCCGTTGATTTCGCCCGTAACCGCCAGATTCATAATTGCTGGTTGTTGACGCATATCGTTGGGAATTGATGCCCGTAGGCGCGGCAATCTACCGCCCGATTCTCTTCAACAGAATCTAAAGAGTAAAATATAAGAGTAAAAACAGATGTCTCTAATTAACATGTCCGGTGCATGGCTATCGTTTAGTGATGCGCCGTTGCTGGATAATACCGAACTGCATATTGAAGCCAACGAGCGCGTTTGTCTGGTTGGGCGAAACGGCGCGGGGAAATCCACGCTGCTGAAAATTTTAAATAAAGAAATTCCGCTTGATGACGGGCAATTGGTGTTTGAACAAGATCTCGTCGTTTCCCGTTTGCAACAAGATCCGCCGCGTAATGTTGAAGGCTCAGTATATGATTTCGTTGCCGAAGGCATTGAAAAACAAGCAGAGCAGCTAAAAGAGTATCAACATCTGTCACAGTTAGTGGCGCATGATCCCAGCGAACAGAATTTAAAAAAGCTGTCCGGCTTGCAGGAATTGTTAGAGCATCAAGGCGCATGGCTGATTGATAGTCGTATTAGAAATGTATTAGCGAAGTTAGATCTGGTTGCCGAAGCGTCATTGTCTTCGCTGTCCGGCGGTTGGCTGCGTAAAGCAGCGTTAGCCAGAGCGCTGGTTTGTGCGCCGGATGTTTTGCTGCTTGATGAGCCGACGAACCATCTTGATATTGAAACGATTTCGTGGCTGGAAACGTTCCTGAAAGAGTTCTCCGGCAGCATCGTATTTATCTCTCATGACCGTTCATTTATTCGCAGTATGGCAACGCGTATTGTTGATCTGGATCGCGGGAAGCTGGTGTCATGGCCCGGTAATTACGACCTTTATTTGCAAGGCAAAGAAGAAGCGCTGCGGGTAGAGGAGTTACAAAATGCGGAATTTGATCGCCGACTGGCACAGGAAGAAGTGTGGATTCGGCAAGGGATCAAAGCGCGCCGTACTCGTAATGAGGGGCGCGTCAGAGCATTAAAAGCGATGCGAAACGAACATGCTGCCCGCCGTACCTCAATGGGAACGGCAAAAATGCAGGTGGAAGAATCGCTGCGTTCCGGCAAAATTATTTTTGAACTGGAGAATGTCAGCTACGGCATCGGCGGAAAAACGCTGGTGAAAGACTTCTCCGCCAAAGTATTACGCGGCGATAAAATCGCGCTTATCGGACCGAACGGCTGCGGTAAAACCACGTTGTTAAAGCTGATGCTGCAACAATTGCAACCAGACAGTGGCAAAGTGAACATCGGGACAAAATTAGAAGTTGCATATTTTGATCAGCACCGCGCGGAGTTAGATCCTGATAAAACGGTGATCGACAACTTGGCTGACGGCAAGCAGGAAGTGACGGTTAATGGTCGTTCGCGTCATGTTTTAGGCTATTTACAGGACTTTTTATTTCACCCGAAACGCGCTATGACACCGGTACGCGCGTTATCCGGCGGTGAGCGTAATCGTTTATTGCTGGCGCGTTTGTTCCTTAAACCAAGTAATTTATTGATTCTCGATGAACCGACGAATGATCTTGATATTGAAACGCTGGAACTGCTGGAAGAGTTATTGAATGACTACAGCGGAACGGTTTTGTTGGTGAGCCATGATCGACAATTTGTGGATAATTCGGTGACAGATTGCTGGATTTTTGAAGGTCATGGCGTGATTAAACAGTATGTCGGCGGTTATTTTGATGCCCGACATCAACAGGAAAATACTCAAGCGCTGCGTGCGCCGGTGGCGGAAACAAAAACTGTGCCAGCTAAGACGGAGACGGAAGAGCCGAAAGCGGAAGAGAAAAAACGCAGCAGTAATAAATTAAGCTATAACCAGCAACGCGAACTGGAAAGTTTACCGGCTAAAATTGAACAACTCGAAGCTCAGGTGGAAGCGTTACAGGCGCAAGTCGGCGACGCGGCATTCTTCAATCAGTCACATGAAGTAACACAAAAAGTTCTGATGGATCTTGCCGCCGCAGAGCAAGCGTTTGAAGATGCGTTCCTGCGTTGGGAAGAACTGGAATCGCAGAAGAATGGTTGAGGGTTAGTCCCTTTGTATTAAAAAATAAAGGGAAAATCAGATTAAATGATAGTGCATCATTTAACCGTAGGGCGACAATTTGCCGCCCGTTGATTTTGTGGGTGGTAGTTCAATTTCTGCCCATTATGGAAACGTTCCTACAGAGATAAAAAAGGTGGTAGTTATGTGTACTGATGTGAGTTGTACCCACGCATCACTGCCACAAACGGATATAGATAATACCGTTAGGCTCGATGCAACGGCAGAACGCGCCGATAATTTGGTTCTCTGCCCGCAATGTGATTTGATGGTGAAATTACCGGAGATTCACGAGGGCGACAAAGCGGTTTGCCCGCGCTGTCATACCACATTGAGATCGCTATGGGTGGAGCCGGTTTTGCAGCCGGTGATCTGCGCTGCCAGTGCGCTGATAATGATGGTTCTGGCAAATCTATTCCCATTCATCAATATGCGCGTATCGGGGATTTATAATCAGATTCGACTGATTGAAATCCCGCAAGCGATGCTCAGTGATGATTACGGTTTTCTTGCGACGCTATTTGTGATCTTCGTGCAATTGATTCCTGTGTTTTGCATGGTTTCGATTATCTTGCTGTGCCTGAAAGTTAAAATGCCTTATCGCGTAAAAATCATCATGGGACGGGTGATTTATTTGGTGAAAATCTGGTGCATGGTCGAGATCTTTCTGGTTGGTGTGCTGGTTAGTTTTGTGAAGCTGATGGCTTATGGTGACATCGGCATTGGCGCGAGTTTTTTGCCTTATTGCCTGTTTTGTTTATTGCAGGTGAGGGCATTCCAGTGTTTAGATCGCTATTGGCTGTGGCAACGGATTAAAGCCGCGCCGCCATTACCAAAAAACGTGCAAGTCGGGGTTTCTGGTCTGAAGCAGGGATTGCGTTCTTGCCCGTGCTGTATGGCGATCCTGCCTGCTGATGAGAAACGCTGTCTGCGCTGTCATACTATCGGTTATGTGCGCCGTCCGAATAGTTTGCAATGGACGCTTTCGCTATTGCTTACCTCTGTCATCATCTATATTCCCGCTAATATTTTGCCGATTATGGTGACAGAAGTGCTGGGCAATCCGTCAGCATCAAACATTATTTCCGGCGTGATTTTATTGTGGCAGGACGGTTCTTATCCGGTGGCATTAGTGATCTTTATCGCCAGTATTATGGTGCCGACATTAAAGATTCTTGCTATTGGCTGGTTGTGTTATGAAGCCTCTGGCAGAGGAAAAGATCTGAATCGTCAGGATCAGGAAAAAATGAATGTGCTTTACGAAATGGTCGAGTTCGTCGGTAGATGGTCAATGATTGATGTGTTTGTTATCGGTGTTTTGTCAGCACTGGTAAGAATGGGAAAACTGATGAGCGTTTATCCTGATGTAGGTGCGGTTTTGTTTGCGCTGGTGGTGATTTTGACCATGATCGCAGCGATGATGTTTGATCCCCGTCTTTTGTGGGATCGTGTGAATAACAAAGAAGGAGCCTGAGGTGCAAGACAGTCATCAGGACGTAGCAAAAATTGAAAAGATAAAGCGCTGGTCGCCAGTATGGATTATTCCCATTCTTACGGTGCTGATCGGTGCATGGATTCTGTTTTACCATTTCAGCACGCAAGGACCGCAAGTTACGTTAATTGCCGTCAATGCTGAAGGTATCGAAGCGGGAAAAACGGCGATTAAAAGCCGTAATGTTGATATTGGTATCGTGGAAAGTCTGTCGCTTAGTGATGATCTGAAACAGGTCATTATTACTGCGCGGTTACATGATGGCATGACTAAGCTGCTCAACAAAGGTTCAATGTTTTGGGTGGTGAAACCGCATGTTAGCCGTGAGGGAATTTCCGGCTTGAATACGTTGCTGTCCGGTGCGTATATCGAGTTATTACCAGGGCATGATAAAGCGTATGAACATGCTTTCACATTACATGATAGTGCGCCGCTGACATCGGCAGACACCAAAGGTTTGCGTATCGCGTTGGAAAGTAAACAGCCAAGCAGCCTGAATGCCGGTGATCCGGTGCTGTTTCGCGGTTTTCGTGTCGGTACCGTGGAAAGCAGCGAGTTTGATCCGGTTGAACGTGTCATGCGTTATCGCTTATTTATTAAAGATATTTATCGCGGGCTGGTAACGAGTAATGTGCGTTTCTGGCTTGATAGCGGTATTGCGTTTGATATGTCATCGCAAGGTGTGCGCGTAGAGATGGCATCACTTGATACGCTGGTCAGCGGCGGAGTGAGTTTCGACTTACCGGACGGCTGGGCGATGGGCGATCCGGTGAAAGATAACGATGAGTTTGATCTGTATGCCGACCAGAAGAAAATTCAGGAGTCGCTATATACCCGTCATGAAGATTTCTTACTCTATTTTGAAGATTCTATTCGCGGTCTCGATGTCGGTGCGCCGGTTGAGTTTCGAGGTATTCGCGTCGGTTCGGTTTCCGAAGTACCGTTCTATATGCCGGAACTGAAAGCTAATCGCGATAAAAATTATTACGTGCCAGTGCTGATTCGTATTGAGCCAGATCGTATCCAAAGCCGCTTTAGTAAAGATTTCGATCTTAAAGCGCACTTAATTGCATCAGTCAAAGATGATGGTATGCGTGCATCATTGAAAGCTGGCAATTTGCTGACCGGCAAGTTGTATATCGACCTCGATTTCTATCAAGACGCGAAACCGTGGTCAGGTCCGAAAGAAGTTTATGGACACCCGCTGATCCCAACGGTATCCGGTGGTTTGGTTGAGATTCAAAAACGCCTGATGCTGGCGCTGGATAAAGTCAATAACTTACCTGTTGAGCCAATGCTGGCAGAGATGACAAAATCGCTATCGAGCTTAAATGCTATTCTTTCCAGTAAAGAGATGGGTAACTTACCGAAAGATATGCAGAAAACGCTTAATGAGCTAAATCGCAGCCTGAAAGGATTCCAGCCTGGATCGTCCGCTTATACCAATATGGTGTCTGATATGCAGCGTTTAGATCAGGTGATGCGTGAAATGCAGCCAATCTTGCAGAAACTAAATCAGAAGAGTAATGCGCTGGTGTTTGAAGGTCCGAATGCCAGTGATCCGCAGCCAAAAAAGGCGAGTAATAAATGATGAAAATTCTGAATGCAACAAAAATTGCGGCAGCTATTATTGGGGCGCTGCTATTAAGTGCTTGTAGCCGTCAAGCGCCGCTGGCGTATTATCAGTTGCCGCCAGTGGCAGCAGCCCAAAGTCATACTGCGGACATCAAACTTAATCCTGCCAGACAGCTATGGATTGAAAGCGTTACGGTCGCGGATTTTCTTAGCGTTCCCGGCATTGCTTATCAAACCAGCGCTGTGCAATACACCATTGCTAATAATAATGTTTGGGGCAGCAGCCTTGAGCAGCAGCTAAAGCAATCATTGATTGATAACTTAAATGGTGCGCTGAACGGCTGGATGGTTTCCACTCAACCCGTTGGCGAAAGCAGTGATGCGCTGCGTGTGATGGTCAGCGGTTTTCATGGTCGTTACGATGGTTACGCCGTCGTTAGCGGCTACTGGCTACTACAGCGTGGCGAGCAAGTTACCCGCCGTCCTTTCAATATTGAATTACCGCTGCAAAAAGATGGTTATGACGAGTTAGTGCACGTTTTAGCGCAAGCATGGCAGCAAGAAGCAGTAGAAATTGCCAAGTCAGTTGATCATAAATAATCATTTGTAGAGGCGGCAATCTGCCGTTCGTTGAATTTCACAATGATTTGACGGGCGACCGATTGCCTCTCTACGAGAAATAACATAATTATTTAAAATTTATAAAAATAATTTGGATTTTTATCCAAAACTTAAATTAATTAATAAAAAATGAGCAATTGATGTGGTAATACATTTGCTCATATTCGTTGTACAAACAGGGGTTGTTATGAAATTAAGTCATGCAGTTATCGGCTCATGTGCTTTAGGAATGATATTGATTGCACCGGCCGCAAATGCTGCATTTTCAGTCGGAGCAAGCGCTGCGGTAGAAATGTATCCTTATAAAGGTATCGATACTGATGTTCGCCCATTCCCGATGATCAATTATGATGGGGATCGTTTTTACGTGCGCGGTATTGGCGCAGGTGTTTATTTGTGGAAAGACGCCTCTGATCAAGTTTCTCTTGATGCGTATTATTCCCCGCTGCGTTTTCGCCCGAATAAAAGCGACGATCATCAAATGAAGCAGTTGGACAAACGCCGTGCGACAGTAATGGGCGGTGCAACATATCGTCATATTGCTTCTTGGGGAACGATCCGTACTTCTGTTTCGGCAGATATGCTGGATAACAATGATGGTTTTCGCGCAGACGGTGCGTATTTCTATCCGGTCAATCTGGGTGACTGGAAGTTAACGCCAGGAATTGGTATGAGCTGGAATAGCAGCGATTTTAATGATTATTACTATGGTGTTTCCGGTCATGAAGCTCGCCGCAGCGGTATGAGACAATATTCCGCCAGCAGCAGTTGGTCGCCGTATGCCGAGTTAACTGCAAACTACAAACTCGCCTCCAACTGGAATACCTTTGTCTCCGGTCGCTATACTCAGCTAGATAACGAAATCAAAGACAGCCCAATGGTCAATCAATCCTATTCTGCGTTATTTGTCACGGGTGTGAATTATAGTTTTTAGTCGCTTAGGGCAGCCATAAGCGCTGTTTATTTGAATAAGTTGATATTGATGAAGAAATGAAGAGATGAAGAAAAATCCGCGATCGGAATGGTTGCGGATTTTTTTTATTCAGGTTTTGAATTCTGGTAAATTGTCGCCAATTTTTTGATAAAAAAGAATAAAATGTAAGGGCGACAGGTTGCCGCCCTTACGAAAACTAATATATTTTAATCTCTTATGCTATTTACTGTCAGACGAGTTCTCTACCAAATTTCGGTGGCAACGAATTGTTGCCGATAAATAGTGGAATTTATCGTTTTCAACTTCGATTGGTTTGCTGACGCTGGCAGTTTCGACGCAGACCATTTTTTTATAGCCGTCATTCGCCATATCGTTTATACCGCTGGTACCTTCTGCGCCTGGATTCCATGCCACAACATCGTTAGCGTTGCGGTGATGGATTTCAATGGAGCGACCTAATACCGGATCTTGAATTACGCTAAAGGCTTCTGGTTGCGTGTATATGCGATCAACTGTGCCGTTGAATGTGAGCTTTTTATCGCTGGTGTCGTATGTTCCGCCTGCGATTTTATCGAAGTAATGATTGCCGAGTCCGCACACTTTTACCTGGTTAATGTCACCAATATTGAAATAGGAATGCAGAGCTGCGGTGATACTGTAGTCATCGCCATGTGATTCCAGCTCAATTTCACAACATGTGCCGATTTTTATCCGTGCGATAAGACAGAATGAGTGAGGCCAGATTTTTCGGGTGTTTTCGTTATCTTTTAGTGAGAAAGTCAGCCAGACACAATGGTCGCTTTCATCATGAGCAGTTAATCGCCACTCTTCATTACGGGCAAAACCGTGCGGGGGCGTGTTTACTTTGCCAAACCAGGGCCAGCAGATCGGAATGCCGCCGCGTATTGGTTCACCGGCTTTGAAGAGACTTTTTTCGCTTAACCATATTACCGGTTCTTCACCATTGGGTTGCCAGGCAAGCAGATGAGCGCCCTGCAAAGCGATCGCGCCTCTGGCTTTTGGGTGATTCACGACAATGATGGGTAATTCACCTTTTTTACGTAACGTAAGATAAGGAGTTAATTGCTGTTCGATAGGTAATGAGAAAAGAGAATCAGACATAATGTTAACCTTATGATAGCAGCGCAGTTAAAGTCTATCGCGACAAGAAGATAGTATAACGATAAGAAGATAGTATAACGCCAATAAAAAAGGGCAGCTTAATCGCTGCCCTCAGGAATCAGATGTTACGCACGATTTTATTTAGAAATGTGAGCAATCAGATCCAATACTTTGTTTGAGTAACCGATTTCGTTATCGTACCAGGCAACCACTTTCACGAAGTGATCGTTTAAGGAGATACCAGCTTTAGCGTCAAACACAGAAGTGCATACTTCACCTAAGAAGTCCGTAGAAACTACATCATCTTCGGTATAACCCAGAACGCCTTTCAGTGCGCCTTGAGAAGCAGCTTTCATTGCTTCACAGATGTCTTTATAAGAAGCGGCTTTGTCTAAACGTGCAGTTAAGTCAACAACAGATACGTCTGGCGTTGGCACACGGAAAGACATACCCGTTAATTTACCGTTTAGCTCAGGGATAACTTTACCAACTGCTTTAGCTGCACCGGTAGAAGATGGAATGATGTTTTGAGCTGCACCGCGACCGCCGCGCCAGTCTTTGTGAGATGGACCGTCAACCGTTTTTTGAGTTGCAGTGGTGGCGTGAACAGTGGTCATCAGCGCTTCAACGATACCGAACTTGTCATTCAGAACTTTAGCGACCGGAGCCAGACAGTTAGTTGTACAAGACGCGTTAGAAACGATGTCTTGACCCGCATAAGTTGCGTCATTTACGCCCATAACGAACATTGGTGTGCTGTCTTTAGATGGACCTGTCAGAACCACTTTTTTCGCGCCAGCAGTGATGTGTTTACGTGCTGTTTCGTCAGTTAAGAACAGACCAGTTGCTTCAGCAACAACATCAACGTTAACTTCGTTCCATTTCAGATTTGCTGGATCTCTTTCGGCAGTAACACGGATTTTTTTGCCGTTAACGATTAACTGACCGTCTTTCACTTCAACGGTACCCTTGAAACGACCGTGAGTAGAATCATACTTCAGCATGTAAGCCATGTATTCAGCGTCGAGCAAGTCATTAATTGCTACGATTTCAATGTCAGCGCGTTCTTGTGCAGCACGGAATACGAAGCGACCGATACGGCCAAAACCGTTAATACCTACTTTAATAGTCATATTGTTCCACCAGCTTGTTTGTTAGTGAATGAAGGGAATTTCAAAACCGACCCATAAAATCACAAAATCCTTGTAAAACGTCAAGCGGAATCGTGTCAATCAATGTCAGCAATCACAAAAAAATCCCGAAATTACGGCGTAACAGACACGAATAATTGCTTGTTTTTTGTTCTTTTGGGTGGTTCATCGGGTACCGATTCAATAATTATAACCCGTTTCATGATAAATTTGGTAATTATTGCGTTACAGGATTAGCATGAATAAGCGCACAAATAACAAATATTCGTCACTTTGTTAATTTATTGTTATAATTTCAAGTTGGGAATGATTTTTAGCTAAAAATAGAGTTGAGAGAATAATACATGGATAACAAATTGAATAATAAAATTAATCAATTGTCAGAATTACAACATTTCGTGACACAGGAACGCGGTACAGAAACGCCTCATACCGGTAAACTTTTGCACAATAATAAGACAGGAACTTACTACTGTATTTGCTGTAATTCGCCGCTTTTTTACTCAGATACTAAGTTTGATGCCGGTTGCGGCTGGCCCAGTTTTTTTGAAGCGGTTACACCGGAAGCTGTGCGTTATCTTGATGATTATTCACTGAATAGACCGCGAGTTGAGATCCGCTGCGGTAAGTGTGATGCCCATATCGGACATGTTTTTCCTGATGGTCCGCCGCCGACAGGAAAACGCTACTGTACTAATTCAGCATCAATGAAATTTGTTGATGAAGAGAGTGGTGAAGAAACTTTAGGGTGATTTGATACAAAATTTTAACAAAAACGTTTCAGCAAAAGAATTTATTCGTATAGGCGGCAATTTGCTGCCTGTACGAACAATGATGAAATTAAGAGGGCAAATGACTTTATATCGGTATTAAATGTCTACCAGGCGAATGATTTTTGCTCCATTCTGAACCATTTCCGTTAACGCCTGCTGGCTGTCATGCGGTTGTAAATTAACGCCGCGACAACCGTCAGCAATAAGTTCAATTTGATAACCGAGCGCCAAGCCATCTAATACTGTGAATTTCACACAGTAGTCAGTGGCTAATCCTAATACCACTAATTGCTTAATATTCTGGCTGGTTAACCATGAATTTAGTTCGGTTTCAGACAGTTTTCCGTTATCAAAAAAGGCACTGTAACTATCAATTTCATTATTTTGCCCTTTGTAGATCAATTTGTTGATCAATTGCTTTTCGAGTCTAGGGTGTAATTCCGCACCTTTTGTACCTTGTACACAATGTTCCGCCCACCAAATTTGCGGTAATCCATTTAACTCGCCCGTTTCACCAATTTGCGTACCGGAATTAACAGCAAAACTTTTGTGATCCGCAGGGTGCCAGTCAAGAGTAGCGATAATCGGTAAGTTGCGTTGATGAAATAACCTGATGGCTTGATTGGCAATATCGATAACGTCATCACCTTCTGGTACAGCCAGCGCACCATTGAGGCAAAAATCATTTTGTAGATCAATTAGAAGCAGCGCTTTTTTCATTGGTATACCTTGATGCGTTTTAATGAAACTCGTTGATATATAATGCTAAATATTTTCAGTTAATTCACCGCGTAAATTTTGCTGCATCAACATTCTGATTTGATCAATTGGTAAACCGAGACTAAACAGAAAATGTAGTTTTGTCAGTGTCGCTTCGACCGTCATATCAAATCCGCTGATCACGCCAGCATGAGCTAAAGCATTGCCTGTGGCGTAACCGTTCATATTGACGCTGCCAGAGAGACATTGCGTTAAATTAATCACAATAATGTCACGCGCAGCGGCATCACGCAGCTCTTTTAGTAATGCAGGGTGCTGCGGTGCATTGCCGACGCCATACGAACGTAAAATAAGCGCCTTAACGGGTTGTTGCAGGAAATTGCGGATAATGTCTGCCGAAATGCCGGGGTAAATTGTCACTACACCGATCGGTTGCGGTGAAATCGGGTGAATCTGGAACGTGCCGGAGCAAGGGAGATTATCTACTGCTCCGAAATGCTTGATATGAATACCCGCTTCCAATAGCACCGGATAATTCGGCGATCCAAAAGCCTCAAAGCCATCGGCACGAATTTTGGTAGAGCGGTTGCCGCGAAACAGCTTGTTATTGAAAAACAGGCAAACTTCATTAATAGGATAATTTGCCGCCAGATATAACGCATTGAGCAAATTCGTTTGCCCGTCAGATCGCAGCTCTGCCAGCGGGATTTGTGATCCGGTCACAATCACTGGTTTAGCGAGATTTTCCAGCATAAATGAGAGCGCGGAGGCGGTGAACGCCATCGTGTCAGTGCCGTGCAAAATCACAAAACCATCGTAAAACGCATAATTGCGGTAAATATCTTCGGCGATATGTTGCCAGTCCTGCGGCGTCATATCAGAAGAGTCAATCAACGGCTGATATTCATGAATGACAAATTTAGGCATATCGTGATGATGGAATTCCGGCATCTGTGCCAGTTGCTTTTGCAGATGCCCCGATACCGGAATATAGCCATTCTCTGAGCGCAGCATTCCTATCGTGCCGCCGGTGTAGGCTACGTAAATTGATTTCTTTTGCTTATCTTGCATGGGTTACGGTCACTTATTAGCAGAGAAATTTAGTTTCCGCTATTTTTGTGGAAGAGTGAAACGGAATGGTTTCACTAAATGAAATATTTGTATGGGCGGCAGATTGCCGCCCATACGATAACATAATTTTTTTATCCGAAGTTCAGGTTAATTACTGTAACTACAACTCAAACAATAAATATAACGATGACTTGGGTCGTTCAAATTACCGAAGAAGCCCGGTTGCTGGTTCATATCATCAGCGACTTGTTGCAGTGGAGCAGGTAATTGAATTTTAAGTATTTCAGGTAACAGATTGTTGATTGAAACGGACGTCTGACCAAACAGAACATCACTTAAACTTGGTGCATTGGTTGTCCAAAGCACCTCGTAATCGTCGAGTTTTGCCAGTTTAGCGGCTTTATTCAGCGCATCATCAAAATCACCGAGTTCATCGACTAAGCCGTTGTTTTTGGCGTCGCTGCCAATCCAGACGCGACCCTGTGCGATGTTATCCACTTCCTGCGCTGTTTTATGGCGGGCGTTAGCGACCAGATTGATAAAGTTTTTATAACCGTTCTCAATTGTTAACTGCATCATTTCACTAAATTGCGGCGATAGTGCTTGCGTGATATTCGCACCGGCTAAAGGCGATGTAGATACACCATCAGCATGAATGCCGATGGCATCTAGCGAGTTTTCAAAGGTATTGATAATGCCAAAAATACCGATTGAGCCGGTCAGTGTGCTTGGGCTGGCAACAATATAATCAGCAGGAGTGGAGATCCAATATCCGCCCGATGCCGCGAGTCCGCCCATTGAAACTACAACCGGTTTTCCTGCTGCTTTTACTGCCTGTACTTCATCGCGGATCATTTCCGAAGCAGTAACGCTGCCGCCCGGACTGTTTACCCGCAAAATAACCGCTTTTACATTGTTATTGAGACGCGCATCGCGTAGTTGTTTAGCAGTCGTTTCACCGCCAACCATTCCAGGCATTTCTGTGCCATCGATAATCGCGCCATTAGCGAAGATCACCGCAATTTCCGGTACAGTTTTCTCCGTCACCAGCGGTTCAGGAATTTGATAGTGATAGATACTGGTGAAGTTAAAGTTTTTGTTTTGCTTATCCCAACCAAATTCTTTAGTGAGTATTTTTTCTACTTCGCTATGAGAGTTAATGGCATCGACCAGCTTATTTTTTAGCGCCAGTTCTGCGCTATTGCCGTTGCTGGCTTTAAGCTGAGCGATTAGTTGATCGGGTTCAGGATAAACTTGCGCGATGGAAAGCTGGCGATTGGCTGCCACATCGGTCAGATAGTTCGACCACAGCACACTGAGCCATTGATTGTCTGCCTGACGCGCTTCCGGCGACATGTTATCGCGGATAAACGGCTCTACCGCTGATTTATACGTGCCGACACGGAAAATATTAGTCGTTACTTTTAGCGTATCCAGCAATGACTTGTAATACAGTCCGTTTGTGGCAATGCCCGGTAAATTGACCGCGCCTTGCGGTGACAGATAAATCTGATTGGCAAAACTGGCGAGATAATATTGCGCTTGTGTGTAGTTATCACCAATTGCGTAGATCGGCTTGCCGCTGTCGCGGAACTCTTTTAACGCTTTACCGATATAACGCAGAGAGGGCTGATCAGCGCCGACTAAATCATTTAATGACAGCACAATGCCGCTAATTTGATCATCATCAATGGCATAACGAATTTGTTTGACGATTTCAAACAGTGAATTTTCTTGAGCCTCTTTACTATTGCTGCCGAGCAGTTCTTGGCTAAACTGGCGTAATTTATAGTCAGAACTTAACGTATCGACAATCGAACCGCTCAGATTAACCAGCAGCGCACCTTTTGCCGGTCGATTATCACTGTCATGCACCTGAAAATAAGCGCCCAGACCAATCAGCAAGATGATAAGAAACAGCAGATTGAAAAAAGCCTGACGAATAAAATTAAGCGTGCGCCAGCTAAATTTAAAGATAGCAGCAAAGATTTGCCATAAAGTTTGCATAGTTGCTCCATTGGTTGAGCGATAAAACAATAATAGTGCGTATCCTAAAGGTTGAGAGTAAAAAAGCCAGTGCAGAAAGCGGTGTTAGTAACTATTTTTTAACTTTATATTTCCGTCATCTCTAAATCTATTGGGTATAATTAATCTCAAATTTGGATAAGAACATGGTAAAAACAATTAATTAACAAAGCGGTGGGTTCACGGGCGACAGATTGTCGCGCCTACGTAAAAACCATATAATTATTTGAAATTTATCGTAATAATATAACCTGCTATTTGGAAATTATCCCTATTATCAATTTTTATCAGGAGAATATTATGAATGCTTTGGAATTGTTACTGAATCGACGCTCCGCTTCCCGATTGGCAGAACCCGCGCCGCAAGGCGAAGTATTGGATAATATTATCCGAGCTGGAATGAGAGCGCCGGATCATGGCGGATTGCAGCCGTGGCGCTTTGTCATTATTGAGGGTGATGCGCGCAGTCGTTTTAGCGATGTGCTGTTAGCTGCTGCTATTGATGCTGATAAAGATGAGTCGATACAAGAAAAATCCGTAAAAGGACCTACACGCGCACCGATGATTATCACTGTCATTGCCCATTGTACTGAACATCATAAAGTACCGCATTGGGAGCAAGTCGCTACGGCAAGCTGCGCGGTACAAGCAATGCAGATGGCAGCAGTAGCGCAAGGCTTTAATGGTATCTGGCGTACAGGTTTCTGGACAGAACACCCGTTGGTTCGGGAAGCATTTGGCTGCCGTGAACAAGATAAAATTGTTGGCTTTCTTTATCTTGGTACGCCGGTAACTCCGCCGACAAAAGTGAAAGTGCCGGAGATTTCATCGTTTGTTTCTTATTTTTAATGAAAGTTTTTAACGAAAGTTAATGCGTCTAAAACAGACCGTTAGTCTTATTGAAATTCGGAAAGGAGAATCATCACATGTCAGAGCAGGCTATTCGTTTAACTCAGTACAGTCATGGCGCTGGCTGCGGTTGTAAAATCTCGCCGAAAGTGCTGGAAACGATTCTTCATTCTGAACAGGAAAAATTTATTGATCCTCACCTGTTAGTAGGTAATGAAACCCGTGATGATGCCGCTGTGTATGATATTGGCAACGGTATCGGCATTATTAGCACTACCGACTTTTTTATGCCAATTGTTGATGATCCTTTCGATTTCGGTCGTATTGCAGCGACCAATGCCATCAGTGATATTTACGCTATGGGCGGTCGTCCCATTATGGCGATTGCTATTCTTGGCTGGCCGATTGATAAACTTGCGCCGGAAATCGCGCAGAAAGTGATTGATGGCGGACGTTATGTTTGTCAGCAAGCCGGTATTTCTCTGGCTGGCGGGCATTCTATTGATGCGCCGGAACCGATTTTTGGTTTAGCCGTGACTGGCATGGTGAGTACCGCACAGATTAAAAAGAACAGCGCAGCAAAAGCGGGCTGTAAATTATTCCTGACTAAACCATTAGGCATCGGTGTTCTCACTACCGCAGAAAAGAAAAGTAAATTACGCCCTGAACATCAAGGATTAGCGACAGAAATCATGTGCCAGTTAAATAAATCGGGCGCAGAGTTGGCGAAAGTGGACGGCGTTACTGCCATGACGGACGTAACCGGTTTTGGTTTGCTGGGGCATTTAAGTGAAATCTGTCAGGGATCAGGGCTGCAAGCCAATGTTTGGTTTGATGCCGTACCAAAATTACCTGATGTTGCACAGTATATCGAAGAGGGCTGCGTGCCAGGCGGTACGCAGCGTAATTTCGATAGTTACGGGCATTTAGTGGGCAAATTAACTGATTTACAACGCAAATTATTATGTGATCCGCAAACTTCCGGCGGTTTACTGATCGCGGTTTTACCTGAAGCCGAAGCTGAAATTCAGCAAATCGCGCAGCGTTATCACATCACTTTAACCGCGATTGGCGAGTTAATAGAACCGCAAGAAGATCATGCTTTAATTGAGGTTCTCTGATGTTTCGCCGAGATAAAATGCAAAATCTTATGCTAAAAGATAAACGCTGATGCGCCTGTTTATTGCCGAAAAACCGAGTCTGGCACGGGCGATCGCTGATGTATTACCTAAACCGCATAAACGGCAGGACGGTTTTATTGTCTGCGGTAATGATCAAGTGGTGACGTGGTGCGTCGGTCACTTATTGGAGCAAGCGCAGCCTGATCAATATGATGCGCGTTATGCTCGCTGGTCGCTGGCTGATTTGCCGATCATTCCTGAAAAGTGGCAGTTAAAACCGCGCGATTCTGTTACTAAGCAACTTAATGTTATCAAACGATTATTAGTTGAAGCCAATGAAGTGGTTCATGCAGGAGACCCTGATCGAGAAGGGCAATTGCTGGTGGACGAAGTGCTCGATTTTCTAGAGCTTGATGCCGCTAAACGCCAGCAAGTTCGCCGTTGTTTGATTAATGACTTGAATCCGCAAGCAGTAACGCGCGCGATTGATAAACTGCGCGATAACCGCGAATTTATTCCGCTTTGTGTTTCCGCATTAGCCCGCGCCCGTGCTGACTGGCTGTACGGTATCAATATGACGCGCGCTTATACTATTCTTGGGCGCAATGCCGGTTATAACGGCGTGTTATCCGTCGGTAGGGTGCAAACGCCGGTGCTTGGCTTAGTTGTGCGCCGTGATGAAGAGATCGAGAACTTCGTTCCCAAAGATTTCTTTGAAGTTAAAGCGCATATTGTCACGCCAGCGGACGAGCGTTTCACCGCGATTTGGCAGCCGAGCGAATCTTGCGAATCTTTTCAAGACGATGAGGGGCGGTTACTCAATCGCGCTTTAGCAGAACACGTTGTTAAACGTATTACGGGTCAGCCTGCGTTTGTCACGGAGTACAACGATAAGCGGGAAACCGATATTGCGCCGCTGCCGTTTTCACTTTCTGCATTGCAGATTGAAGCAGCCAAGCGTTATGGCTTGAGCGCTCAACAAGTATTAGATCTCTGTCAGCGTTTATATGAAACCCATAAACTGATTACTTATCCGCGTTCTGATAGCCGCTATCTGCCGGAAGAACATTTTGCCGATCGTCATGCGGTACTGGTAGCAATCGAAAGTCACCGAGCGGATCTTTTCCCTGTACCGCAGTTGAATATGGAAAAACGCAATCGCTGCTGGGACGATAAAAAAGTTGATGCTCACCATGCGATTATCCCGACGGCGCGAAGTTCGGCGGTGTCGCTAAGTGCTGATGAACAGAAGATTTATGAGCTGGTGGCGCGTCAATATCTGATGCAGTTTTGCCCTGATGCCATTTTTCGTAAATGTGTTATTGAGCTGGATATTGCAGGCGGTAAATTTATTGCTAAAGCACGTTTTTTGGCGGAAGCAGGCTGGCGCGTGCTGTTAGGCAGTAAAGAACGTGATGAAGAGAACGAAGGCACTCCGTTGCCGGTTGTCGCCAAAGGTGATGAGTTATTGTGCGAAAAGGGCGAAGTGGTGGAGAAACAAACGCAGCCGCCGCGCCCGTTTACCGATGCTTCGCTGCTTTCTGCAATGACGGGGATCGCCCGTTTTGTGCAGGATAAAGAGTTAAAGAAAATTCTGCGCGCGACTGATGGGTTGGGGACAGAAGCTACACGCGCGGGAATTATCGAGCTGCTATTTAAACGCCAGTTTTTGCAAAAGAAAGGGCGTTCTATTACTTCCACCGATGCCGGACGCGCTTTAATTCACTGTCTGCCAGAAATTGCTGCTCGTCCTGATATGACCGCGCATTGGGAATCCACTTTAACCCAAATCAGCGAGAAACAGTGTCGTTATCAAGATTTTATGCAGCCGATGGTCGTGACATTGCAGGCGCTAATCCAACAAGCAAAACAGAATCGAATGCCGCTATTTAAAGGTATTAGCACACCGCAGGCAGCAACAAAGTCAGAGAGTAAACCAAAGAAGAAACGGGCAAAAGCGGTGAAGAAAGAGACGTAAATAAAGAGAGAAGTAAAACCCAATTTCCCTCCTGCACTTGTAGGGGCGGCAACCTGCCGCCCGCCAAACCACACTGAAATCAACGGACGGCAGGTTGCCGCCCCTACGAAGAACAATACAATTACTTGAAATTTATCGTAAAAATATAAGTTTTTATCTAAAGTTCAGGTTAATTAGAGTTTAAATTCCGCCCAAATCGGCGCATGATCAGACGGTTTTTCCATCGCCCGAATATCGTAATCAATACCGGTAGCGATACAGTGCGAAGCCAGTGTTTGGCTGGCGAGAATCAGGTCGATACGCAGCCCGCGATTTTCATCAAACCCGCGAGAACGGTAATCAAACCATGAATAGCGGTCGCTGGTATTTGGGTTGGCTTGACGGAATGTATCCACTAATCCCCAGCTCATCAATTTGTCCAGCCATTCACGCTCTTCCGGCAGGAATGAACATTTCCCCGTGCGTAGCCAGCGTTTGCGATTTTCTTCACCAATACCAATATCGAGATCAGTCGGGCTGATATTCAAATCACCCATAATCACGACAGGATTTGCCGGACTGAGTTGATTTTCCAGATAGGATTGCAAATCAGCATAAAACTTCTGTTTAGCAGGGAATTTAGTCTCATGATCGCGGCTTTCACCCTGCGGAAAATAGCCGTTAATCACTGTCAGCGTTCCCATCGGTGTGGCGAGATCTGCCATAATGATGCGGCGTTGTGCTTCGTCATCATCAGCGGGAAAGCCTTTTCTTACTGCCAGCGGTTCGGCTTTTGTCAATAACGCTACGCCATAATGACTTTTTTGCCCGTGATAAAAGACGTGATAGCCATATTGACTGACTTCTTCAAGAGGAAACATGTCGTCATGGACTTTAGTTTCTTGCAAGCCGATCACATCAGGTTGATGTTGCTCAATGATGGCAGCAAGTTGATGTGGTCTTGCTCTTAATCCATTGATGTTAAAAGAGATAAATTTCATAATTATTTTGCCCAACGATCTAAATTATGCGGCTGATACTGATCGAATTTTTCTAGTAAATCTTGAGCATTATCACTCACTAACAACGTATTGAAATAGCTTTGACGCACAAATCCCTCATCAACAACGTGTTGCAGGAATGTATTCATGGGGGAATAGAAATCGCGGATATTCAGTAAACCGACGGGATCTTTGTGATAACCAATTTGGCTCCAGGTCCAGACTTCAAACAGCTCTTCTAACGTACCGATTCCGCCGGGCAGGGCAATAAAACCATCGGCTAATTCACTCATACGTGCTTTGCGAATGTGCATATCCGCAACAACTTCCAGTTTAGTTAAACCAAGATGTGCTGTTTCAGCTTCCACTAAACGTTCGGGGATCACGCCTGTGACTTCACCGCCTGCATCGAGGACTGCATTGGCAAGAACGCCCATCAGCCCTTTATTGCCGCCGCCATAAATTAAACGACGGCCTTGTTGAGCGATGGTTTTTCCCAGCTCTTGCGCGGCTTCGGTATAAGCAAGGTTAGTTCCGGCGCTGGCACCACAATAAACACAAATATTCTTACGCATGAGTCACCCTAAAAAATTGAAACGAGGGGCTGGTATAGCTTATTTTGTGATGAGCTTCAAGTTAGGCGGGTAATTTTTTGATGGGTTATTGTTATGTGATGAAAGTATGATGCGGTGAGTTAAGGTGGCACGGTAACTCGGTAACTAAGTCTAAGTATGCCGCCTTACTTATTTGTTTATGTGCGTTGTTTTGCTTTAAGAATTATCGAAGTGGGATTATCTCCCGCAACATTTTTTATATTTTTGCATTGAACCGCACGGGCAGGTGTCGTTACGCCCAACCGATGGTTTTATGCCAGTAGTATAGTACCAGTATCCGTTCTGGTTTATGAACTGAGAACGTTCATAAATTGCATGATCTTTTTGTGTCTGACTATCACGAAATTTTGCGATGAATTCTACTGATCCCTCGTTGGCGCTATCTTCCGGCGCTGCTACAATAGTCAGCCCAAGCCATTCGGTGTTATCAAAGCTGCTAATAATGGATTCTGCCAGAGCAGGATAACGATAATCTTCATGCCATGTAGCGATCAAATAATCGGCATCGTGCGTAACATAAGCGCTGTATCGGGATTTCATTAGCTCTAGTGCGTTTTGTGCGATTTTCTGACCTGAAATTAGAGGTTGGCAGCATAAAATAAACTCTTTTTGGCTGCCGCAAGGACATGAGGTGTACACTATAAACTCCTTAGTATTATCTAATGGTTAATTAAGGAAACTATTAATTAATCATATCATTATGAAAGTAACTGCAAAAATGGTCACATCATTGCTATAGAGTATCTTGTTAAGATGGCAAGATGACGCAACAATAATTAATCAGCATAAAATTATAAGAAATTACGGTATTTCGCAGGCATAAGTACCAAATTTGAACCAAAATATAACAAATGGAACGCTCGGAAGTTAATATGACACCCCCTCTGGTCGATAAACATATACTCTTGGTTGATGATGATGCCGTATTTCGCGCTATGCTGGCGGAGTATTTGGTTTCGTTAGGTGCGATTGTCGGCGAAGCTGAAAACGGTGAGCAGGCGTTAACCTATGTTGAAATGTCTCCGCCGGAGTTAATGATCTGTGATTTAAACATGCCGAAGATGAATGGCATCACTTTAATTGATCGTCTGCGACGGAAAGGAAGTCAGATTCCAGTGGTGGTGATTTCAGCAACAGAAAAAATCACCGATGTAGATAAAATGCTGCGTCTCGGTGTGAAAGATGTGCTACTTAAACCCATTTCTGATTTAAACAAACTTCGGGATATTCTACTCTCTTGTTTTTATCCTTACGTGTTTACCTCTCCTGCCTGTGATGAAATGGCGATGCTGGAAGATTGGGCGAATCTCAGCAAAAATCCGCAAGAAGCCCTGCATTTACTACAACAGTTGCAGCCGCCAGCGCAACAAATGATTTCTGGTTGTCGTATTAATTATCGCCATCTGACGCTGGCGGATCAGCCAGGAATTATTTTTGATATAGCGCCATTATCTGCTCATGATTTTGCTTTTTATTGTTTAGATATTTCTAAAGCTGGTAATCATGGCTTGCTAGCGGCATTAATCTTGCGCGTGTTATTTAATAATTTACTGCAAGAACATTTGGCTGAACAAAATGAAGCATTGCCGCAAATGTCAGCGGTGCTTAATCGTATCAATAAATTGCTGCATCAATCCTATCTCGAAGGGCAATTCCCTTTTCTTTCCGGCTACTATCATGTGCCAAAACAAAAATTGCTGGTGGTTTCCGCAGGGTTACATGTTGCGATTGAAGCGAATGGTCGCAAATATGAGTTGAATGACAGTGTGCCAATGGGAACATTGCAGACGCTTTATCCTAGCCAAACTAACGTAGTTGCTGATCGCTGGTCATGCCAAATTTGGGGAAACGGCGGACGTTTACAATTGAGTGCAATGCTCTAAGTTGTTGGTGGCTGCTTGTGTGGGGATAAGGAAGTTTATCGGCGAATAGAATCTAACCTGATATACTGTAATAACTGGCTGTTCCGGTTAATGATATTGTCCTTTTTAAATGTTCACTTGTCAGGATCTAAGCAATTTTCAGGGATTAAAATCTGGACGGCAGAGTGTTTTAATTATTCAATTAATTTTTATAAAGAACGAGAACCGATCAATGTCACAGTCCAAAATTAAAAAAGCAATTATCCCCGTTGCTGGTTTGGGAACACGTATGCTGCCAGCGACGAAAGCCATTCCAAAAGAGATGCTGCCTCTAGTCGATAAACCTTTAATTCAATATGTCGTTAGTGAATGTATTGCGGCGGGAATTACTAATATTATTTTAGTGACTCATTCTTCTAAAAATTCAATTGAAAATCATTTTGATACCAGCTTTGAACTGGAAGCCATTCTGGAAAAGCGTGTTAAGCGCCAGCTATTGCATGAAATTCAGACTATTTGCCCAAGCAATGTCACGATTATGCACGTGCGTCAAGGGCTGGCAAAAGGGTTAGGGCACGCCATTATGTGTGCTTATCCGCTGGTTGGTGATGAACCTTTTGCCGTTGTTTTACCGGATGTGATCATTGATGAATATGATGCCGATCCGACAAAAGATAACCTTAGTGAAATGTTAGCGCGGTACGAAGAAACGAAACATAGCCAAATAATGGTTGAACCAGTCCCGATTAATGAGGTCTGTGATTACGGTATTGTTGATTGTAATGGCTATAATCTGGTCGCCGGAGAAAGTGCGCCGATTGTTAAAGTGGTGGAGAAACCAAGTGTAGCGGAAGCGCCGTCTAACTTATCGATTGTGGGTCGCTATGTGCTTTCTGCTGATATTTGGCCGCTGTTATCCAGAATTCCGCCGGGAGCAGGGGACGAGATTCAGCTAACGGATGCGATTGCGTTATTAATGGAATCCCAACGTGTTGATGCGTATCACATACAAGGTCGCAGCCACGATTGCGGTAATAAAATGGGCTATATGCAGGCTTTTGTGGAATACAGTTTACGCCATGCCACGTTAGGTGAAGAGTTTCAGTCCTGGTTACAACAACTTCAATTACCGATTAAAAATTAGTTAACCTGAGTTTTTGAATTCAATAGAGGCAACCCTTGTGGTTGCCCTGTTTAATTTAAGTAAGAGCAAATCAGGTTAATGCGTTAACAAACCTCAGGTTTGGATAAGAAAAGAGTAATTAATGTATTGATAATAAAAAATAGTGCACAGGGGCGGTAATCTGCCGTTCTTACACAAAAATCGTATTATTATTTAAAATTTATCGCAAAAACATAACTTCTTATCCGAAGTTTAGGTTAACAAGATAAAACAGAAAATTTGGACTCAATACAATGAAAGTGACAGTTTTTGGTATTGGCTATGTAGGCTTAGTTCAGGCTGCGGTATTAGCTGAAGTCGGGCACGATGTCATGTGTGTCGATATTGATGAAACAAAAGTAGCGAATCTTAAAAAAGGCATTATCCCTATTTATGAACCGGGATTAACGCCATTAGTAAAAGAAAATTATGAAGCGGGTCGTTTGACGTTCACCACCGATGCCAGACAAGGCGTAGCTCACGGTGAAATTCAGTTTATCGCCGTAGGTACGCCGCCAGATGAAGATGGTTCTGCGGACTTAAAATACGTTACCGCTGTTGCCCGTACTATTGCTGAACACATGACCAGCTACAAAGTGATTATCGATAAATCAACCGTGCCGGTTGGTACTGCCGATAAAGTTAGTGCTGTGGTGAGTGAAACATTACGCAAACGTCAGTCAGATCTGCCGTTTGATGTGGTATCAAACCCAGAATTCTTGAAAGAGGGCGCAGCCGTTTCTGACTGCATGAAGCCGGAGCGTATTGTTATTGGTACGGATAATGATCGCGTTCTCGATTTAATCCGTGAGCTGTACAGCCCGTTTAACCGTAATCATGATCGTATGGTGATTATGGATATTCGCAGTGCTGAACTGACGAAATATGCTGCTAACTGTATGTTAGCAACCAAAATTAGTTTTATGAATGAGATGTCCAATCTGGCTGAATTATTGGGCGCAGACATTGAAAAAGTGCGTCAGGGAATCGGTTCAGATTCTCGTATTGGTTATCATTTCATTTATCCGGGCTGTGGTTACGGCGGTTCTTGTTTCCCGAAAGATGTGCAGGCGTTGATTCGTACTTCAGAGCATATTGGTTATCAGCCAGAATTGTTGCAAGCAGTTGAATCCGTTAACGCCAAGCAAAAACATAAGTTGTTTAGTTTCTTGCAGCGTCATTTTAATGGTGAGCTGAAAGGTCGTACTTTCGCTTTGTGGGGGCTTTCTTTTAAACCGAATACTGATGATATGCGTGAGTCATCAAGCCGAGTGTTAATGGAGTCTTTATGGCAAGCAGGTGCGAAAGTGCAGGCTTTCGATCCTGAAGCGATGGAAGAAACTCAGCGCATCTACGGCAGCCGTGATGACTTATCCCTTATGGGAACGAAAGAAGCGGCATTACAAGGCGCTGATGCGCTAATTATTTGTACGGAATGGCAGAATTTCCGTGCGCCGGATTTTGATTTGATCAAAACCACACTGAAACATGCGGTGATTTTTGACGGACGTAATCTTTACGAACCAGAAAGAATGATTCAGCGCGGGTTTACCTATTATGGAATCGGTCGCGGTGCATCAGTGAATCCTGTTATTTGAGGTTAAAATGAAGTTTCTTGTTACTGGTGCTGCCGGTTTTATCGGTTTTCATGTTAGTCAGCGCCTTTTATCGTTAGGTCATGAGGTTGTCGGTATCGACAACCTTAACGATTATTATGACGTTAATCTTAAACTTGCTCGTCTCAAATTAATTGAGAATCAATCATTATTTCGTTTTATCAAACTTGATTTAGCGGATCGTGAGGGAATGGCGGCGCTGTTTGCAGCGGAACATTTCCAGCGCGTGATTCATCTGGCAGCGCAAGCGGGTGTACGTTATTCATTAGAAAATCCTCATGCTTATGCTGATTCCAACTTAGCAGGGCATTTGAATATTCTGGAGGGTTGCCGTCATCATCAAGTCGAGCATCTGTTATATGCGTCTTCCAGTTCCGTTTATGGCTTGAATCGTAAGTTGCCATTCTCTACTGACGATAGTGTTGATCACCCGATTTCATTATATGCAGCGACTAAAAAAGCCAATGAGTTGATGTCGCATACTTATTCCCATCTGTTTAATTTGCCAACGACAGGACTGCGCTTCTTTACGGTTTATGGTCCTTGGGGGCGTCCTGATATGGCGTTGTTTAAGTTTACTAAGGCAATAATCGAAGGGCGTAGTATTGACGTTTATAATCATGGCGATATGCGTCGGGACTTTACCTATATCGATGATATTGTCGAGTCTATTGTGCGTTTACAAAACGTAATACCAACGCCAAATCCATCGTGGACGGTTGAAACCGGAACGCCTGCGACCAGTTCAGCTCCTTATGTGGTTTATAATATTGGCAATAGCCAGCCAGTTCGCTTGATGGAATATATTGAATCCATCGAGAAAGCGTTGGGAAAAACAGCAGAAAAAAATATGTTGCCAATGCAACCCGGCGATGTAATGGAGACCAGTGCTGATACTTCTGCGTTATATAAAGTCATTGGTTTTAAACCGCAAACATCCGTGATGGATGGGGTACAAAGGTTTGTT
Organism: Enterobacteriaceae bacterium; assembly: GCA_031261005.1. GTDB lineage: Bacteria > Pseudomonadota > Gammaproteobacteria > Enterobacterales > Enterobacteriaceae > JAISKF01. Next base: position 73,853 of record JAISKF010000016.1, on the reverse strand, counting down.
GACTGGTATCAGCATTTTTATCGTTAACCGATAATATTGATTCTGTAACGCATGTTCTGCGTATTGTTGTAATACAGATGATTTGAAAAAGGGCGTATGCCCTTTTTTTATGTCTTATAGGTTGGCGGAATTAATAGCAATAAGTTTAAAAGATCACACATATATTCACAGTAAAATTGTTACAGTCGTGATTATCAGTGTGTATAAAGAATACGTAGGAAATAAATCTATTTCTATTTATTAGCCAAGTAGTTACTTTGCGAAGCAGTGTGAAAGGATAAGGTGGTTTTAATGTTAAAGAAATAATTTGTAATATAATGATTATTTTTAGGGTATAAAAAAACAAAAAGCCTCCAAAACATGGAGACTTTATAAACTAAATTGATTTTTTGTTATCTATTATAACAAAAAATCTTCAAGAGTTTTGCCTTCGTCTTCAATCGCTTTCTTGATTACTGCCGGAGTACGACCTTGACCAGTCCAGGTTTTTAATTCGCCGTTTTCATCAGTAAATTGATATTTAGCCGGGCGAACTGCGCGTTTGGCTTTACCCGGTATTTTAGCTGCGGAAAGTGTTTGCAGTAATTCATTAGGATCAATACCGTCAGCAATTAACATTTCACGGTATTGCTGTAATTTACGGGTACGTTCCTGTATTTCAGCTTGGTTAAGTTGTTCTTCTTCACGGCGCTCAGTTACTACAATTTCCATTTTCTCTAGCATTTCTTCTAGAGTCTCAAGAGAGCATTCTCTTGCTTGAGCACGCAATGTACGGATATTATTCAGGATTTTTAATGCTTCGCTCATGGTATCATTCTCGAATTAATTAAAGGATTGAAACTTTCATTAATGATAAAACGCTAAATTAAATTCTGCAATAGGGTATTACATAAATAAAGCTAATTTATTTATAACAGATAGTCAAATATTGTTGATGAAAGAGTCAGGAATTTAGATTAAAAAAACACATATTGCATAATGCACATAATTAAGAAAACTCTATCGGGTCACATCTATTTGTCGGTGGAGTGTCTTCTTAACACCACTAATAGATGGCGTAAGTATAGTTAATATTTCGTCATATACGTTGTGATTAGTAGTATTAAAACGATATAAATAATCAATTGTGAGTAGTTATAAATCGCGTTAAAAAGGACGTAAACACTGAGAGATTGCCATTTTTTTCGTGTTAATTTTAATAAGTTAGTAATAAGCAGCGTTATATCCAGTATATAAATACTACAATTGATAAAAGAAAATATAATTTTCAGTGAAATACTTAGGTTACAAATCGTTTCATATCGTAAGTTAACTATTTTCCATCATACTGATGATGTTTTAGCGTTATTGACTGATTCGTTTGAGTTGATAAAAACGTCTTATAGATTGCAGTAAAAATACAACATTAGAACAAATAACCTACAAATTTTTATCTTTTAAAGAGCAGAATAAAAGGAAGAATTTTTTTGGTAAAAATGTGTTTCGTATTCTATTTTGTATCAAAAAAAGGGATTTCTGGAGCAATGCGTGTTGTTTACTTAACCTCAGAGTTGGATAAGGAAATTACAAAAATATAGGTTAATGTATTGATAATAAATAATAATTATCTGAAATTCATTGTAATAATATAATAGCTTATCCGAACTTAAAGTTACTTAGTCAGACTAACAGCAACAAAAAAGCCGCCAGTATATGGCGGCTTAGGATATTAATTTAACAGATTATTTTCTGCTTTTTTTAGTTGCCGCTTTCACGTTGCTTTCATCGGTAACAGCAGATTGGTCTGGCTGTCCTTCGACATAATTGCGACCATAATAGGTATCGAGCAGAATCGCTTTCAGCTCAGAAATCAGCGGATAACGCGGGTTTGCGCCAGTACATTGATCATCAAACGCATCTTCTGATAATTTATCGATTTTCGCTAAGAAATCAGCTTCAGGCACACCGGCTTCACGAATTGACGCAGGAATATCCAGCTCTTTCTTGATTTCATCTAACCAGTTCAGCAGCTTCTCGATTTTAGCCGCAGTACGATCGCCCGTTGCAGATAAACCTAAATGATCAGCTACTTCTGCATACTGACGGCGCGACTGCGGACGATCATACTGACTGAATGCAGTTTGTTTCGTTGGATTATCGTTGGCGTTGTAACGAATCACATTACAGATTAATAGCGCATTGGCTAAACCGTGCGGCAGATGGAATTCAGAACCCAGTTTATGTGCCATTGAGTGACAAACACCTAAGAACGCGTTGGCAAATGCGATACCCGCGATAGTTGCGGCATTGTGTACACGCTCACGGGCTACCGGATTTTTTGCGCCCTCTTTGTAACTAGTCGGCAGGAACTCTTTCAGCAATTTTAAGGCTTGTAACGCTTGCCCGTCAGTATATTCATTAGCCAGTACAGAAACATAGGCTTCCAATGCGTGGGTAACGGCGTCCAGACCACCAAACGCACACAGCGACTTTGGCATATTCATCACTAAATTAGCATCGACAATCGCCATATCCGGCGTTAACGCATAATCGGCTAAGGGATATTTCATACCCGTCGCATCATCGGTAACAACCGCAAATGGCGTGACTTCTGAACCGGTGCCGGAAGTGGTCGTAATTGCAATCATTTTCGCTTTTACGCCCATTTTCGGGAATTTATAGATACGTTTGCGAATATCCATAAATCTTAATGCCAGCTCTTCAAAGTGTGTTTCCGGGTGTTCATACATCACCCACATGATTTTTGCAGCGTCCATCGGTGAACCGCCGCCTAATGCGATAATCACATCAGGTTTAAAGGAGTTCATCTGTTCTGCGCCTTTACGCACAATACTTAGCGTTGGATCGGCTTCCACTTCAAAGAATACTTCCGTTTCGACGCCGTGCTGTTTTAACACTTTAATAATTTGATCGGTGTAGCCATTATTAAATAAGAAGCGGTCAGTTACGATAAAGGCACGTTTAGCGCCGTCAGTTGCCACTTCTTCTAGAGCAATAGGAAGTGAACCACGACGGAAGTAGATTGATTTAGGAAGTTTATGCCATAACATATTTTCAGCTCGCTTAGCGACAGTCTTTTTGTTGATCAGATGTTTAGGACCTACGTTTTCAGAGATGGAGTTTCCGCCCCATGAACCGCAACCTAACGTCAGTGACGGCGCTAGTTTGAAGTTATACAAGTCACCGATTCCGCCTTGAGACGTTGGCGTATTAATTAAAATACGAGCGGTTTTCATCTTGTCGCCGAAGTAAGCAATGCGTTCACTTTGGTTATCCTGATCAATATATAATCCAGAGGTATGACCAATTCCGCCCATTGCCACCAGTTTTTCTGCTTTGTTTACCGCATCTTCAAAGTCTTTCGCTCGGTACATCGCTAACATTGGTGACAATTTTTCATGAGCAAACGGCTCGGATTCATCAGCATTAATGACTTCACCGATTAATACCTTAGTGGTTGGCGGAACAGTAATCCCCGCCATTTCAGCAATTTTAACTGCGGGCTGACCAACAATAGCCGAATTTATCGCTCCATTTTTCAGGATAATGCCCTGAACGGCAGCCAGCTCTTTACCTGCCAGCATGTAACCGCCATGAGAGGCGAAACGCTCACGTACCACATCATAAATTTTATCGACGACGATAACCGATTGTTCAGAAGCACAAATCACGCCGTTATCGAATGTTTTTGACATCAGAATAGAAGCCACCGCACGTTTAATATCGGCGCTTTCATCAATTACTACCGGTGAATTACCCGCTCCAACACCGATCGCAGGTTTACCTGAACTATAAGCGGCTTTCACCATGCCAGGACCGCCGGTGGCAAGGATCAGATTAATATCTGGGTGGTGCATTAGTTGATTCGACAGCTCTACGCTTGGCTCATCGATCCAGCCGATAATATCTTTTGGCGCACCGGCTTCGATTGCCGCTTGCAGCACGATATTTGCCGCTTCATTCGTGGCATTTTTAGCACGTGGATGCGGCGAAAAAATAATACCGTTACGGGTTTTCAGGCTGATTAAGGCTTTAAAGATGGCGGTGGAGGTGGGGTTAGTTGTCGGAACAATACCGCAGATAATACCGGTTGGTTCGGCAATAGTAATCGTACCGAAAGTATCATCTTCCTCCAGAATGCCGCAGGTTTTTTCGTCTTTATATTTGTTGTAGATATATTCAGAAGCAAAATGGTTTTTGATCACTTTATCTTCAACAATACCCATGCCTGACTCTTCAACAGCTAATTTTGCTAAAGGAATTCGGGAGTTTGCCGCTGCCAGTGCAGCAGCGCGGAAGATCTTATCGACTTGCTCTTGAGTATAATTAGCATATATGTGCTGTGCTTTTTTTACTCTGGTAACAAGTTCATTAAGTTCAGTGGTGTTACTTACAGTCATGTTGACTCTCCTAAGATTGATAAATTTTTTTAGTGAGTAATCCGTGAGTTGACGATGAAGTAACATTACCATTTTTATCTCTTTATACGATTTACTTACTGAAAAAATTTAGTCTAACTAATTGTTATTTTTATGTTTACATATTAACAAATAGGCAAATCCTATTAAAAAAACATGTTCTGTAACTTGATAGATAGCTTATCGGCTCATTTAAAATTGTATTGTGATCATAATCACAAAAATTGCTTGCTGACTCCATTCAGCATGGTGTTTTTAGCTAATATTTCACATTTTTGCAGGATTGAATTACGTTTATATATGATGGCTTTGTTATATTGGTGCTGTGTCGTCGCATCTTTGTTGGCTGCGTTAGTTCACCTGAATGACTTATTTGTTGTCTCAATGCAACTTGAATTATTTAGGGTATAGATGGCGAGTGAATCTGCTTTTTTCACTAGATCCTAACAGGTAACTCTATTACATTAGCGCCGTTTTACTTAACCCTTAGTTACCCGCTGTTTTTTTTGATTAGGGAGTCCAAATGGACCATGCCTCGCTGGATGTATCCGAGTACATTAAGTTCATGATTGGTATGTTTGCTTTAGTTAATCCGGTGGGGATTCTTCCGGTTTTCATCAGCATGACCAATTACCAGCCGCCAGCGGCAAGAAATAAAACCAACTTAACCGCTAATCTTTCCGTAGCGATTATTCTTTGGTGTTCGCTGTTTCTTGGTGATGCTATTTTGCATCTATTTGGTATTTCTATTAATTCATTCCGCATTGCAGGCGGGATTTTGATCGTTACGATTGCGATGTCGATGATTAACGGAAAGTTAGGTGAGGACAAACAGAATAAGCAGGAAAAAACGGAAACTGCCATTCGCGATAACGTCGGTGTTGTTCCGTTAGCGTTACCTTTGATGGCGGGACCCGGTGCAATTAGTTCCACGATTGTTTGGAGTACACATTACAATACGTGGATGGATTATCTCGGTTTTTCTATCGCCATCGCTGTATTTGCTTTCTGCTGCTGGTTGCTGTTTAGAGCTGCACCTTTGCTGGTGCGTTTGTTAGGGCAAACCGGTATTAACGTTGTAACTCGTATTATGGGCTTGTTGTTGATGTCTCTCGGTATTGAATTTATTGTCGCGGGGATTAAAGGATTATTTCCGGGTTTGTTGACTTAATAACTCTCAATGTTGGATATAAAATTATTTTCTTACGATAAGCCTCAAATGGTTATGTGATTTTTTTGTAGGGGCGGCAACCTGCCGCCCGTGAACCCATCGCGTTGTTAATTCGGGCGGCAGGTTGCCGCCCCTACGAATTATTTTTTTATTATCAATATATTAATCTATTTTTTACCATTCTCTTGTCTAAATTTGAGGTTGGGGTAATTAAATTATTACGATAAATATCAAATAGTTATTCTATTTTTGTAGGGGCGGCAATCTGCCGCCCGTAAACCCACCGCGTTGTTAATGCGGGCGGCAGGTTGTCGTCCCTGCGGTAAAACCATTGTTATTTTAATTGGTTATTTCGCATTATTTCTTGTAGGTGCGATATGAATATCGACCGCCCCTACAATTATTTTTATTATCAATTGGTTAATCTATTATCTTTACTATTCTCTTATTCAGATCTGAGACTAAGTTAGCTCACTCTTTCCACAAAATATGACAAAATTTATGCGCTTTTTCGCGGCTGATAAGGATTCTGGCAAAAATATCATCGATTTCATCTTGTTCATTGGTTAGCCCAATTATTACTTCACCAAAAAAGTCGGGATTTAAATCGAAATCAACATGTTCCAGCCATTCATCGGAGGGATCGTTATATTCTGCGGCTCCGCGCTCTTCAAATTGCAGGTTGAATAAAATAATGTCTGCGGGATCAAGATTATCTGATGCCAGCTCTAAAAATATGTCATATGCTTGGTCGATGGTTTCATCTTCATCTAAGCGGTTATTTAAATCAAAATCTGCTATATCCATTTGGAAAACCTATAAAATAATGAGTCGATTGCCGCTATAGTAATGGACTAAAGAAATAAAACAAACGTTCAATGATTCGTTGCCACATCGGGCGTTTTGCCCACTCTTCAGGATTTAATAGCGTAGAGTGTGCGATATAGTCGTTCTGCACATAAGCAAGATCTTCGCCAAAGGCTTTATCATCAACAACAACGGTCACTTCAAAGTTCAGCCACAGACTGCGAATATCCAGATTGACAGTACCGACGAGGCTAAGTTGCCCGTCAACCAGTACGCTTTTGGTATGCAGTAATCCCCCTTCAAATTGATAGATTTTGACACCGGCTTCCAGTAACTCAGAGAAAAAAGAGCGGCTTGCCCAACCAACCATAATTGAGTCATTTTTCTTTGGTACGATAATATTTACATCGATACCGCGCAGCGCCGCGGTACAAATAGCATGCAGTAAGTCATCACTTGGAACCAGATACGGCGTCGTCATGATTAACTGCTTTCTGGAAGAATAAACGGAAGTCAGCAGTGCTTGATGAATCATTTCATCAGGGAATCCGGGACCTGACGCGATAACCTGAACAGTGTGACCGGCTTCTTTCTCAAACGGCAGTTCCGTACAATCCGGTGGTGCAGGCAATACTCGCTTACCAGTTTCAATTTCCCAGTCGCAAGAATAAATAATGCCAAGCATGGTCGCCGCAGGACCTTCGGCTCGCGCCATTAAATCAATCCACTGACCTACGCCAGCACCTTGTTTAAAGAAACGCGGATCAACCATGTTCATACTGCCGGTGTAGACAATATTGTTATCAATAATCACGATTTTGCGATGCTGACGTAAATCCATACGGCGTAAAAATACACGCAACACATTAACTTTTAAGGCTTCAACCAGTTCGATACCAGCGGCGCGCATCAATGCCGGATATGGTGTGCGGAAAAAGTGCATACTTCCGGCAGAGTCGAGCATTATGCGGCAACGAACACCGCGCCGTGCGGCTGCCATCAAAGATTCCGCGACGTTATCGACTTGACCGCCGCTTTGCCAGATATAAAACACCATCTCAATACTGTGTTTTGCCAGATCAATATCACGGATCAGCGATTTCATTGTATCCTCGCTGGTGGTGAGCAGTTGCAGCCGATTTCCGCGTACTGCCGGAACACCGTGACGATGGGCGCAGAGCTGGAAAAGCGGTTCTGAAACAGGGCTGATATGCGTAGCGAAAATATTGCGGCAGTTTTTTAATTCATTTAACCAGGTTGCGGTGGAGGGCCACATTTTCTTAGCGCGCTCGGCGCGGCGCTTGCCGAGATGAAGTTCACCGAATAACAGATAAGCGACAATCCCGACTAACGGGAAAATATAAATGATCAGTAACCAAGCCATCGCTGATGGCACTGACCGGCGTTTCATTAAAACACGTAATGTGACACTGGCGATTAATAACCAGTAACCTAATACCAGTAACCAGCTCAATACCGCATAGAAAGTGGTCATCAGAGATTCGTTGTCCTGTTTTCAAGTTGTATCATACAAATTGTATCAATACCCATCATCTCGAAAGTTATTGGATATAAGTGTATGCAGTGTAATGAAATGGTGAAATATGTCTTTGCTTTTTTAGCGTGGAGCTTCTTTAGTGTAGTGTTTTTTGAGTATTGTGGTTTTCGGGCGGTACTTTTCATTGCGCGCGGTTAGCGAATTTTTTGATCTATATGCCGCTGGCAAAAATGAAATGCGCTACAATAATGCTTCGTTTATTTGTTAGAAGTTTTTAGAGCATTATGCACAGATCCCGCAATGAAGTTGGACGCTGGCGCATGTTACGACAGGCTCAACGCCGTCGCACTCGCTGGCTGGAAGCACAGTCCCGCAGAAATAGTCGAATTCATCATATCAGAGTTGATAAGCAGCTTGGACGTCAGCGTTCACTGTTATTCGCCCAGACGATAGAATTTCAATAAACACGTTATCGATAAAACATATTATGAGGGTTCTCTGCGGATTTAGCAGAGAACCCTCATTAGTTTTACTAAAACAAAAATTTGATAAAACAAAAAATTAGAAAACACGCTTAAACGGTTTTACGGTCACATTCTGGTAAACACCGGCAGCAACGTAGGGATCTTTATCCGCCCATGCTTTAGCTTCGGCTAAATTTGCAAAGTCAGCAATCACTACCGAACCAGAAAAACCGGTATTTCCTGCATCTTCACTATCAGCAATTGGTGTTGGTCCGCCAACAACTAATCTGTCCGCATCTCTGAGTAGTTGCAAACGAGCTAAGTGAGCAGGGCGAACGGCAAGACGCTGTTCTAATGAGTTTGCGACATCTTCGGCATAAATCAGATATAACACGATACGATCCTTAATGTGATTAGTAACGATTAACTTCGTAAGCTATGTGATTTTTTGTGATACATCAATGATATTTTCTGTCTGTAGCTTACCTTAATGTAAGGAAGAATATATTGTTAGCGCCGAATGCAGTTTGAAAATGCAGTTTGAAGTTTCGTCGGATGGGATAAAATTGATATTGAATCTCATTACCATTTGGATTTAGAATTGATGCAAATAAATAGCAGTCTATTTATGTCACCGGTTTACAACATCTGCTCACTACATATAGAAATGGCGGTTTTTTGAAAAAGTTTTTTGTTGCGCGCCGTTTTTCATGGCCTCTCACATTTTCCATTTTCTTACATGTCTCGTTGATTGGCGGGTTGGTTTACGCATCAATTCAGGATCAAATAGAGATCCCTGCTGAGGCAGATGCCGCACCAATGAATGTAATGATGGTTGATCCTGCGGTATTTGCCACGCCAGCCGATGTTGCTGAACAAAATTCCTCTGCCAAAGAAGTGCAAAGTGAACCAGAGTCAGAGCCGGAAGTCGCCAAACCAGATCCTATCCCTGAACCGGTCGAAATAGAAAAGCCAAAGCCGATTCCGGTTGAAAAGCCAAAACCGAAAAAAGAAGTTAAAAAAGAAGTTAAAAAAGAACCAAAGAAAGAACCCCGCAAAGAGATTGTTAATCCAGCGAATATTGATGCGCCTGCAACAACAACCGCTGCCAGCCCGCAGATTGCGCCGGTAGTTATCGGCTCAAAGTCAGCCGTGCAAGGTATTTCGCCCTCAACTGGCTCCAAAGTATTGAGACAAGTAGAACCCGCTTATCCTAAACAGGCGTTTGACCGCCGTATTGAAGGGCGAGTGGAGATCATGTTTGATATTGATGATGAGGGTAGAGTTGAAAATGTCCGCTTTATTTATGCTAATCCACCGAGAATGTTTGAACGTGATGTTCGTGTAGCACTGAAAAAATGGCGTTATACGCCAGTAGTAGTAAAAGATAAAAAGATGACGATTGTCTTTAAGATTGATGGCGGGGCGAAGATTAGTTAATCAACTTCAGGATTGGATAAGAAAATAGTAAAAATAATAGATTAATATATTGATAATAAAGAATAATTCGTAGGGGCGGCAATCTGTCGCCCGTTGATTTCACCGTGGTTTGGCGGGCGGTTAACAACCGCCCCTACGGAAAACCATATAATCGGTTGAAATTTATAGTAATAATATAATTTCTTATCCGAAATTCAGGTTAGTCAAAAGATAAATGCGTTTTACCCTCAGGCAACGAACGAGAAGCTCCCGCATCATCGACTGCCACATAAGTAAAAATCGCTTCCGTAACGCAATAACGCTGTCCAATAGATTCTGATGAAACTTTCTTCACCCAGACTTCTATGTTCACCGTAATTGAGCTGCGCCCCGTGCGAATGCAGTGAGCGTAGCAGCAAACCACATCACCAACAGCAACAGGTTTCAGAAAGGTAATAGCATTTACCGCAACGGTAACAACACGTCCGCGTGCGATTTCGTTAGCGAGAATCGCCCCGCCAATATCCATTTGCGACATAATCCAGCCGCCGAAAATATCACCGTTAGCATTGGTATCCGCAGGCATGGACAAAGTGCGAAGGACTAAATCCCCGCGAGGTACTCGTTCTTGTTGAGTCATAATCTGTTCTTGATTCGTCTTTGGATAGTAAAAGAGATAATATCTGGTGGTTTAATCTGGTTTGTTACCAGATGGATTCTTTTGCTCTTCAGGCATATGACGATAGATATAGATACCGCTAATCAGTGTAAAGACCAGCGTTAAACCGGTTAGTCCAAACACTTTAAAGTTCATCCAAACATCGAGGGATAACCAAAAAGCAATATAGATATTCAGTAATCCGCAGGCGAGAAAGAATAGCGCCCAAGCGATATTGAGTTTCGACCAAACATGCTCTGGCAGCGTGATTTCTTTGCCTAACATGCTTTTAATTAATGGTTTTTTCAGCACGAACTGGCTGAAAAGTAAACCCAAAAAGAACAGCATATAGATCGCAGTGACTTTCCACTTAATAAATTCGTCAGAGTGGAAAACAATGGTTAACGTACCAAAAATGACCACCATGACAAATGTCACCAGCATCACTTTTTCAACTTTACGAAATTTAATGAAACTATAAATGACAACTAATGCAGTTGCGGCAATCAGTGCATAGCAGGCGGTATAAATGTCATACATCTTATAAACGACAAAAAATACAATTAGCGGTAAAAAATCTAGAAACTGCTTCATAACTCTTTCCATTGGTCAGTAAGCTGCTGACTATACCGGATTTCGCTGTTTGTTTGTACTACCAGATTGTCGATTACTTTGATTCAGCCGTTATACATCGGCGGTATTTTGGCTGATTGCATTATAATAGATAGCATATTGATAATAATCGTATATCGGGCGAGTTCCCGTAACGGCTAAGATTCTGCCGGTCACTGAGGATAATATGTTTTCAAGAGTTGTTTTTAAATGGATGCCCGGATTAAAGAATTTATTAGCCTATGATAAATGTTGGCTAAGAGCGGATATTCGTGCGGGATTATCTGTTGCTGCTGTCGCTTTACCGGTTGCGATTGCTTATGCTGAACTGGCGAATGTCGGTGCGATTGTCGGACTTTATTCCTGTATTTTGCCGATGATCGCCTATGCTTTTTTCGGATCTTCACGCCAGTTAATCGTAGGACCTGATGCAACGACGTGTGCGGTGATTGCCGCTGTTGTTACGCCGTTAGCTGCCGGTAATAGCGAATTGCAGTGGCAGTTGACTATTATCATGACGCTGATTATGGGTGGTTGGTGCATTCTCGCCAGTAAATTTCGCTTAGGTGCGCTGGCAGATTTATTATCACACCCGATTTTAACCGGTTTGCTCAACGGCATCGCGGTAACGATTATTGTGGGGCAGATTGGCAAGATTTTAGGTATTCACATCAATGAGAATCAGTTAATTGGAAAAATTAGTACGATTCCATTTCAAATTATGGAGAGTCATCTTCCTACTTTAGGCATTTCGGGACTGACACTGTTTCTGTTAATCAGTATCTCTTTATTCCGTCGTCAATGGCCTGCATCATTGATAGCTATTATCATCACCACTGCATTAGCTTGGGGATATTCTATTGAGCAATACGGCGTGGAAATTATCGGAGACTCAGGTTTTGATTCTGGTTTACCCGTTGTACATTGGGGCTATTTTCAGCCGACGCTGATGCGAGAATTGGTGATCCCTGCGCTGAACTTAGCCGTTATTAGCTTTGTTAGTCTGATGCTTACGGCGCGCAGTTTTGCGTCTAAAAATGGTTATGATATTGATGCTGACGCTGAATTCAGAGCATTAGGTGTGGTGAATATCATCTCCGGATTATCACAAGGTTTTGCTATTAGCGGCGCGGATTCACGTACCGCAGTAAATGATGCCAATGGCGGTAAAAGTCAGATGGTTTCGATTATTGCGGCATTGGTGATCGCTTTGGTGGTGATCTTTTTGACGCGCCCGCTGCAATATATTCCTGTTCCTGCTTTGGGTGTGGTGCTGGTTTATGCTGCGTGGTCACTGATTGATTTGCGTAGTATCTGGAGTTTACGCAAACGTAACCGTCAGGCATTTAGTCTGGCGATTTTTACCTTTGTTAGCGTACTGCTGCTAGGTGTGATTCAGGGCATCGGTTTAGCGGTATTATTGGGTTTATTGCAATTTCTTCGTACTGTGTTCAGACCAACAGAACAATTGTTAGGGCTAAATGAAGAGGGCATGATTCATTCTTTAGGCAATACCACATCGGTGAAAGCCGTTCCCGGCGTGATGATGTACCGCTTCAACTCACCATTAACTTATTTCAATGTCGCTTATTTTAAACGCCGTATTCTCAACTTGGTAGACAGTACACCATTCCAACCGCGCTGGGTTGTTATTGATGCGGTTGCCAGTTTTACTTATGCCGATATTAGTGTACTGGCAACAATTGACGAGTTAAAACGCGATCTTAAAAGCCGCAACGTAATGTTAGTTTTAGCCGGACGCCGAACTGAACTTACTCGCTGGTTTAAAGACAATCGTCCTGCAATGAAAATGACCGAAGAAGATATATTGCTTGTTCCGGATCTCTATCTGGCATTGAAATTGATACAAAGTAAGGAGAGGGCGTAGTGTGGAGAGGTGTCATCGCCGGAAAGAAGATAGAAGAACATGAGGGCATAGACCCCCATGTAATAAATTTGCTTATTTAATCTGCATATACAATCTAAATAAATACACAAATAAAAATGCTGTTATCAAATTACTGATCGTTTCCATCAATAGTGAAATCACCATTGGCGCAGCAGGTGCCAGATTGACTGATAGCATCAGTAGAATAAATTTTATCGATAGTGTGAATAACAAGATCGACAGAACAATCTTCATATGAGCAAATGCCATGCGCCAACTGGTCGTGATTGCGTAGATTATGCCTTGTTTTGCTTCGAGTAATATTACCGGTGACAGCGCCAGAGCAAAGGCGAAAAATAAGCCTGGCAGCAGGTAAAAAGAGAGACCAAAAAGTATCACTAACGATGAAATTAGCATCAAGATTAGCAGCATTGGCAGAAAAGCTGCTGATGTGCCGAGCGCATGCAGCACGCTGGTTGTTTGACCTTTTGACACTTGAATCACCAGCGTAATCACCCCGCCGATTAACATCACATTACTGAGTAAAAAGCTGATACCAATCGAACCGAATAGCGGCATTGCTTCTTCAACAAGGGATAATTGCTGCTCCTGACTCATGTTGTTTATCGCATTTTGCAGCTCTGCACGGCTAATTTGATTTGAACCGACCGCGTCAGTGATCATTTGATGTAACGCTGTGGTATCCGGCACTAATGCTTGCAGCAAAACATAGGAAATCACTGAGGCAAGAAATGCCAGCATGATGAATCGAGAAAATTGATTACGTATAAAATTTACGCTGTCACGGAAAAGGGCGTTGGCCGTGATGGGCATAATGTCTCCTGTTAGTACTGAGTAATGGGTATTGGTTCTTTTGGGAATTGTAACCTGTTCGCAATAACTCTTGTATCTTATTGTCGCTTATGAGGCTTTTTATCATCAGAGCAGGCAGTTATCCATGCCAGTGATCAATTTAAGTTGTATACATTCTCCATTGCTTATCCATCTCCATTTTATGCACTTCGTTTGCATAATGACCGTTCAATCACAAAATGCTATTTGCCTATTGAATGTGTTGGTGTTACAGGCGTAATTTATATAAAAAGTGGTTATTTAACGTATTTGATTTGCGTCAAATTCATTAAATTTAATAAAAACAAACAAGTTGTTTAAATCGCTATTTTGTCAATTTATGTCAAAAACTGTGATCTGGATTGAATCAATTTTTTATATGAATCGATATATTCAGACACAGATTTAACCCTAATAGGAATATGGATAATGAAAAAGCTGTCTTTGGTTTGTTTAATTGCTGCAACATTAGCACCTTCATTGAGTTTTGCTCATGAGGCTGGTGATTTTCTCTTCCGTGCTGGTTCTATCACAGTAAGACCAACTGAAGGTTCTGATGATGTTCTGGGTTTAGGCTCATTTAATGTTAATAATGACACGCAATTAGGTTTAACTTTCGGTTATATGCTTACCGATAACATTGGTTTTGAATTATTAGGTGCAACACCGTTTGAACATGATGTTGGTTTAAAAGCAACAGGAACTATTGCTACGGTTAAACATTTACCGCCATCACTGATGGCGCAATATTATTTCATGTCAAAAGAGAGCCAATGGCGTCCATATCTGGGTGTTGGTGTTAACTACACCACATTCTTCAGTGAAGACTTTAACGATACCGGTAAAGCGGCTGGTTTAAGCAACCTGAGCGTTGATGACTCTTGGGGCGTGGCGTTACAAGCTGGTCTGGACTATAACGTTGATAAAAACTGGATGGTAAATGCGTCCGTGTGGTGGATCAATATCGACACCGACGTTAATTTTGATACTGCCGATGGTCAAAGCCATAGCATCAGTACTCGCCTTGATCCGTGGGCATTTATGTTCGGTGTAGGTTATAGATTCTAAATATTATTTGTCATGTTGTGATATGAATAAACGCCGGGAAAAAACTCTCGGCGTTTATTTATTTAAATCAAATTAATATTAGGACTAAATAATAACCGCCCGTTGTTTTCACAAGAGGTTTACATCGCACCTACAAGAAATAATGCGAAATAACCGATTGAAATAAAATGGTTTTATCGTAGGGGTGACAATCTGTCGCCCGAATTAACAATACGGTGGGTTCAGGAGCGGCAGATTGCCGCCTCTACAGAAAATTACATAATTATTTGAAATTAATCGTAAAAATATAATTCTTATCCAAAGTTCAGATAAACGATCAACTATCAGTTCTTAATTTCAACCGCCAGCCTGATACATCACGCCAATATTCTTGCTCTCGCGCTAAATCGGCTAATACCAGACTGTTCTTCTCTAAATAGTCTTGAGGGAAAAATAGAGTGACGTGATAGTCATCACTGTTCAGGAGCAAATATTCGGGCGCGGTTGTTGCCTGACGCTGGTTATTTAACAAAACAGCTAAACGTAATAGCTGAATAAGCGGAATAAACTGGCGTTTTTTCACCAGATTAAAATGCGGCAGATCATCTATTTTTATGCCTTTGCGGTGAAAGCGAACCAGTGTGGCTAAGAGTAGTTGATGCTCCTGATTAAAGCCGGGTAAATTGCTATTTTGCAGAATATAAGCGGAATGGCGCTGAATACTATCGTGGTTAATGCTTAATCCCACTTCATGTAACATTGCCGCCCAACCAAGCAACGCTTCTAATTGTGGATTTGCCAGCGCAGAATTTTGAGCTAGCCACTGAGCATAAAGTTTCTGCGTTGTTTCCAGCACTCGGCTGGCTTGTTCTCCGTCAATATTGTAATGTTCTGCCAGACTAATTGCCGTGCGGCTGCGTATATCTTGATGGCGGAACAGACTTTCCATTTCATACAGTACACCCTCGCGCAGCGCACCATCGGATAATCTTAACTCTTTGATTGCCAGAGCATTAAATACACCACACAAAATTGCCAAACCCGGAACGAACACATTTTGCCGATCGCTGGATAATCCGGCTAAATCAATGGAATCAAATGATTTAAACTTTAGTACTAAATTAACAACTCTTTCCAGTCTTTCTGGTGTAATAATACCATCACCTTCATCTAACTCATTGATAATAATATTATGTACTGCTTTTATCGTACCGGAAGCACCCATGGCATACTGCCAACCTTTTAGGCGATATTGCCATGCCAGATTTTCTAACTTTTGTTCTGCGGCAAGTTGGGCTTTTTGGAAGTTCTGCTTACTGATTACATCATCAGGGAAAAATTGCTTAGAGAAACTAACGCAACCCATGCGGCGGCTTTCTGCCAGAATCGGCGTGAAATCTTCACCAATAACTAATTCAGTTGAACCGCCGCCAATATCGATAACTAGCTTACGCCCTTTTTCCTGCTGAGTATGTGCAACGCCCATATAAATAAGACGCGCTTCTTCCTGACCGGAAATAATCTCAATCGGGTAGGGCATAATCATCTTTGCCCGCTGTAGAAATTCAGGTCCGTTAACGGCTAAACGCAATGTATGTGTACCGACGATACGCACACTGTCCGGCGAAAAGCCTTGCAGACGTTCAGCGAACAGCGCAAGGCAGTTTAATCCGCGCTCCATCGCTTCTTCACTAAGATAGTTATCTTTATCCAGTCCGTCCGCTAAATGAACCCGCTGTTTTAATCTGCCTAAGACTTGTAGTGCGCCGTTAACTACTCTGGCGATAACCATGTGAAAGCTGTTTGAACCTAAATCAACAGCGGCGATCTCTTGTGGTTTTGTGGTAATTGAGTCGTTTAAAGACATACTTGTTACTCTGCTGAATCGGGTAATTTAGGTATTGATGACTGCTGTTCAAGCGCTTTCAGATAATCATAAATCGCGAGTTGTGACCGAACTTTTCTGCGATTACCGCGCGGAACATGCTGATTACTGAGATCTTTATCGATAATCCGTGCTTTCACTGTATCGGAAAGCTGTAACTCGATAATATCCAGCACTCGTTGCTTTAAGTCAGGATCAAGAATAGCAACACCAACTTCAATACGGTAGTCGATATTGCGCGTCATCCAGTCTGCGGAAGAGATATAGACTTGGTGATCACCTTGATTATCAAAAATATAAACGCGAGCGTGTTCCAGAAAACGATCGACAATACTGGTGACTTGAATATTGTCGCTGATTCCCGAAATATTCGGTACCAGAGAACACATACCGCGCACAATCAGACGGATTTTGACACCCGCACCAGAAGCAACATAAAGCCGATCGATTAGCTCCTTATCTACCAGATTATTAATTTTTAATGTGATACCGGCGCTTAATCCCGATTGAGCAAACATGATTTCCCGATCAATTAACTTATTGAGCATTAAGCGAGAGTTTTGCGGCGAGACTAGCAAATGTTCAAAACTCACCGGACGATAAGGATTTTCAATAAAATTAAACACACGGCGTACTTCATTGGTAATGCGTGAATCCGCCGTTAGCAGTGAAAAATCAGTATATAAGCGCGCCGTTTTTTCGTTGAAGTTACCAGTACCGATATGCGCGTAACGCACCACTTGCCCATTCTCAATGCGGGAAATAAGGAATAATTTGGCGTGAATTTTCAGTCCAGGCGCAGAGAAAATAACGTGTACGCCCGCTTCGGTTAAGCGTTTTGCCCAATGAATATTGGCTTCTTCATCAAAACGAGCCTGCAACTCTACAACTACAGTAACTTTTTTGCCGTTATGGGCAGCATTAATCATGGATTCAATGATACGTGAGTCTTTTGCCACACGATAAATATTGATTTTGATCGCCAGTACGCTGGGATCAAATGATGCTTGCCGCACTAATTCCAGCACATGTTCAAAAGTGTGATAAGGATAATAGAGCAGGACATCACGCTCTTTTATCGCATCAAAACCATTACGGAATTGATCAAACCAGACATGGCGCAAACGCGGTAAAGGCTTATTGACCAGATTAGCTTTGCCGACATTGGGGAAGTTAATAAAGTCTTTAAAATTGTGATAACGCCCGCCGGGAATAACTGAATCGTAAGAGGAAATTCCTAATTTCTGTCGCAGAATTTCCACCATATCATTCGGCATATCGCGTTGATGAACAAAACGTACCGGTTCAGCGGTTAAGCGCTGTTTCAGGCTGGATGACATAAGTTCCAGCCAACTGGATTCCATCTCATTGACCAGATCATATTCCGCATCGCGCGTCATCTTCATGGAGTAGGCATCGAGTGATTTATAATTAAAGAAGCCTTTAAAAATTTCGTCCAGACAGAAGCGGATAATATTATCCAGTAAAATCATTGGTTTGCGGCGACGCGGCGGCTCTGGCGGCAACGTGATAAAACGTGACACTTTATTAGAGGGAATCTCTAATAATGCGTACTCTTTTCTTTCGTCATCAATGTTGATTTCAACGGCGAGATAAGTGTAATCATCTTTTAAGAATTCCAGCAGATTAATATCGTTATTCAGCAAAATCGGCGTGATATGCGGTCTGAGATGATTTTTAAAATATTGGTACAACCATGTTTGCTGGTTTTCCGATAGTTGACGTTCATTAATCAGAAATACCTGATTACGCGCCATTTCCAGCAGTAATTCATTGTATAAATTATCGAATTCCAGATCGGTTTTTAATACTTTGCTCTGGATTTTTTTCAATATATGTTTGGCGCTCGCCGCAGAACCTTGCTCTTCTTTAATCAGAATGCGGCGTTTTACATCGGCAAAACGTACTTTATAGAATTCATCCAAGTTACTGGAGTAAATACCTAAAAACCGGATACGCTCAATGAGTGGATTACTTTTATCGGCAGCTTCTTGCAGCACACGTTCATTGAACGATAACCAGCTAATCTCTTTCTCAATGTAGAGCTTTTCCTGATTCATCATGACTCCATGACAGTTGAATGGTTTTTTCTATTATGGCGATGTGTTAGGGGGCAAGTCTATCGATTCCTTGCTTCATGGAGTTGAGTTGTGAATTAGTTCAGAAGTTACAGGATATAGACAAAAAATAAAGGCGCAACCCACAGGATACGCCTTTATCTGGTTAACTATTAGAATTAGAACGCGCTGGTATCTTTAAACAGACCAACTTTCAGATCCGTTGCGGTGTAGATTACGCGACCATCAACTAACACTTCACCGTCAGCCATACCCATAATTAAGCGGCGATTAATTACTCGTTTCAGGTGTAAGCGGTAGGTCACTTTTTTTGCGGTAGGCAGGATTTGACCGGTTAATTTTACTTCGCCTACACCTAACGCACGACCTTTACCTTCGCCGCCTAACCAGCCTAAATAAAAGCCGACTAATTGCCATAACGCATCAAGACCTAAACAGCCTGGCATGACAGGATCGCCGATAAAGTGGCAGCCGAAAAACCATAAATCAGGATTAATATCTAATTCAGCTTCAACATAACCTTTATCGAATAAGCCGCCGGTTTCAGTCATTTTTACAATGCGATCCATCATCAGCATATTTGGTGCAGGTAAAGGCGGTCCGCCAGCACCAAAGAGTTCGCCACGACCTGATGCAAGCAGGTCTTCTTTTGTATAGGATTCGCGTTTTTCAAACATAATTGAACTAGCCTTATTTTTTAAATTCGTAAAAGAGTTTTTGTGATACAGCGGTATTATTTGTGTAACAAAAAGGGCTGATATTTCTTTGCGGCTTAGATTAGCTTACCAATGTATGTCCGGCAAGCCTGATCAGCATGGTTAAATTAATTTAACCAGCGCAGAAACCACGGTAAACGATTTCGATCACTTCCTGCGGCTTGAGAAATTCTTTCCTGAATGGCGCTTAAAATACTTGGTTTGTTTTCATCGATATATGGCAAACCAATCAATAGCGCTAACGCATCATGCACATGCTCAACACCCCACAGATGAAAACGACCTTGTTTCACGGCTTCAACCACTTCATCTTTTAAACAGAGATGACGCACATTAGTCAGCGGTAAGATCACGCCTTGTGAACCAGTCAGTTCACGGCGATGACATACATCAAAGAAACCTTCAATTTTTTCATTGATACCGCCGATCGTTTGCACATTACCAAACTGATCGACTGAACCGGTAACCGCAATTTGCTGGTTAATCGGCTGCTGCGATAGAGAACTGATCAGCGCGCATAATCCTGCCAGTGAAGCGCTGTCACCATCGACTTCGCCATAGGATTGCTCAAAAACAATGGAGCTTGAGAACGGGAATTGCTGGTCAGATGCCAGCTCTGACGCGATAAACGCCTGCATAATCATAATGCCTTTGGCATGAAGATTACCGCCTAATTCGGCTTTGCGCTCAACGTCCATAATTTCACCATCGCCCAGATGTACAACACAGCTAATCCGTGATGGTTCTCCCATTGCTCGCGGGTGTCCGGGATATTCTAAAACGGATAAACCGTTAATCTGACCGATAACAAAGCCTTCGGTTTCAATGTGAATTTGCCCCAGTTCGATGTCATCTTGCACCATTTCTGCCAGATAACTTTCGCGCCATAATTTTTCCTGTTCGGCTTGTTTGATGGCGTCGGCTGTAATTACCGGTGACGCGCTGCCAGATGTAATAAATGGCGCAGCTTCAATTAATATCTGGCTCAGGACTTGCGGGCAAAGCGGGAATTTTTCCTGATCGCCGCTTTTTCTCACGGCAATATTGATTAATTCAGGATAAGCACTGCTATCAAGTGCTGGTAACTGATAGCTACAGGCAACGGAACTGATGTATTGACACCAAGTGGCAATATCTTCTGCTTCCGTCAGCGCCAGATCCGTTTCAAATTCGGTGTATAACGCTTGTTCAATGAGCTCTGGTTCAAGCTCTTGTAAATCGCCTAAGCCATACCGGTCACCAACCAGAATGACTTTCAAATTAAGCGGCATAGAGGGGACAGAGAGCGGTAAAGGGCGCGTGTCATCGGCAGAAAACCACTGGAAACGTTTACTGGTGACCGCCTGTTTCAGGCGAAACCACAAATGCGGCTGCGTCAACAGTGTACGAACGGATAAAATCAGAATGCCGTCATTCGCCTTATGGACTAAACCCGGTACTAACGTATATTGATCGCCATGTTTACGCAGGCAACCGAAAAGCTGCTCGCTTTCCAGCCACTCTTCAAATAAGCAGTTGTCTGTCGCTGCAAAATTATCATCGGTATGTTGTGCATCGGTGCGGGTAATGACATCGTTACTAATATCATAGCGGCTGCCGATAAGCGTATTTTTCGCTGGCAGCTCACTTTGTAGCGCATCGTGGATTAAAGCAAGATAGCGACGACTATCCACCGCCTTTATCACCATAAAAGGTGAACCGTTGGGGTGTTGATGGCAAAACGTAGCTAAAGACTTTTTCAGGCGAGGCTGAGTAATAGCAAGATCTATTGGCTCGCGGCGATATTCTCGTTCGAATAAGCTCTGATAAGCGGCAGTATCGGGCAATAGTTGTTGCCATTCAATTATATTAATAGTCAAAGTATTCGCTGTTTTGTTTTATTCATAAAAGAAGACGGAAAAGCAGATTATACAAGAAACGCGCCGAGTTGATACTCTTCGTGCGTCGTTCACGGTATAAATGATACAGCCTGTGCTGCAAATAATGCGGAAAGACAATAATATTAAAGGATTGAGAAGGTCAAAAAAACTGCTATGCTAGAAATGTTACGTGGTCACTCGATGGGTGTTTTATGAAATATCAACAATTAGATAATCTTGAAAGTGGCTGGAAATGGAAATATCTGGTCAAAAAACATCGGGAAGGGGAAGAAATCACGCGCTATGTTGAATATAGCGCTGCTCAGGAAAAAGTTGATGAACTATTGCAGCTCGAAAATGAGCCGCATAAAGTGCTGGAATGGATTAAGGCAAATATTAATCCTGATTTAGATAATCGACTCAAGCAGACAATCCGCGCCAGACGTAAACGGCATTTCAATGCGGAGCAGCAGCATACACGCAAGAAATCGATTGATCTTGAATTCCTCGTCTGGCAGCGGCTTTCCGCGCTGTCACAGCGCAGAGGAATTACGCTATCAGAAACCATCGTTCAATTGATTGAAGATGCAGAAAGAAAAGAGCAGTACGCCAGTCAGATGTCATTACTGAAACAGGATTTAAAGGCGATTTTAACGCCAGATAAATAGTGTTAGTGCCGTGCGGTGAAAATTAGACAGCAGAAAATATCAATAATAAAGCTATTAAGTTTTATTATTGATATACCGTGTATAAATGGCATCACTGGTATAAAACGATTTTATCTAAATCTATTCTGTCTAAACAAAATCATCAAAATCACGATTTTTATGTCGCGTATACACCAGCGTTGCATAGATAAATAATTAGATACATTTTTAATTTTTTGCTATATAACTTTAAAAAATTTTATTAAGTTATTAAATAATTTTTAATAACAAGTATCCAATTGATGGCAATTATAGTATCGATAATATTTTATTGACTATTTTTATCTCTTAATCACGAGATAAGGTTATTTTACTTGATACCAGATAGTTTTTGGTACTTTACCGAGATCGAACAGCTTACCTGCAACTAACTCCGCACGGCGATGATCTGCGGCACGATACATATTCGCTAATACATTATTATCGGCTAAAGAATAATTCAGTTTGTCATACAGACGTTCTAAACTGTCGTGGTTAGAACATTTACGGAACATCATTAAATAATCAATATCGCTCATTATATTTACTTTATTTCTGGATTAATTATATGGAGAATCCAAGCAAATCATTATATAGCGTTAAGAGGCTATTACATCAAATGATAGAGACTTGGTGGATTTACAATCATGCACAATGAGTATAAGCGTAAAAAATTACCTTTGTATAATAGTCTGTTGGCAGGAAATGAACAAGCATTATAGCATTATTATTTCCTGCCTCTTCATTTTAGTAACTTAAACTTAGAATCTGCCTCGCTTCGGCAGCAGTAATATCCTTGTGTTCACCTAACGGCAATAAGTTAAATCTTTTTAAATAGTTAATTGCATCATCAATCGCAGATTCAGGAATATTATATGCACGCATATAGGTTGGCAGCCCCATGCTTTCAAAGAATTCGCGTGTCAGTTGTATAGCACTATTTATCCGCTGTTCTTCATTTCCTTGCGTAATTCCCCATACTCGCTCTGCATATTGCAGTAATTTAAGTCGTTTTGTTTCTCTTTGAACGTCTAATACCGCAGGGAGTAGAATGGCTAATGTTTGCGCGTGATCAAGCCCGTGATGAATTGTTAAGTAATAGCCGATACGATGGCTCGCCCAATCTTGCGGTACACCAACACCAATAAGCCCGTTTAATGCTTGTGTTGCACTCCACATAATAGTGGCTTTGACATTATAGTTATCGGGTTCTGTCAGCGCTTTCGGACCTTCTTCAATTAAAGTTAATAGTAATCCTTCAGCATAACGATCCTGAACTTTGCCATAAACGGGATAGGTCAGATATTGTTCCATTACATGAACAAAAGCGTCTACAACGCCATTAGCCACTTGTTTCGTTGGTAAGGTATAAGTTTTTCTGGGATCGAGGATCGCAAAGCGTGGGAAAAGCAGCGGGTGTTTATGGCTTAATTTCGCTTTTAACGCAGTATTACTGATAACTGCCGTGCCGTTCATTTCAGAACCCGTTGCTGGCAGCGTGACAACACAGCCTAACGGTAATACTTGCTCTAACGGCTGATTGTTGATCCACGATTCCCAGGCATCACCTTTAAAATAAGTTGCAGCGGCAATAAACTTCGTACCATCAATAACTGAACCGCCGCCAACAGCAATTAAGAAATCTATGTTTTCTCTTTTTACAATCTCTACCGCTTTCATTAAGGTATCGTAATGCGGATTTGGTTCAATGCCGCCAAATTCAATACATTCCCGTGAACCTAAAGCCTGTTTTACTTCATCAATCGTACCGAATTTTTTTGCGCTGCCGCCGCCATAAGTAATCATAACGTTAGCGTTTTTGGGTACATAATTATCAAGATCATTGATGCGTTCAGTACCAAAAATGATGCGAGTCGGATTGTAGTAATCAAAGTTGAACATATTTAGCCCCATTTACAATGGTTGTGCGATTTTTCCGTAGGAACAGCAATTTGCCGTCTGTGAATCTCTTATAAAAACAACGGGCGGTTAACAACCGTCCCTACGGATTATTATCAATATACTAATCTATCATTTTTATCATTTGCTTATCCAAATCTGAGGTTAAATTGGATAAATTATGTAAATACAGATGATATAACTATAGGATAACATCACGCTAATGGAGTTATTAAATGCAGGTTAACAGGAATAAAAAAATAGCCAATATCATGCGAATATTGGCTATTTTTGTCTTGAAAAATGGTGGTTTACTTTAGAAAAATACCGCCGGATTCACCTAATTTTTGCTCATCGGCTTTGGGGGCTACAGCCTTAGTTTTAGCTTTGGATTTCGCCTTTTGTCTTTTCTTTTCTACTGGAGCAGGAGCTAAACGAGCCAGCGCACCTGTTGTAATGGCATCAATATTACCGCTTTCTACTACACCGTAAGAGATTTTATCTTTAATGGACTTAATCGCGATAGTCGCGATTTTTTCTTCTTTGGTGTCAAGAACTTCACCGGTATCAGGATCTAACAATTCTTCGCCCTGAACATAGATATTAAAACGATCGCCATTGTAAACCATCGTTTCGCCGCGATTGATCACCACTTGACCATCAGTGATCGCGACAACTTTTGCTGGTGTTAATTTATTCACGATCTTATCAGCGATAACATTACTGATTTGTTTACGGGCAGAGGTGAGGGATTTACCGCTTTGTTCAAAAACACTGGAATCAGACCACTGAATGCCGTGCGATGCGGCATCAAGCAATGAGTAACGCACAGTGACTTTAGTTTTTTGTGTGTCGGTGACATCAAACTCACCGGTGGCATCAACGCTGGTTACTTTGGTACTGGTTTTAACGCCAGCTTCAGCAACGTTAATCACTAACAGATAATCAGCGGGAAGGGTGCTTTGCCTGACATTGCCTGCATCATTTTGGCGATTTTCCAGAAATGATTCTTCTTGCTTAAAAGCGTTTTCATTTACAGCACTGCGATCCAACACCGTAAAACGTTGGGACTGCACAATGCGATCAGTAATTTCCTGTCTCAGTGTATTCGCAAAAGAAGAATGGTTGCGATTACCGGTAGTAATTACCGCTAACGTCATACGACTAGCGCTTGTAAGAGCGGCTTTGCGTTCAACTTCTGCTATCAGAACAACGGTACAGCCTTTGGCATCACAATCGCGGGATTTAACTTTATACCCTTTGACGACACCAGAACTGCTGGTATTAATTTGTGCACTTTTACCGGTATCAATGGAGAGATCGCGGTTAGTGTTAGTATCGCTCTTTTCTGTTGCGGTGTTATCTACGCCGCCGAGAAATGCGCCATCGTTATTTTTATTGTCTTTGGTATTTTTTTCTTCGGAGAGGGTTTTATCTTTGACCCGAACAAACTCACCGGCACTTTCTGACTGTGTAGTGATCGTGATGCCGTTAATCTGACGAACAGCATCAGCTAATGCTGAATCAACTGCTTTTTCGTAAGTTTCGCCGTATCCCTGCGCTTCTACCGTTTCAACTTTTGCATAGGTCGCTGGCGCAAAGGCGAAAAAGCCAGCCAGTAGCAAGATCCATTTTTTCATCGCAAAATCCCTAATGATGTATATAAATTTACGAGATGCCGTAGAATTTACCTGATGACGGCATAACGGCTGAATTATATCCGAATAGTCCCCGATTACCAGCTAACGCTTCGGTTGTCGCCGCGTTTAATGATTGGGATCTCTTTCTCCCAGTAAGCCAAACCATCGTCAAGATTGGTTAAGGTTAACTGGAAATAGAATTCAACTTGCTGAGTTTTAGCATCAACACGTTGGTTTTGCTGAATGATTTTACCCGACAATGAAAAATCTGGTGCGATAACACGGCCATCTTTCTTCACGGTTTTTTGGTTAACTATTTTTGAATCGCGCAATTGGCGAACTTTACGCGTCATATCATCTTCCGGTCCGTCAGAATTGATCGCCGTTGTGATGACGAAACGACCTGACTCGAACAATTTAATCCGTATCTTTTTCGTTAACTGATCCGTATCAATACGTTGAACGGTATCGTTAGTAATACCCGAAATAGTTAATACATAGCGTCCGCCTTGCGGGTGAACCAGCAGATCTGAACTTAACATGTCATCAACCATTTTGCTGGCAGCATTTTCAAAATCTTTATAGTCCAGTCCCATTACAACAACGTTGTCATTGGCGCTATCAACATAATAAGTTTTTTCTTCAGCACAGCCAGCTAAAGAAAGGACGATAGCTGCGGCAAGAAATGTTTTTTTGTTTAGCATATTCATCATCAATATTCTCGATACAGTGTGAAAGTAGGTACAATAACTGCTCTGATAAAAGAAAGCCTGTTGAATAACATCATCTTGAAAGATGATGAGGATCTACATCGCATTCTTACTCATTAATATATTAACCTGCGGTGTACTGCGAGCATTCAGCGCACGGACATAAACAATAACGGGTTGCGGTGTTGTTGGTAAATCAACCGTTATTGTTGTACCGCCCGGCGGATTAATTGTCACTTTCCCGCTGGCTGGCCAATCTATATAGGCAACCTGAAAGTTATAGGGCAGCGTGTGCCAGCTACGAATGTCTGCTTGTGTAGTAACAGCGTGTGCCACTCCGGTGAAAATTCCAAGAATCTTCATCGTACTGGTCTTGGATTTCATCATTACCGTTTGTGCAGCCGTTTTCAATGTAGCTCTGGAAAGCTCTTTGATCAGGATACCGTTAAATTCCGTTTTAAATTCGCCTTGAATAATTTTATCCATGCTGGCGAATGCTTCCGTGTGTTTACCTCCATTAATCGTCAGATAAGAAAATGTCGAGTGACCGGCTTCCAGCGTGGGTAATGCGATACCAGTATAAGCGACGCTGTTGGTTAACAGAATTAGCGGTAAATCGATACGGCGTTCTACCTTCTGCGCGGCACTGCCATTTTCAAAAATGACCCAAACTCCGGGTGTTACCTGATAACCTTGCTCTTGCTGTGCCAAAGCGAGATCAGCACCAATTTGTTTATTTTCCGTTAAAGCATAAGCACGTTTCAGACTTTCTGTTGCTTTACTCAGGTCGCTGGCACTTTCACTATTAATCAAAAAATACAAACCATGCAGATACAGCGCAGCCGGATTAACATAGCCGTCATACGGTTTCCATTTTGAAACTTCAATACCGAATTTTTCCAGTGTTCTTAGCGATCTGTTATATGACTTACTAATGCTGCTATTTTGTAGTTCATCTTTCTGTGCATTAATTTCATCAGCAAAGTGTTCTACTGCACGGCGCTGACGATCATCAACACGATTCCACTCCACTCTGGCATTATTGAAATCGGCTTGTTGCCAGAAGTTAAGTGCTTTATAGGTATTTACCATCACGCGATCATATTCACGCGGGGTGTAATCCAGTACGTTGTCGTTAACCACCATTGATGCGGCTTGGTCTGCGCTTGCGGCGACCAGGTTCTTTGTTTCATCATCTTTTATTAGTGCTTCGCTTCGATCAAATAATTGAGTAGAGCGAGCTGGATCATTGTTAATGCGTAACAACGCTCCCGCTTCCAACGACCATAATAGCTCTGTTGCAATATCGGTTTCGGTTTTAGCAATACCTGCTTCTTTTAGCGCAATTTCTTGAGCTGATTCTAAATGTCCCTGAAAAATTTCATTATCAAAATTTTTACGTGTTGGCGGATTCGAACAAGCCACCAACATAAAGGCAACACCACAGCAAAAAGTTGTACGCCTTATTCTATGATTCATATAGTTCTGTTGTAGTTACAGGAAAGTAGTGATATTGCATAGCGAATATTTAATTTTTGAAACCTCACGCAACCATTGCATAGATAATACTTCCTTTGCTGCAAAGTATATCTGCCTTTTGATGTAGGGTAAATGGGAAATCTCTCTTCGATTTTTTCACCTGTGTTTATTTTGTATTCAGCATATAATTCATTAGGTAAACTATTATTACAGTGTAATAAGCTGCAATTGATCATTATTTCATTCGGTAATAAAATTTTTTTAATTAAAAAAATTGTTGGTGCAGAAAAGAACCCAATAAAGAACCAAATACGTTAATTTTTTAAGCTAACACATTATTTATTAACGTATATTAGTTACTTACTTCACTATTATTCTTTTTTATATCAATTATATTTTTTATCTCATTATTGTCGTAGAAGCGTTGGTTATTTTAAGTGATTTATTGCAAATATATTATTGGTATAGAAGTCAATCTAAAATAATACTATTTTGCTAAGTAATATTTACAAATGTACCTCATTATATTAACGCTTGATAAAAGAGATCATGCGTAAAAAAAACAGGCAGTTGACTACTACCTGTACAAGAAAAAGAATAATTTTTACTATTTGTTACCATTAAATGACCATATTATGGCGCAGAGAAAAACGCCATCAATACGGGTGCTAATAAGCTAAGAATGAATCCATGAACGATCGCCGCAGGGACGATAGCTATACCGCCGCTGCGTTGCAGTACGGGGAGCGTGAAATCCATCGATGTTGCGCCGCAAACACCTAGTGCGGTAGACGTACTGCGGCGAATTAGGGTTGGAATCAGCATAATGGCAAAGAGTTCTCTGGCGAGATCGTTAAAGAATGCTGTACTGCCGATAACCGGTCCCAACGCATCAGTTAACAGAATGCCGGAAAGGGAATACCAGCCGTAAGCTGACGAAATAGCTAATCCGGTTCTGATGGGTAATCCTAAGATTAATGCGGCAATGGTGCCGCCGACAAATGCGCTCAACATAACAACCAGCGCAATAATCATACCGCGTTTGTTCAGGGTAATTTCTCTTAATGTCATACCGCTGTTACGCAGTTGCATACCAACCAGAAATAACAGGAGAATTAATGCGAATTCACTGCCGTGTGAAGCGTAACTTAACCAGGTTAAATGGGTTAGTCCTAATAAAAAACCAACAACGACCACGCCGAAGATCTGTAGTGATTCCATTGCCATACGCAGGCGTGATGGTAACGCCTCTTGCTGGTGAGTGTTGTGCCACTGCCATTTGTGATCCAATAATTTCAGCGCCAGGATATTTGCGCCGAAGATGCAGACAAAAAATACGGTTGCATAAAGAAAAATCAGTTGCAGATTAGTGCTGAGATTATCGAGAAAAGCCAGACTGATCCCCATAAAAAACAGGATTACGTACACCATCCAACTCAATAATCGGTTGATTTTATGCAGCAGTGAATGATTTCTGATTGGTATCAGATAGCCGACAATCAGCGGCAGCAGCAGAATGATTAAACCTGAGTACATAATTTACCAGCAAAGTTTGAGTACGAAAGTGAAAGAAATAGACATATTGTATTGACTCCACACGGTAGAGAAAAGCGTGGGAAGAGTAAAGGTTAAATTTTTCTTATTAGTCAGTAGATTATAATTTTAATGTAACTATAGTATATCTAACATCAATTGTAAGCAGCGCAGCGGAGAGTATATGTTTTTAGAACGTATCGAAATAGTGGGTTTCCGGGGGATTAACCGCTTGTCATTGACATTACACGATAATGTGGTGTTAATCGGGGAAAATGCTTGGGGTAAATCAAGCCTGCTCGATGCGTTGACGCTGTTATTCACGCCAGGTACGGCGCTCTATCAGTTTAGATCTCATGATTTTCATCACCCAATCGGCGACGAATATGCACGGCATAATCATTTGCATATCGTATTGACGTTCTGTGCCAGAGAGATTGATTCGCCTGAAATGCCTAAATTCCAGTCTTTCAACTCATTGTGGATAAAAGGCACCGATGGTTTATCGCGCATTTTTTATCGTTTGGAAGGGGAATTTATTGATGAAAGCCGTATTACGACTTCCCGATCTTTTTTAAATATTTCAGGGCAAGCATTAGCGCTGGATAATGTCGATGAATTAGCGCGGGAAATTGTGCGGTTACACCCAGTTTTGCGATTGCGTGATGCGCGTTTTAATCAGCGTTTTCGGCGGGCTATTGCTTCGGATAGCAGCATTTCAAATACCACAACGGCGAAACCAGAAAACGCGGAGTTGATTCAGGAACTTAGTAAATTAGCAGAAGAATTAGAATGCAATCCGCAGAGATTAAATAATCAAGATTTAAAACAAGGATTACAGGCGATTCATGCGTTGTTAAATCACTATTTTTCTGCTTTAGATACGCTAGATAACCGTGATCCGACGCATTATCCGATTCAGGATAAAATTGATAATTATCGTCACAATAGCCAGCTTTGGCAGTCATTAAACTATCTGAATCAACTTATTTCTGAACCGGAAAGCCGCAATATGCGAATGATATTGCTGCGTTTGTTTTCCACACTGATTCATGCGAATGGCACGGAACATCTTGATATTAATGCTGTACCGCTGTTGCTGATTGAAGATCCAGAAAGCCGCCTGCATCCGATTATGCTGTCTGCGGTATGGGGATTGCTGAACAATCTGCCGATGCAAAAAATTACCACCACAAACTCCGGTGATCTGTTGTCGTTGGTGTCATTAGAGAATATCTATCGGCTGGTACGTCAGTCGAATCGGGTTGCTGCCTTTCATCTTGGCGCTGATGATCTCAATGTTTTGGAGCGCCGCCGTATCTCTTTCCATATCCGCTTAAATCGCGCTTCTTCGTTATTCGCCCGCAGTTGGTTGCTGGTTGAGGGGGAAACGGAAGTCTGGCTGCTGACAGAACTTGCGCGGCAATGCGGTTATCATTTTGAAACGGAAGGTATTAAAGTGATTGAGTTTGCTCAAAGCGGGTTGAAGCCGTTACTGAAATATGCCAGCCGTATGGGAATTGAATGGCATGTTTTAGTGGATGGTGATGATGCCGGTAAAAAATATGCTGAGACCGTTCGCGCCTTTTTACAAGGATCGAGTGAAAGCGCCCACGATCGACTTACTCAACTTCCTGCGCTGGATATAGAACATTTTATGTTTCGTGAGGGATTCAGCGCCGTGTATTCCGAAGCATCTGGTTTACCGAAAGAAGTTCATCTGCCGATGCGTAAAATTATCAGCAAAGCTATTCAGCACAGCTCTAAACCAGATTTAGCCATTGATGTCGCGGATCGCGCCGGAGAGAAAGGAACGGAGAGTATACCTCCGTTACTGAAAAGAATGTTTTCGCGCATACTCTGGCTGGCTCGCGGACGATCCGGTCATTAGTTCGCTGGGTTTAATGCTGTTGGTGTGATTTTGCTGGTAATAAAGGAAAATGCAGCGCGATCGCCTGTTCTAATTGATCTAGTAATTCATAACGGCGGCGATATTCCGCCCGTTTTTTGCTGGGAATATCTTCAATTGCTTTTTGACTGGCTAATAGCGGCAGATGAAAATAACCGTTTTTATCCTTTTCACCCTCTTGAGAACACCAGAATTCATCATAACTGGCGTGCATTGCTTTGCGCTTAATGCGGTAACGCCAGCTATGATAAATATGTGTGCGATCGCTGACAGCAATAATATGATCAATGTTTAGATAGCAGCCTAAATAACGCAAACTTTCTAATGCAAGACGTTTCGGAAATAATCCATAACTGATTTTGGTCGCTTGCTGAATCAGTGCGTGATCGATATTTTGCTCTGCGCCTTGACAGCCGCCGATAAAGAAACAGGTTTTATCATTAGTATTGATGATGGTAAACGTCATTTTCGCCAGCGTAATATTATCAGCATTCTGCACAAATAAAGTTACTTCACCCTCACGATTGTAGCGATCATCACTCATTAATAAGACCGATAGTGTGTTGTCATCTTTTCCGCGAATGTCTGCTAATTTATAAAATTCTTTTGACAGAATTCCCGCTCTCATTTTTTCCGGGAACGAAGTAAAAATATGTTGATAATGGATTTCTAACGCTTTTCGTGCCTGCTTTGGTGTTAAATTCGCCGCAAGATAAGGGCGCTGTAATTTGCACGGTAAGCTAGGTTGTACGTTTAACACCCGATCTAAATCAGGATACTTAACCAGCATTTTCAATAGCGGAAGCGTTTGATTAGAGAAAATCAGACTGCGTAAGAGAAATTTTGTGCGATAGGACTTCTTTTCCCAAATCTTATTGGGACATATACGACCTTTTACTAAAGAGAGCATTAACTCTTTAGCACATGTTGGGATTGGTGTTTGTTTCATGGTAAAGCATATCTGCCGGAATTATTTACTATCAATTTTTAATAAATTGAGATGATTATTAACATATTGTTGTAATTGTTTAATTTAGCGGATTATAGTCAAAAACTAAGTTTTATCTAGTTAAATGGATATTTTATTTAATTTAATTGGTTTTTTTTACTAAATTACTTATTTATTAACCTATTATCAACTAGTCGTTGGTGCGGCGAGTTGTGTGCTAAATGTTATCTTTTCTGGTAGATGTATCATTGAAGATGTAGTAGATGATAAAGATGAAGATAGTATAAAATATAGACGAAAAGAGCAGAAGACGCGCGGTACTTAGGCTATCTGTAAATTAAATAGTCATTTTTGATATAACTCTGTCAGAATATCTAACAGATGTTTTCGATTATAATATGACTTTAAGTAAGATAATATTTTAGATATGAATGAGTTAAATGAGCGACTAAGTCGGGAAAAAGAGATAGCAAACGTCGATTTAGACGCGCTGCTGCAACAACCGCCGCCGATGTATCAGGTTATTCTCAATAATGATGACTATACGCCAATGGAGTTTGTCATCGAGGTATTACAAAAGTTCTTTACGTATGATATTGAACGGGCAACGCAGTTAATGTTAACTGTGCATTATCAAGGAAAGGCAACTTGTGGCGTGTTTACTGCTGAGATTGCAGAAACCAAAGTAACGCAAATTAATCGCTATGCGCGAGAGAATGAGCATCCATTGTTGTGTACGTTAGAAAAAGTCTGATAAGACTTCTAAAGAAGCCATTTTAAACAGGCTAGTTATGTGGAGGTGCCCATGCTAAATCAAGAACTGGAACTCAGTCTCAATATGGCGTTTGCAACAGCCAGAGAACAGCGTCATGAATATTTGACGGTTGAACATTTATTGCTGGCATTATTGGGTAATCCGGCAGCAAGAGAAGCGCTTGACGCCTGTCAGGTTGACATCGCCATCTTACATTATGAATTAGAATCCTTTATTGAGCAGAATACCCCGCACTTTTCGGAAGACACGCCGGAAACGGAAACTCAGCCAACGCTTAGTTTTCAGCGCGTATTACAGCGCGCGGTGTTCCACGTCCAATCTTCTGGTCATACCGAAGTCAGCGGTGCCAATGTATTGGTGGCTATTTTCAGTGAGCAAGAATCCCAAGCAGCTTATTTGCTGCGTAAACATGGCGTGACTCGTCTGGATATTGTGAATTTTCTCTCACACGGTACGTGCAAAGATGGTTTGCAAGATGACGCAGCACCTCAAGCAAACCAAAGTGAAGATGAGAAATCCAATACGGAAGATCGTATGGATAACTTCACCGCAAACCTAAACCAATTAGCAAAAAATGGCAGTATTGATCCGCTGATTGGTCGGCAGATGGAGCTGGAAAGAACCATTCAGGTATTGTGTCGCCGCCGCAAAAACAATCCATTACTGGTTGGTGAATCCGGTGTAGGGAAAACAGCGATTGCAGAGGGTTTAGCATGGCGCATTGTTCAGGGTGATGTTCCCGAAGCAATGGCGGAATGTACGGTTTACTCGCTGGATATTGGTTCACTGCTGGCGGGAACTAAATATCGCGGTGATTTTGAAAAACGGTTTAAATCATTACTGAAACAACTTGAATCTGACAAAAACAGCATTCTGTTTATTGATGAAATTCATACTATTATCGGCGCTGGTGCGGCATCTGGCGGTCAGGTTGATGTGGCAAATCTGATCAAACCAATGCTGTCTAATGGTCGTATTCGTGTCATGGGTTCTACCACGTATCAGGAATTCAGTAATATCTTTGAAAAAGATCGCGCCCTTGCTCGCCGTTTCCAAAAGATCGACATTATTGAGCCGACAATTGAAGAGACCGTGCAGATCTTAATGGGTTTGAAAGATAAATACGAAAAGCATCATGATGTCCGTTATACCATGAAAGCGATCCGTGCCGCGGTCGATTTGTCGGTGAAGTACATTAATGATCGCCATCTGCCGGATAAAGCTATTGACGTAATTGATGAAGTTGGTGCGTATTGCCGTTTGCTGCCCGCCAGTAAACGTAAAAAGACGGTTAATGTCAGCGATATTGAAACCATTGTCGCGCGTATCGCGCGGATTCCAGAGAAGACGGTTTCTGCTAACGATCGTTCTGTGCTGAAAAATTTAGCGGAACGCATGAGCATGATGATTTTCGGTCAGGACAAAGCAATACAAGCGTTGACGGAAGCGATCAAAATGAGCCGTGCCGGTTTAGGCGAAGAACATAAGCCTGTCGGTTCATTTCTGTTTGCAGGACCTACGGGCGTTGGTAAAACCGAAGTTACAGTGCAACTGGCGAAAGCGCTGGGTATTGAGTTGCTGCGCTTTGATATGTCGGAATATATGGAAAGTCATACCGTCAGCCGCTTGATTGGCGCACCTCCAGGTTATGTCGGCTTTGATCAAGGTGGATTGCTAACTGATGCCGTGATCAAACACCCTTATTCCGTATTGTTGCTCGATGAAATTGAAAAAGCGCACCCTGATGTTTTCAACTTGTTATTACAGGTGATGGATAACGGTTCGCTGACAGATAACAACGGGCGCAGAGCAGATTTCCGTAATGTGATTTTAGTGATGACGACTAACGCAGGCGTGAGAGAAACGCAGCGTGAAGCCATCGGTTTCAGATCGCAAGATAACAGTACCGACGCACTTGGTGAAATTAAAAGGCTGTTTACGCCGGAATTCCGTAATCGTTTAGACGGTATTATCTGGTTCAACCATTTATCACCGGAAGTGATCCAACAAGTAGTGGATAAATTCATTGTTGAACTGCAAGCACAGCTAGACGCCAAAGGCATTTCCCTTGAAGTCAGTGAAGATGCGCGTCACTGGTTAGCGAAAAAAGGCTATGACAAAGCGATGGGCGCTCGCCCGATGTCCAGAACAATTCAGGAACATCTGAAAAAACCGCTGACTAACGAATTGTTATTTGGCGCTTTAGTTAATGGCGGTTCTGTTAGTGTCACACTGGATACGCAAGCAGATGTGCTGACTTATCAGTTTGAAAGCACTAAAAAATCGAGTGAGAAGAAACCGAAAGTCGAGAAAGCAGTTAATTAATTACTGCTAATTTAATACTAAATAAAACGCGCAAATAAAACGCCCTTGCCAGTAGGAAAGGGCGCAGGAGACAAGCTCCATCGGTTTTCGCACGCGATTTCGCGTGCAGCAGACCGTTTATTAGCGGCTACGGAAGATGATGCGGCCTTTGCTCAGGTCGTAAGGGGTCAGCTCAACGGTAACTTTGTCACCAGTGAGAATGCGAATATAGTTCTTACGCATTTTACCGGAGATATGGGCGGTGACCACGTGACCATTTTCTAGCTCAACGCGGAACATCGTGTTAGGCAACGTATCTAAAATCGTGCCTTGCATTTCAATATTGTCTTCTTTGGCCATCGAATCCTCTAGGTGTAACTACCTTAGTTTTTAACCGGCAAGATAATGCCGAAAAATGAGCAAAGAGTAAAGGATAGAGTGTAAAGAAAACGTAATTACTGCATCATGGTTTTATGCGGTGAGGTTTTATTTCTACTCTATTTTCACTCTACTCGTTATTTCTAAGCTAATCAGCGTAGTTGCTGCGCTGCCCAACAGCCTTGTGATAATGGCTTTTGTTGGAGCTTGTATAAAAATTGTAAATAAGCAGAACGCGGAATTTCAATCGCGCCTAGCGACTGAGTATGGTCGTTTAATATCTGACAGTCGATTAATTTACCGCCGCAATCGATAAAATGACGACAAAACGCATATAAAGCCAATTTAGAGGCGTTAGTCTGGCGGCTAAACATCGATTCACCACAAAATAGTGCGCCTTGCTCAACACCATACAGCCCGCCGACGAGCTTATCCTCATGCCATACTTCAACAGAATGCGCCAAACCTTGCTGATGAAGTTGAGTGTAAGCATGCTGAATCTCTGGCGCGATCCACGTACCTTCATTTCGAGCGTCTGCACAAGCGGCGATGACTTCACCAAATGCCTGATTAAGCGTTACACGCAGCGGCGTTTTTTTCACAAATTTAACCATACTGCGGCTAAGATGTAATTCTTGCGGAATTAAAACTGCTCTGGGATTTGGCGACCACCATAAAATCGGATCATCTTCGCTGAACCACGGGAAGATACCTTGCTGATAAGCGTTAATTAATCGCGCAGAAGAGAGATCGCCGCCCACAGCCAGCAAACCATTCGGCTCATCAAGAGCATTATTAACGGGCGGGAAATTATTATGATCAAGTGATAGCTGGACTAATGGCATCGAGGCGTTCCAGTTGTAAATCTGCTCGCTAGTTTAACTGAACAATATTTTCCCCGATACCATCATCTATTTATAAATTATCTTACAGATGTTCTAACTGCTGCTGATACTGGCTTAAATCCCCAATACGCTGCTGCACCCATTCAGGATTGTAATAGGTATCCAGATAACGCTCACCGCTGTCACACAGCAATGTAACGATAGAACCGCTTTCGCCATTTTCGCGCATACGTTTTGCCAGTTGTAATGCGCCCCAAACATTAGTGCCGGTAGATGCGCCGGTTTTGCGTCCGAGTATTTTTTCCAACCAAAGAATAGTGGCGATACTGGCAGCGTCAGGGACTTGAATCATCTCTTCAACTACGTCGGGGATAAATGAAGGTTCTACGCGCGGGCGACCAATTCCTTCAATACGGCTGCCGCAATGCGCGGACGGCGTGCGATCACCCGTTTGGAAATAGTTATAAAACACGGAGTTTTCTGGATCGACTACCACTAACTTGGTGTCATGCCCTTGATAACGAATATAACGTCCTAATGTTGCCGAAGTCCCGCCTGTACCTGCACTCATCACAATATATTCAGGCACCGGATTTGGCTCACGCTGCATCTGACGGAAAATACTGTCAGCAATATTATTATTCCCGCGCCAGTCAGTGGCTCGTTCGGCATAGGTAAACTGATCCATATAATGACCGTTCAGCTCTTTTTCCAGTTGCTCTGAGGCAGCATAAATTTCTGACGCATTTTTTACAAAATGACAGCGACCACCGTAAAACTCGATCTGCTGGATTTTACGTTTTGCCGTACAATCCGGCACGACTGCGATAAACGGTAAACCGAGCAGACGAGCAAAATAGGCTTCGGATACCGCAGTACTGCCAGAGGACGCTTCAATAATCGTGGTATCTTTCTTAATCCAGCCGTTAGATAAGCCGTAGAGAAACAGCGAACGCGCTAAACGATGTTTCAGGCTGCCGGTTGGGTGGGTACTTTCATCTTTCAGATACAGATTAATGCCGGGAAACTGCGGCAGCGACAACCGAATAAGGTGCGTATCTGCCGAGCGCTGAAAATCGGCTTCAATTTCGCGGATAGCTTGTTTTACCCAAAGACGAGTCATATTTTCCCCTAACAGTTTATTCGTTAATACACCGGATATATGTGCGATAGATTAACGATAATTAAGGGGAAAAATATTGCTATTTTTACTTTATAATAGATGATATATAGAAATATTTTCTCCAGGAATTGGTTATGCTAGATAAAATTGACCGCAAATTATTATCGTTGTTACAGCAGGATTGTACTTTGTCACTGCAAGCGTTATCCGAAGAGGTGAATCTGACATCGACACCTTGCTGGAAGCGGCTGAAAAGGCTGGAAGATGAGGGATATATCCGCCAAAAAGTGGCGTTGCTTAATGCTGAAAAATTAGGGCTAAGTTTGACGGCATTGGTGCTGATTAAAACCCAATGTCACAGCAGCGAGTGGTATCAAAATTTTATTGATCGCGTTAGTGATATGCCGGAAGTGATGGTGTTCTATCGCATGGCTGGTGAATATGATTACCTAATGCGCGTTCAAGTTGCTGATATGCAAAGTTATGATAACTTTTATAAACGATTAGTGAACAGCGTCAGCGGCTTGAGTGATGTCACGTCCAGTTTTGCGATGGAAGAGATTAAACTCACAACTTGCCTACCGATCGCGTAATAATGGTATTCTATTGCCATTATGTAAATAAAATAGCTATTTAGGGTATATAGTAATTAACTTATTGATAGTTCTTAAATTTAAATTGATAGCTATTAAATTCAAATAAATTTCATTATTGGACAAGTATTATCGTGAAACTGTTCTCCCAATTACGCTGGTTTTTTGTTCTGGAATGGAAACGTTATTTGGGTGCAGTGACACTGCTGATTACCATTGCCATGCTGCAACTGCTGCCGCCAAAGCTGGTTGGTATTATTGTTGATGGCATTACCCGCCAAAGTATGAGCAAACATACGTTATTACTCTGGGTTTGCTTGATCGCCGGAACTGCGCTGGTGATTTATTTGCTGCGCTATTTGTGGCGCACATTGTTATTCGGTGCATCTTATTTATTAGCGGTAAAACTGCGGAACAATTTTTATTGCCAGCTTAGCCGCCAGCCTCCCGATTTTTATCTGCGCCATCGCACTGGCGATCTGATCGCACGCGCCACCAATGATGTCGATCGCGTCGTTTTTGCTGCTGGTGAGGGCGTATTAACGCTGGTTGATTCAATGGTGATGGGCTGCGCGGTACTGATCGTCATGAGCGTACAAATCAGTTGGCAACTAACGTTGTTATCACTGTTGCCAATGCCGATCATGGCGATTTTTATTAAGCATTATGGTGAAGAGCTGCATAAACGTTTTCGCGTGGCGCAGGCAGCATTCTCATCATTAAATAATCGCACCCAAGAAAGCCTGACCAGTATCCGCATGATCAAAGCCTTTGGTCTGGAAAACTATCAATCCAGACTGTTTTCTGATGTCGCCATTGATGCGGGCGATAAGAATATGAATGTGGCAAAAATCGACGCTCGTTTTGATCCAACCATTTACCTCGCTGTTGCTTGCGCCAATATGCTGGCGATTGGCGGCGGCAGTTGGCTGGTGCTCAACAATCAGATGACATTAGGGCAGTTAACCAGCTTTATTATGTATTTGGGCTTGATGATCTGGCCGATGCTCGCGCTGGCATGGATGTTTAACATTGTTGAACGCGGTAGTGCAGCCTATAGCCGTATTTCTAGTCTGTTAACCGAAGTACCTGATGTGGCAGACGGTAACTTATCGCTGCCAGCGGATCGCGGTGTGCTGGCGCTGGATATTATTCGATTTGATTACCCGATAGCAGAAGCAGCACAGGAAAAGAAAAATGCCTCACTGCAAAATATTCATGCGCGTTTAGAACCGGGAAAAACATTAGGATTGTGCGGCGCTACTGGTTCAGGAAAAAGTACCTTGCTGGCGTTGATTCAGCGTCAGTTTGATGTCACAGAGGGCGAAATTTGTTATCACTCGTTGCCGCTGACTCAAATCAAACTTGATGAATGGCGAGGGCGAATGTCGGTGGTAAGTCAAACACCGTTCCTGTTCTCTGCGTCTATTGCGGAAAATATCGCGCTAGGTAATCCGTCTGCCACAGCAGAACAAATTGAACGCGCGGCAGCACTGGCTTGTGTACATGAAGATATTTTGAATTTAGCGCAAGGCTATCAAACGGAAGTTGGCGAGCGCGGCGTGATGTTATCCGGCGGGCAAAAACAGCGGATTGCGATTGCCAGAGCATTATTGATGGAAAGTGAAATCCTGATTCTTGATGATGCGCTATCTGCCGTTGACGGGCGCACCGAATTTCAAATCCTGCAAAATTTACGCCATTGGGGACAAGATCGTACCCTGATCATCAGCGCTCATCGGCTTTCTGGTTTACTCCATGCCAATGAAATTTTAGTGTTGCAAGACGGGCATATCGCTCAGCGCGGAACCCATCTGGAGCTAACGGCGCAGCATGGTTGGTATCGCAATATGTATCGTTATCAGCAATTGGAAGCGGCGCTAGATGAGTGAAATGAATCTGCAAAAAAATCATAAATTCCGCCAGCTTTTACCTACATTAAAACGTTTGCTGGCATACGGACTGGCTTACCGCAAACCGCTGACGATCGCCGCTGTACTACTATGGTTGGCGGCGGGGGCGGAAGTGTGCGGACCGGTGCTGATCAGCTACTTTATCGACGATATGGTGGCAAAGAACACTATGCCGTTGGACAAAGTTACCGGAATTACTGCACTGTTCCTGCTGCTGCAAATCTTAGCTGCAACGCTGCGTTACTATCAATCGCTGCTGTTTAATCGAGCCTCCATCGGTGTTGTACAAACGATTCGTTGTGATGTTATGGACGCAGCGCTAAAACAACCGATCGCAGTATTTGATACGCAACCCGTCGGGCAACTGATTTCAAAAGTCACCAATGATACCGAAGTGATT
The DNA here is from genome assembly GCA_031261005.1 of Enterobacteriaceae bacterium. Taxonomy (GTDB): domain Bacteria; phylum Pseudomonadota; class Gammaproteobacteria; order Enterobacterales; family Enterobacteriaceae; genus JAISKF01. The sequence goes on along the minus strand of JAISKF010000016.1, from coordinate 33,324 downwards.
AAAGATCTTTACGTTACCGTTGTTGCTACCGTATTGCGTAGTGCTGCATTGATTAGCGTGATGCTAATCGCCATGTTTACCCTTAACTGGAAAATGGCGCTGGTGGCGATGATGATCTTCCCTGTAGTGATGATTTTAATGGGGCTTTATCAACGCTACAGTACACCGGTGATCCGTCAGGTTCGCAGCTTGTTGGCAGATATTAATAACGGCTTTAATGAAGCCATCAGCGGTATGGCGGTATTACAGCAATTCCGCCAACAGGCGCGTTTTGGTGAGCAATTGGGTAACACCAATTTGGTTCATTATCAAATGCGTCTGAAAACGTTACGGCTGGAAAGTTTATTATTGCGTCCGTTACTCAGTTTACTCTCCGCGCTGGTATTAAGCGGTTTACTGCTGTTATTTGGCTTTAGTCAAGAGGGCGCAGTTGGTGTCGGTGTGCTGTATGCGTTTATTAATTATCTTTCGCGCTTAAATGAACCGTTAATTGAGCTGGCATCACAGCAAGCCATGCTGCAACAAGCGATTGTCGCGGGAGAACGTATCTTCGATCTGATGGACGGCGAACAGCAGCAATATGGCGGTGATACCCAGCCGCTTGCCTCCGGCAGTATTGATATTCGTCATCTGAATTTCGCTTATAACCAATCTAAAGTGGTGCTGGAAGATATTAATTTATCCGTAGCATCGCGTGATTTTGTCGCGCTAGTTGGTCATACCGGCAGCGGTAAAAGTACATTAGCTAATTTATTAATGGGCTATTATCCGCTGATTCATGGTGAGATCGAGCTAGATGGCAGAGCGCTGAAAACGCTAAGTCACCCAGTATTACGTTCTGGTGTGGCGATGGTGCAGCAAGATCCGGTGGTTTTGGCGGATACAGTTTATGCGAATGTTGCGTTAGGACGTGATATTAACGAGGCTCAAGTCTGGCAAGCGCTGCACATTTCTCAGCTTGAGCCGCTAATCAAAGCCATGCCGCAAGGTCTGTATACTGTTTTAGGTGAGCAGGGCAATAATTTGTCCGTTGGACAAAAACAACTGCTGGCGTTAGCCAGAGTGCTGGTACAAACGCCGCAAATTCTAATCCTCGACGAAGCCACCGCCAATATTGATTCCGGTACCGAACAAGCGATACATCACGCCTTGAGTGCTATCCGCCATAAAACCACGCTCGTCGTGATCGCTCACCGGCTTTCAACCATTGTTGATGCTGATAAAATTGTTGTGCTTAATCGGGGAAAAATGGTGGAGTGCGGTAATCATCAACAGTTGATGGCGCAGAAAGGGCGTTATTATCAGATGCACCAATTACAATTAGCGGCAACAGCGTTGAAAGAACCCGTTTGATAATAAATATAATTGTAGGGCGGCAATCTGCCGCCCCTACGAAAGACAAGATAATTATTTGAAATTTATCGTAATAATCTTCTTATCCGACGCACTGATTAATCACTATTTCCCGCTGCGTCGGGCACTGCCGCCGCCGATGATAAACGGTGGTCTGGCAAACCATACCAGCAGCAGTAATACCAGAAAGATCCCGCCGCATATCCAGAAAAATTCATTGGCTGACATAATCAATCCCTGATTAGTGATCTGGTTATTGATATAAGCTGAAATCTGCTCGCTGGACATACCTAACTTACCCAGTGCGTCATAAGCCTGCTGTGCTTGCGGATTATAAGGATTGATCGCTTCCGTCAGATGAGTGTGGTGCAGCGCCTCTCGCTGCGACCATGTGGTGGTGGTGATGGACGTTCCCACTGAACCTGCCAATGTACGCAGAAAGTTCGATAAACTCGATGCGGCGGCAATTTTTGCTGGTTCTACATCGGACAGAGTGATGGTAGTCAACGGCATAAAGAAGCAGGCGATAGCGAAGCCCTGAATAAACTGCGGCCAGGCAACCGCAGCGAAATCCATCGCTGGTTCAAAGGTATAAGCGCGCCAGTAGAAGCAAATGGCATAAACAATGAAACTGAATGTCACCAAACGGCGTAAGTCAAGTTTCGGTCCATATTTACCAATCACCGGCGCCAGCAGTAGCGGAATAATGCCGATCGGCGCAGCAGCTAAGCCTGCCCACGTCGCGGTATAGCTATAAACAACTTGCAAGAGTTGCGGTAGCATCACAATCGAACCGATATACAGCATAAACGCTAAACTGATACACAAACAGCCGATGGTAAAATTGCGCGATTTAAACAGCGATAAATCGATAATCGGGTGATCGTCCGTCAATTCCCAAATAATCAGGAAGGTAATGGCAATCACGGCAATGATCGACAGCATAATGATTTCTGTAGAGTGGAACCAATCCAGTTCTTTACCGCGATCCAATAACATCTGAAAGCAGCCGATACCAACCACCATCAACACCAGCCCGATAGTATCAATTGGGCGGATTTCCGTTGCAGTTTCACGATCTTTGAGAATACCCCAGGTAATCACTACAACCGCAATACCAACCGGAACATTGATAAAAAAGATCCAGCCCCAGTGATAGTTATCACTGATCCAACCGCCTAAAATAGGACCAAAAATAGGCGCGACAGTCACCGTCATCGACCAAAGCGCCAGCGCCATACTACGTTTTTGCGGCGGATAATTATTCAGCAGCAGGCTTTGCGACAGCGGCATAATAGGACCAGCAACAACGCCTTGAATAACACGGGAAAATATCAGCATTTCCAGACTGTTCGATATACCGCACAACCAAGAGGCGATAACAAACAAAATGGTAGAAATGAGGAACAAGCGCACTTCACCGATGCGTTTCGCCAGCCAGCCGGTTAACGGAATAGAGATAGCATTAGCGACACCAAATGAAGTGATAACCCATGTGCCTTGAGAAAGAGATGCACCAAGATTACCGGAGATGGTTGGAATCGCTACGTTAGCAATGGTGGAATCCAGAATTTGCATAAACGTGGCTAACGCTAATGCCAGCGTCAGCCAGCCTAATTTTGCTCCCTCAAGAGGCTTTAACGGCGTATTCATTTCAGCTCTGATTACCGGCAGCACGAGTCTCTGAACTGGCGCTTAAACTGCCCGCATTCGCCTGAATGATTTCGGCGATCAGATTATTAACCGGCGAGAGATCATAAGTTAACGCATCGGTTTGATAAGCCGCACCCTGACGCGGTTTTTCCGCTAACACTGCGCCATTTTTATCGGCGGTATCGACGGTAACGTCCATAGATAAACCAATTCGCAGCGGGTATTTGGCAATTTGTCCGGCATCAAGCTCAATCCGTACAGGTAAACGCTGAACGACTTTAATCCAGTTACCGGTGGCATTTTGCGCGGGCAGCAGAGAAAAAGCGCTGCCTGTTCCCATATCAAGACCGACAACCGTACCGGAAAACTCGACATTATCACCGTAGAAATCGCTGATAATGCTGACCGGCTGACCGATTCGCATATTCTTTAATTGAGTTTCTTTAAAGTTGGCATCAACCCAAATTTGATCTGCTGGCACAATCACCATTAACGGCGTACCCACAGAAATCTGTGATCCAACTTGTACGCTGCGGCGTGAAACATAACCGGTAATTGGCGCAACCACTTTAGTACGTTGCAAAGCAAGCCAGGCATCACGCAATTCTGATGAGGCACTTAATACTGACGGGTGCTGCTCCAGCGGTGTATTCAGCACCAGCGCATTGTTGGCATTGTATTGCTGCAATGCGACATCTAACTCTGCTTTGGCGCTGATTGCGGCATCGCGCGCGTGTTGCAACTCTTCTTTACCGATAAATGACGATTGGCTTAATGCTTCACGGCGCGTTAAATCCGCTTGCGCCTGACTTAGCGCAGTTTTTTTCAGATTAATATTCGCTTGTAACTGACGGTTATTGATCATTAATTGATGCGTTTGGCGCACGCTATTTGCCAGCGCAGTTTTTGCTCGTTCAACCGCTTGATTGGCATCGGTTGGATCTAATGCCAATAACACTTCACCTTGCTTAATCAGGTCCGTATTATCCGCATAAATTGTGGTCACGTTACCGGAAGTTTGCGCCATAATTTGCACCTGATTACCCGCAACATAAGCATCATCAGTGTTTTGATGGTGACGCAATACCACAAACCAATAAGCGGCATAACCGATAGCAATTAAAATAAACAGTAATGCAGCCAGCGACATCGCCTGTTTACGCGCTTTCTTTTTGTTTTTGATTGGTGATGGCGAGGAGGGATTTTCCGCTGACATTCGGTGTTACCTTTAAGTGGGAGAAATGATTTTGAGTAACATATTATATAGATGCTAATTCAATTCAGCTAATGCGAAATAATTATCAAAATTATTTAGCCGCAAATTTGGATAAGAAAATAGTTAAAACAATAGGATAATAGATTGATATTAAATAATAATTTTAATTTGCCGCTTGCATTAACAACGCAGTGGATTTACGGGCGGCAGATTGCCGCTCCTATGAAAGATGACATAACTATTTGAAGATTAAGTTATTTACCAAATTTCTGTAAAGCACATTCCAACGCTTTATGCAGCATCTCACGATCATGGCGATAGGGAATATCAGCAGCTTCCAGAGGTTGCTGGACGATGACTCTCTCTGTAATGCCAGTAATATCAGTATTTGGTCCGACAATAATGCCGTCGATTTTGCGCCCGTTAATCGCATCTTCAATAATATCGATTTTATTTTGTAATTTGAGCTTTGATGCGGCAGGGCTAAGTTCTTTGGCGAGATTACCAATATAAATCAGACGTGCTTTGCTGCGCGACATTGCTTGCGCGATTTCACTGAGCAATAAAGAGGGCATTATGCTGGTCATAAAACTACCGGGACCAATTAAAATCAGCTCCGCAGTATTAATCGCATCAACAGCTTCACGAGTTGCAGGAACTTGCGGAGATAACAGTAGTTGTTTTGGCATTTGCTGTAGGTTATCGACATTAACTTCGCCGTAAACCTTGTTGCCATCGACATCAATTGCCGCCAAATCAACAGGAAGTTCGGACATCGGGATCAAATAAGCGCGGATTTTTAGCAGATTACGAATCAAATTAATCGCTTCCAGCGGACGCACACTCATATTATCCAGCGCTTTCAGCATCAAATTACCGAGATTATGACCCGCCAGTTCACCATTGCCGCTAAAACGATATTCAAACATTGTTGAGGCAATGCTTGGTTCAGTAATCAATTGATTCAAACAGTTGCGAGTATCACCCCAAGCAATACCGCCTTCGGACTGACGAATACGTCCGGTAGAACCGCCGTTATCGGTTGTAGTCACAATACCGGTAAGGCGAGAACCTAATAAAGAAAGTGCTGACATGATACGACCTAAACCGTGTCCGCCGCCAAGAGCTACTACGTGTTCTAAGTCACTCAAGGTACGATTACGCATTCGCATATATACATTTCCTTTATTCCTATTTCTGCCATTGAGTTCATATAAGACATATTGGGACTGATTTTGCGGCATAAGTTAACCGATTTTGTTGAAAAATGCGAAGATTGCGTTATTTCTTCGGGTATTTATTAAGCTGAATAAAGAATAAATCGCTGTATAATTAATTACATAACCATTTTTAGTGCTGGTGTAATGTGGTAATCCACATTATTATCTGTCTATCTCTTATTTGTGTAATTTTTATACACGCTCTGATTAATGCGCCAGTGTTGCTGGCAAACAATAAAACTCTTAGCTGCTCCGACCTAAGTCCTAATGATATGGTGTTGCAGCCGTGGCTTTAAGTCACCAGGGTGCAAAGTAGAAATGCTGGCATCTCCCGAATTGGAAAGGTGTTTTATGGTATCGCAATTAACCGATGCTTTTGCGCGCAAGTTCTATTATTTGCGCCTGTCGATCACAGATGTTTGCAATTTTCGTTGCAACTACTGTCTTCCTGATGGCTATAAGCCAAACGCCAATAAGCGTTTTCTTACTCTTGACGAAATTAGACGCGTCAGCAGAGGCTTTGCTGAATTAGGCACAGAAAAAATCCGTCTTACTGGCGGAGAACCAACTTTGCGCCGCGATTTCATCGATATTATCGCTGCCATTCGTGAAAATTCCGCTATCAAAACGCTTGCTGTTACCACCAATGGTTATCGCATGGCGCGTGATGTACAAAGCTGGAAAAATGCAGGTCTCACTGCCATTAACGTTAGCGTCGATAGCCTTGATGCACGCCAGTTTCACGCTATTACCGGTCAGGATAAATTCCGTCAAATCATGGACGGCATTGATGCCGGTTTCTCTGCCGGTTTTAGCAAAATCAAAGTCAATACCGTGCTGATGCGTGATGTGAATGATCGCAGCCTGACAACGTTTCTCAACTGGATTAAACATCGCCCGATTCAGCTACGCTTTATTGAATTGATGGAAACCGGCGAGGGGACGGATCTATTTCGCCAGCATCATATTTCCGGTGAGGTGATCCGCCGCCAATTGCTGAAACAAGGCTGGCAGCAAAGTTTACGCTCACTGAGTGATGGTCCCGCGCAAGTATTTTTCCACCCTGATTATCAGGGGGAAATCGGTTTAATCATGCCTTATGAAAAAGATTTCTGTTTAAGTTGTAATCGTCTGCGCGTCTCCGCAATAGGCAATCTTCATTTATGCTTGTTTGGTGAGCAAGGTATTTCTCTGCGCGATTTACTGTCTGATGATAGCCAGCTTGACGCGCTGAAAGATCGCATTCAGGACAAACTGCTCATGAAAAAACAGACGCATTTTTTACATCAAGGCAATAGCGGTTTTACGCAAAATCTGTCGTTTATCGGCGGTTAATATTCGGTTAGCCTGAAAATTTTTAATTATATTAAGGAGCATGTATGGCACATGTCGCCAGCGAATTTATTCCTGTATCTGTCGCAGTATTGACCGTTTCTGATTCTCGCGGTGAAGCGGAAGATACTTCTGGTCATTATTTAGTGGAAGCGGCAAATGCGGCAGGACACCGAATTGCTGATAAACGCATCATTAAAGATAATCTCTATCAGATCCGCTCGGTGGTTTCTGCCTGGATTGCTGATGACTCAATTCAAGCTATTGTGATTAATGGCGGTACTGGTTTTACCGAACACAATCACACACCAGAAGCACTGTTGCCGTTGTTTGATCGCGAAGTTGAAGGCTTTGGTGAGTTGTTCAGAATGCTTTCCTATGAAGATATTGGCACTTCCACGATCCAATCGCGCGCCATTGCCGGACTCGCTAACAAAACTATTATCTTTGCTGTTCCCGGCTCAACCAGTGCTTGCAAAATGGCGTGGGAACGCATCATTACGGAACAGCTTGATGCCCGTCATCGCCCGTGTAATTTTCTCCCGCATTTGGGCAAAAAACAGAGATAACGCCGTATGCCAGAGTTAACCCATATTAATGCTTCCGGCGAAGCGCACATGGTTGATGTATCAGCCAAAAGTGAAACCGTGCGCGAAGCGCGCGCGGAAGCCTATGTCGAGATGAGCGCTCAAACACTGGCGATGATTATTGATGGCAGCCATCATAAAGGTGATGTTTTTGCTACGGCGCGCATTGCCGGAATTCAAGCCGCCAAACGCACTTGGGAGCTGATCCCGCTTTGTCACCCGCTGTTATTAAGTAAAGTCGAAGTCTCGTTGCAAGCGCTGCCGGAAAGCAATCAGGTGCGGATTGAGTCCTGCTGCCGTTTAACCGGCAAAACTGGCGTGGAAATGGAAGCGCTGACAGCGGCATCAGTCGCGGCATTAACCATTTATGATATGTGTAAAGCGGTACAGAAAGATATGGTGATTAGCTCTGTTAGATTACTGGCGAAAAGCGGCGGTAAGTCTGGTGATTTTCATGCCGGGGCAAAGGAAACAGAATGATTGATGTTGTATTTTTTGCTCAAGTAAGAGAGCAAGTCGGCACGGATCGACTGGAAATATCTGCTGAATATTCCACGGTAGAAGAGTTGCGCCAAGCGTTGTGCGCTCACGGTGATAAATGGGCGTTAGCGTTGAATAGCGGAACACTATTGATGGCAGTGAATCAAACATTAGTGATGCCCGATCACCCAATTATTGATGGTGATGAAATCGCGTTTTTCCCGCCGGTAACAGGGGGCTAATATGTCAGACGAAAATACTCGTATTATCGTGAATTCAGCGCCATTCAATGTCGGTGAACAATATCAATGGTTATCGCAGTGCGATGATGACGGCGCAGTTGTCACTTTTACCGGCAAAGTCCGCAATCATAATTTAGGCGATAGCGTCAGCGCGTTAACGCTGGAGCATTATCCAGGTATGACCGAAAAAACACTGGCAGAAATTATCGTGGCTGCCCGCGAACGCTGGTGCTTACAGCGTATTAGCGTGATTCACCGCATTGGTGAACTTTTTCCTGGTGATGAAATCGTGTTTGTTGGTGTCACCAGTACTCATCGCCGTTCTGCATTTGAAGCGGCTGAATTTATTATGGATTACCTAAAAACTAAAGCACCATTTTGGAAGCGGGAAGCTACCGAAGACGGCGAACGCTGGGTCGCCTCGCGCGATAGTGATAAACATGCTGCACATCGTTGGATAAAATAATCTAACTTTGGAAGAGAAATTATATTATTACGATAAATTTCAAAGAATTATATGGTTTTTCGTAGGAGCGGCAACCTGCCGCCCGTGAACCTACCGCGTTGTTTTTTCGGGCGACAGGTTGCCGCCTCTACAAATTATGTATTATCAATAATTGTCTTGTTTCGCATGATGAATATTTACCTAACATGACGAAATTATTTATCCTAATAAGAGTCTAACTCTGAAATTGTGATAATCTTGTCACATAAGTTTAATTGCTTTTTACTATCCTGTAGTTGACACAATATCTTGACTCATAGAACAGAAGGACAAATTTAATGGATTCACGTCACAACGGTACCATTGTAGAACGCGCCAATGCGGGTATTCAGGCGTATATGTCACAGGTTTACGGCTGGATGACTTGTGGTTTGTTATTGACCGCATTCACCGCCTATTTTGTTACCGGCACAGCATTGCAGATGTTTATTTTCTCTAGCAATATCACCTTTTTCGGGCTGATTATTGTGCAGCTTGGTGTGGTATTTTTCCTGTCAGGCATGTTAAACCGCATCAGCGGTTCAATGGCGACAACGCTATTTATGCTGTATTCCGTACTGACCGGCTTAACAATGTCCAGTATCTTCATCGCTTATACCAGCAGCTCAATTGCCAGCACTTTCTTTATTACGGCAGGTACTTTTGGTGCTATGAGTTTGTATGGTTACACCACTAAACGCGATTTAAGCGGTTTAGGCAGTATGATGATGATGGGTTTGATCGGCATTATTCTGGCTTCACTGGTGAATATCTTCCTGAAAAGTCCGGCGTTGACTTGGGCAATCACTTATATCGGCGTCATTGTATTCGTCGGTTTGACGGCTCACGATACGCAAAAACTAAAAGCCATTGGTGAACAAATTTCTATCGATGACCGTGAAAGTTATCGTAAAACTTCAATTATGGGCGCGTTAACGCTGTACTTAGACTTCATCAACTTGTTCTTAATGCTTTTGCGTATTCTAGGTGATCGTCGTTAATCACGATTTATTATTAAGATTATATAAGGGCGCGATATTCGCGCCCTTTGTTTGTCTATAACTGGCAACTGCACAAGTGAAGAAAATCAAAAGGAGATCCCAATCGGGAACGAGAAGTAGATGGAAATAACATAATTATTTGAAATTTATCGTAATAATATAACTTCTTATCCAAAGTTCAGATTGAGTAAAAATAGAGAACAGGGAGATCTGGTTAATAACAGGGATTTTTCCGCAACGGTATCAATGGTAATATGCCGCTCATCTGATTTTTGTGCGTAATCTAACTAGAGTAAACAGATCTTAATGTATCAGCCCGTTGCGTTATATATAGGTCTGCGCTACATGCGCGGGCGAGCATCTGACCGGTTTAGCCAGTTTGTTTCATGGCTGTCAACTATCGGCATTACACTGGGTGTTATGGCATTAGTCACGGTGTTATCGGTGATGAACGGCTTTGAACAAGAGTTGGAACATAACACGTTGGGATTGATGCCGCAGGCATTAGTAACCAACAAACAGGGGAATATCGATCCGCTGCAATATCCTGCTTCGCAACTGCAATCTTTGACGGGCATTACGCGCATCGTGCCGCTGACAACCGGTGAAGTAATTTTGCAAAGTGCTAAAGGGCTGTCTGTTGGTGTGATGCTAGGGATCAATAAAGCAGATAACGATCCTCTTGCTGGTGCAGTGTATAACACTAATGTTAGTCAGCTTGAATCAGGTAGTTACCGCGTGATTCTGGGCGAAAAATTGGCAGATCAATTGGGTATCAAGTCAGGCGATCAAGTGCGTTTGATGGTGACGGGCGCGAGCCAGTTTACTCCGATGGGGCGCATTCCCAGCCAGCGTTTATTTACGGTTATCGGGACGTTTGGTGCCGGTAGTGAAGTCGATAGCAATCAACTGCTGGTAAATCAGCAAGATGCTTCACGGTTGATGCGTTATCCTGCCGATCATATCAGCGGTTGGCGTTTGTATTTGCAAAAACCGTTAGATGTAGAATCCCTGAGCCAGCAGCCGTTACCTAATGGACTTATCCTGAAAGACTGGCGTGAGCGCAAAGGTGAATTATTTCAGGCAGTACGCATGGAAAAAAATATGATGGGGCTGCTGATTGGTCTGATTATTGCCGTGGCTGCATTTAATATTATTACCTCTTTAAGTTTGCTGGTGATGGAAAAACAGGGCGAAGTGGCGATCCTGAAAACGCAAGGGCTGAAACGCCGCCAGATTATGAGCGTTTTTATTGTTCAGGGAGCAAGCGCTGGCATCATTGGCGCGTTATTAGGTTCGGCGCTTGGTGTTGCGCTGGCAAGTCATCTTGATTCCCTGATGCCGCTTATTGGTAAATCGCTGCCCGGTGTATCGTTACCGGTGGTGATCGATTATGTACAAGTGATTATTATTGCGCTGTTCTCAATGGGACTGGCGCTGTTTTCTACGCTGTATCCGTCATGGCGCGCCGCCGCCGTTCAACCCGCAGAGGCTTTACGCTATGAATAACGCTTTATTGCTGCAATGTATTGATCTTTGCAAAACGTATCAGGAAGGCAAACTTAAAACCGAAGTACTGAAAAATGTCTCTTTCTCGATGGTGCCGGGTGAGTTAATGGCGATTGTCGGTAGTTCAGGTTCCGGTAAAAGTACTTTGTTGCATTTGTTGGGCGGATTAGATGCGCCGACTTCCGGAGATGTGATTTTTAAAGGTCGTTCCCTTAGTTCGATGAACTCTGCGGCGAAAGCGGAGTTACGCAATACTCAATTAGGCTTTATCTATCAATTTCATCATTTGTTGCCTGATTTTACCGCGCTGGAAAATGCCGCTATGCCGTTAATGATCGGTAATGTGAAACCTGCCGAAGCGGAAGATCGCGCGCGCGCTATGCTGGCAGCGGTTGGGCTGGAAAAACGCGCAGCTCATCGACCATCGGAGCTTTCCGGCGGTGAACGTCAGCGCGTGGCGATCGCCAGAGCATTAGTTAATAATCCGGCGCTGGTGCTGGCTGATGAACCGACCGGTAATCTCGATCAGCGCACGGCAGACAGCATTTTTGAACTGCTGGGGAAACTTAATCGCCAGCAAGGAACGGCATTTCTTGTTGTGACGCATGACTTAAAACTGGCACGCCGTCTTGATCGCCAGCTTGAAATGCGTGATGGGCAGCTAAATCAGCAGTCGATGATGCTGGAGGCTGAGTAATGTCTGCTGCGCCTCTCTCGTTAAAGATCGCTTTACGTTTTAGTCGCGGGCGGCGTCGCAGCGGCATGGTTTCGCTGATCTCAATTATTTCAACTATTGGTATTGCGCTTGGCGTAGCGGTATTAATTATTGGTTTAAGTGCCATGAACGGTTTTGAACGCGAGTTAAACAATCGCATTCTTGCCGTTGTGCCGCACGGTGAAGTTGAGCCGGTCGATCAACCATTCAATGACTGGCGTATCGCCCAACAGCGCATCGAACAAACAAAAGGCGTAGCAACGGCTGCACCTTATATCACGTTTACTGGATTGGTGGAAAGCGGCACACAACTGCGGGCGATCCAGATTCGCGGTGTTGAACCGCAAGATGAAGAGAAGCTCAGTGCTTTGCCGCAGTTTGTGCTGAATAACGCTTGGCAGCAGTTTAAATCCGGTGAACAACAGCTAATTCTTGGTAAAGGTATCGCCGATGAGCTGAACGTGAAGCAGGGTGATTGGGTAACCATAATGATCCCAAATCCTGATCCGAGCGGTGAAATGAAAATCGGTCAGCCAAAACGAATTCGTTTGCACGTCAGCGGGATCTTACAGTTAAGCGGTATGCTCGATCATAGCTACGGCATGGTGCCGTTGAGTGACGCGCAGCAATATTTGGATATGGGTGACAGCGTCAGCGGTATTGCTTTTAAAGCGACTGATGTTTTTGCGGCTAATGTGGTAGCAAAAAAAGCCGTAGAAGCCAGCGGTAAATATGCGTATTACCGTAGCTGGATTTCTGCCTACGGCTATATGTACCGCGATATTCAGATGGTGCGGAGCATCATGTATCTGGCAATGATTCTGGTGATTGGTGTTGCCTGTTTCAATATTGTTTCTACGCTGGTAATGGCAGTAAAAGATAAGAGCGCGGATATTGCGGTATTGCGAACACTTGGCGCGAAAGATCGCCTGATTCGTTCCGTGTTTATCTGGTACGGCTTAATGGCAGGGTTGCTGGGTAGTATCAGCGGTGTAATAGTGGGGATTGTTGTCTCACTGCAACTGACTAATATGATTAAAATGATTGAGAATCTGCTCGGTCATCATTTCCTATCCGGCGGAGTTTATTTTATTGATTTCCTGCCATCGGAACTGCATCTGTCAGATGTGGTGATTGTGTTAATCACCTCGATTATGTTGAGTCTGGTTGCCAGTTGGTATCCGGCAAGACGCGCCAGTCGCATCGATCCGGCACGTGTACTGAGTGGTCAGTAATATATGTATTATTACGGTTTTGATATAGGCGGCACTAAAATCGAGTTTGGTGCTTTTGATGCTCAACATCAGCGTTTAATACAAAAACGATTTCCTACGCCGCGTGATGATTATTCGGCGTTGCTGGATATTCTCACGCAACTGACGCTTGATGCTGACGCGGAACTTGGCACTCAAGGTAAAGTCGGGATTGGTATTCCCGGTATGCCGGACAGCGAAACCGGCGCATTATTTACCGCTAATGTGCCAGCAGCGATGGGTAAACCATTAGCGGCTGATCTGGCAGCGCGTATAAAACGTCCGGTACTTATTGATAATGATGCCAACTGTTTCGCGTTATCTGAAGCATGGGACGGTGAGTTCCGTCAATATGCTGGCGTTTTAGGCATTATTCTGGGAACGGGACTCGGCGGCGGTATTATCATCAACGGTAAGAGTTTTACCGGTAAAAATTACAATGCTGGTGAGATTGGTCATTTACGCTTGCCGGTTGATGCGCTTGATGTATTAGGTCGAGATATTCCGCGCGTACATTGCGGTTGCGGTCATGATGGCTGTATTGAAAATTATATTTCCGGTCGCGGATTTGAGTGGCTGTATCAGCACTTTTTTACGGAAAAGTTAAGCGCTATTCAGATTATTGAACGTTACCGTGCAGGTGATGCCAACGCTGTTGCCCATGTCATGCGCTTTATTGATTTGTTTGCGGTTTGTCTGGCAAATATTTTTACTATTCTCGATCCGCATCTGGTGGTATTCGGCGGCGGATTGTCCAACTTTGATGAAATGTATCCTTTATTACCTGAACGGATTAAACCGCATTTATTAGGTATGGCGCAGGTTCCGCGTATTGAAAAAGCCCGTTGGGGCGATTCTGGCGGCGTTCGCGGCGCGGCGTTTCTTAATTTGTAGCATCAGCTTTTGTGACGGTCTGCAAATTCTGTCGTTTATTGTTAATCTCCGGGCAGGAGTTCTTTTTATGTCAGTTCGAGTTCATCGTCGTTTGTTTCGCACCAGAGTGAAACATATCCGCCATCAACGCCAGCGCATGCGCTATTTGCATAGCGTTCATGCTGCTGCCTGTAGTCGAGAAAAAGCCATGAAACGACCATCAGTAGTTGTGCTGACTGGTGCAGGGATCTCTGCCGAGTCAGGTATTCGTACTTTCCGTGCCGATGATGGTTTATGGGAAGAGCATCGTGTGGAAGATGTCGCTACGCCAGAGGGTTTTGTTGCAAATCCTGAGTTAGTGCAGTCATTTTATAATGATCGCCGCCGCCAGCTTCTTAGCCCCGAAATTAAGCCTAATGATGCTCACAAAGCGCTGGCGAAGCTGGAGGATTTGTTAGGTAACAATTTTCTGCTGGTGACGCAAAATATCGATAATTTGCACGAACGTGCCGGTAATATGCGCGTTATTCACATGCACGGTGAATTATTAAAAGTACGCTGTACGCGCTCTGGCAAAGTCAGCGAGTGGAAAGGGGATCTAACGATGAATGATCGCTGTTACTGCTGTGAACCGCCGCAACCGATGCGTCCGCATATCGTCTGGTTCGGCGAAATGCCGCTGGAAATGGATACTATCGATCAAGCGATTGCCGAAGCTGATTACTTTATCGCTATTGGCACTTCCGGCAATGTTTATCCCGCCGCCGGTTTTGTCCGAACAGCGCGTTTATATGGCGCTCATACCGTTGAATTAAATCTTGAACCAAGCCTTGTTGGGAACAGTTTTGAAGAGCGGCATTACGGTTTAGCCAGTCAGGTTGTGCCGGAATATATCCAGAAAACGTTTTTAGATGTGATTTCGGGGAAGTGATGTTCCTGTATTAGAGTATATTTATTTGATAATAAAGAATAATTTATAGGGGCGTCAACTTGACGCCCGCATTAACAACTCGGTGGTTTCACGGGCGGCAGGTTGCTGTTCCTACAGAAAATTATATAATTATTTGAAATTTATCGTAAAAATATAACTGCTTATCTGAATCTCAGGTTAATTAAGCGTCCGCTAATTCCCCAATCGCTTGTTGCAGTATTTCCGCCGCTAAAATTACGTCATCAAATTCGCTGTATTCATCAGGGTGATGGCTGATGCCTTCTTGTGACGGGATAAACAGCATTCCGGTAGGAAAATGCTGCGCCATATACATAGTATCGTGACCTGCGCCGCTCATCATCGTGGTGTAACTGACGCCTTGTTCCTGACAGATGCGCTCCAAGCGTTGTACGATACTATCTGCCATTAATACCGGTAAATCGTTAGCCAGTTCAGCTACATTGATCACCACATTTTGCGAGGCTTTGGCATGTTCAATCGAAGAGATGAATTTTGCCACGACGCGATTGACACTGGATTTATCCACACCGCGAATATCTACATAAAAAGTGACATCACCGGGGATAACATTAATGGCGTTTGGTGTGACATCTAACCGTCCAACTGTACCGACTGTGCCATAAGCGGATTCATAACAAGCAGCGGTGTTAATGTCAGTGATAATTGCGGCGCTGGCGACTAAGGCATCACTGCGCTGGCTCATCGGTGTGGCACCGGAGTGATCAGCATGACCATGAACTTCGACACGGTAACGGCATGGTGCAGCAATACCATTTACCACACCAATACGTTTGTGTTGATGCTCCAGCACTTTGCCTTGTTCAATATGTGTTTCGATAAAGGCATCAAAATAGTTTGCAGGCAGGCGGCATTCATCAAGTTTTTGGCTTTGGTAGCCGCAAATATCTAATACCTGAAAAATATTATTGCCGTCGCTGTCGGTATTTTTTGCCCATTTATCAAAGTCCGCCTGACCAGCCATCACTTTACTTGCCATACAAGCAAAACCAAAACGGCTGGATTCTTCGGCGCGGAAAATCACCAGCTCAAGGGAACGCTTCAATTGTTGCGGCTGAAATTGCGAGATAGCATACAAACCAGCAATGACGCCGATCACACCATCAAATGCACCGCCTTGCGGAACAGAGTCGATATGCGAACCCGTACCAATTGCAGGCAATTCAGGGTTTTTCCCCGACAGACGGGCAAAAACATTGCCCATCATATCCTGACGTACTTGTAGCCCCATCTCTTTCATTTTATTGATGATGAATTGATGTGCCTGCTCGTCTTCTTTCGAGTACGCCAGACGAGTGATGCCCGGTGTTGCATCGTTAACGCTGAAAGCGGTTATTTGCTCAAAAAGATCGAGTGCTGATTGTTTAGTTAATGCTTGCGCCATAATAAATATCCTTGAGTGATGTGTTTTGCTGCCGGTGAACAGCCGAATGTGTGTTGTGATGTTTTTATTAACCTGATCTTCAGATAACATTGTGTTTTTACAATAAATTTCAAATGATTATATAATTTCCCGCAGGGGCGACAACCTGTCGCCCGTGAATCCATCGCGTTGTTAATGCGGGAGGCAGATCGTTGCTTCTACAAAATATTATCGAAACCTTAAATTAGTTATATCAGGAAAGGGCAAGGCGAATAAACACACAAATGCGAAAGAACCAATAAAAAGCACGATTGTATGTTGAGTATATTTAGAGGGATAGGAGATAAAAAAATACCGAGAAAATCAGCATAAATTTTCTCGGTATTACAGATGGTTAAATATTTTTAACCACCAGCTTTAAGATTCTGGAACAGTGTCTCATACAGTAAACCGGCTTCGCCAACAGAGCCTTGCCACTGACCTTTTTCTAATGTTTCGGCATCAGGATATAAAGATTTATCGTCGGTCAGTGATTTCGGCAGTAATTTTCTGGCTTCAACATTTGGTGTTGGATAACCGATAGCATTAGCGATTTTTGCCGCCACTTCAGGACGCAGCAGATAATCGATAAGTTTCAGCGCGCCATCGACATTTTTGGCATTTGATGGAATTGCCATGCTATCCATCCAGAAAACTGCGCCTTCTTTTGGCCAGATAAATTGCAGATGAACGCCCTCTTGACGAGCAATATACGCTGAACCGTTCCACAAAATACCGATGTCAATATCGCCCTCGATATATGGATTAGCAGGGGCATCAGAGTTGAATACCACCACATTAGGCATCAGCTTTTGCATTTCTTCATAGGCTTCGTGGATCTGTTTCGGATCGGTGGTGTTAATGGAATAACCTAACTTTTCCAGCGCGATAGGGAACACTTCACGGGCATCGTCCAGAATCAGAATGCGATCACGGAAGCGTTTATCCCATAAATCCGCCCAACTGGTGACAGTTTTTGGATCGATCACATCCGTATTTACCGCGATACCTGTTGCGCCCCATGTATAAGGAATCGACCATTCATTAGTTGGATCGAACGGTTTTGACTGTAACGCCGGATCGATATTCTTGAAGTTTTTCAGCTTACTGGTATCGATTTTCTGAATCATGCCCTCATCACGCATACGCGCAATAAAATAAGCAGATGGCACGACCAAATCGTAAGCGCCTTCTTTGTATGTTTTCAGCTTGGTATACATGGTATCGATGGACTCAAATGAGGAGTTGATCACTTTGATACCTGTTTCTTTGGTGAAATCGTCCATTAAGCCTGGTGGAACATATTCAGACCAGTTATAGAAATAGACGACTTTATCATCGGCTTGCACTATTTTTACCGATAACAAACCGATAGCGAGCAGCATGGCACTGGTTGCCAGCCATTGAGACCACTTTTTCATTCAGCGTATCTCCTTAAAAAATAAATAAATTAAATATCGGCATCAGTAAGTTGATGCCGAACGATGAACGATATAGTTAACCTGAACTTCGGATAAGAAATTATATTTTCACGATAAATTTCAAATAACTATGCAATCTTCCGTCGGGGCGGTAGATTGCCGCACTTATTTAACATGGCGATCGCGCATAACTAATTGGCTTGCCAGTACCATGATCAGCGAAAATACCAGCATAATCGTTGCTAATGCGTTCACTTCCGGTGACATACCGACTTTTACCATTGAGTAGATCTTCAATGGCAGAATTTCATAAGACGGTCCGGTAACGAAAGAGGAAACCACCACATCGTCCATCGATAGCGTGAAACTTAGCAGCCAACTGGCGATCACGGCTGGCATCGCAATTGGCAAAATGATTTTACGCATAATGGTAAATTCAGGAGCGCCAAGATCGCGCGCGGCTTCCAGCATTCTGACATCAAAGCCTTTCATGCGGGAATACACGGTAATTACCACAAAAGGCAGACAGAATGTGATATGAGCCAGCATCAGTGACCAGAATCCTAATGACAATCCGAGCAGCATAAACAGCGCCAGCATGGAAATTGCCATCACAATATCCGGTGACATCATGACCACAAACAGCATGGTGCCGACGAAGTGTTTGCCGCGAAATTGATAGCGGTATAACGCGACTGCGGTTAACGAGCCGATAAGTGTGGCGAATGTCGCGGATAAAGTCGCAATAACGATGGAATGACCGGCAGCTTGCAGCAAGCTGTCGTTATTCATCAAAATGCGATACCACTCAGTGGTAAAACTTTTCCACGTTACGCCATAAGTAGCAGCGTTGAATGAATTCACGATCAGAATAATGATCGGAATATATAAAAAGGCATAAACGGCGGTCATCAAGCCGCCTCGGAGAAGACGTCCAATCATTCCAGCTCATCCTTCCGGTTAAGTAATTTACCCACGCGATAATAGATAAACAGCATGACGCCCATCAGGATAGTCAAACTGATACTGGTTGCCGCACCAAATGGCCAGTCGCGCAAACGCAAGAACTGGTTCTTGATAATATTACCCACCAGCAGATTTTTCGCACCGCCCAGCAGGTCAGCGATGTAAAACATGCCCATTGCGGGTAACAGAACCAGTAAACAACCAGCGACAATGCCTGGCATGGTTAACGGAATAATTACACGGGTAAAGGTTTGTATCTTACGCGCGCCTAAATCACGAGCTGCTTCAATATAGGTTTTATCCAGTTTTTCAATGCTGGAATACAGCGGTAATACCATAAATGGCAACAGGATATACACCAAACCGATAATTACAGCTTGCTGTGAGTACATAATTCGCAGCGGTTCGTCGATCAGTCCGATACCTAATAAGATCTGATTGAGTACGCCTTTGGTACTGATAAAAATTTTCAGCCCATAAGTACGAATCAGTGAGTTAGTCCAGAATGGAATAATCAGCAAAAACAACATAATAGGTTGAATGCGTTTCGACATATTGGCGATGCAATAAGCAAACGGATAGCCGATAACTAAACAACATACGGTGGCAATGATCGCCATATTCAGCGAATGTAGCAGCACTTGCGCGTACATCGGATCAAACAGCCGCGTATAATTATCCAGCGTGAATACCAGCGAGATAAGATTGGCATCATCTCTGGTCAGGAAACTGGTTCCGATAATCATCAAGTTAGGCAGGAAAACAAACAGCACTAACCAGGATACGATGATAGTGATGGAAACCTGTTGAAACAGCTTGCGCTGTGATGATTTATTGTGCGATTTCATCTGCCAGTACCACTTCCCAGCGTTCCACCCAAGTCACAGCGACTTTATGGTCGAGTGAATGATCGACATCAGGATCGTCTTCATTGAAGAACTCACTGATCATTACCATTTTGCCGTTTTCCAGTTCTACAACGGAATCAAGCATCATGCCTTTGTAGTTATGCTCGCGGATATAACCGACTAAGCCATCAACTTTTTCACCGTCTTTCACCGCAACAACCGATAGATCTTCAGGGCGCAGCAGTACTTTGACTTTATCGCCCGCCTGAACATTAAGCTCCGTCAGAATGCCGCATTTACGTCCCTCAACATTTGCCCAGACACGTTTTTCATCAATACGCTTAATGATAACGGCATCGAACTCGTTAATTTCACCGATAAAGCGCGCCACAAACATGTTTTTCGGCTCTTCGTAGATTTCACGCGGCGTGCCGTCTTGTTCAATACGACCATTACGCATTACAACAATACGGTCAGACATGGTGAGCGCTTCTTCCTGATCGTGCGTGACGAACACGAAAGTAATGCCTAATTTGCGTTGCAGTGTTTGCAGCTCGCTTTGCATTTGCTTACGTAATTTGTAGTCCAAAGCAGAAAGTGATTCATCTAGCAGCAGCACTTTTGGCTTGTTCACCACGGCGCGGGCAATGGCGACACGCTGTTGTTGACCACCAGAAAGCTGATGCGGTTTGCGCTGCGCGAACGCGTCCAGTTGCACCATTTTAAGCGCTTCCATCACACGCGGCGTGATTTGATCTGCGGGCGTTTTTTGCATTCGCAAACCAAACGCCACATTTTCAAAAATGCTCATGTGAGGGAATAACGCATAGCTTTGGAATACGGTATTTACATGGCGCTGTTCGGCTGGCTGATGAGTTATGTCTTGATTGGTCAGTAAAATCTGACCCTCATCAACCGTTTCTAAACCGGCAATTAAGCGTAATACGGTGGTTTTTCCGCAGCCGGAAGGACCGAGAATTGTCAGAAACTCGCCATCATTAATGGTTAAATTAAAATGATTAATGATGTCTTGACCGTCGAAGCCTTTGCGCACATTTTTAAGCTCGACAACTGGCAGAAGAGAAGTGTTTTCAGTCATTAATTGGACTCGTAGATTAAGGTAGATATACGCGCAATCACTGATTGATGAATGCAGGTATAAAACCATCACTGGAAAAAGACTGCGATGAATTAAGTTTAGCAAAATGTATTCATTTCGCTGATGTTACTTATTCAAAACCAGTGACCCCATTTGATTTAGCGCGCGGATAATAGACTTTGTTGCTAATAAATGAAAGCCTATTTAAAAAAGTTATTAACATAATTATTACTATTAAATTTTTTAATGGTTAACAATAGGTTGCTAAGTAAATTGAACAAAAGATATTGTGTGGTTTTTCTCTTTTCATAATTTCCTTTAGTTATCATGCAAACACATCGTTAAAACATGGCTAAAACGTCGCTAAAACTGACTTGACGCAATACTTTCAATAAAGAGATACGCATAATGATCTCAGCCAATTTGAGGGTATAAAAATGGATAGATTACTGGATCGCTTCTTTTATTATGTTTCCTTTGATACTCAATCAAGACCGAATGCGCGCCAAATTCCCAGCACCGAGGGGCAAAGCGTGTTAGCAAGAGCGCTGCAACGTGAGCTTATCGATATGGGATTGCGTGATGTAGTGTTAACGGAAAATGATTGTCTCATGGCTACGTTACCATCAAATGTCAGTTGGGACGTTCCCGTCGTGGGTTTTCTCGCGCATCTGGATACTTCGCCGGAGCTCTCCGGTAAAGGTGTGATGCCGCAATTTGTTGAGAATTATCGCGGCGGTGATATTGCGTTAGGCAACGGTGATGAGGTGCTTTCGCCGGTGATGTTCCCGATCCTTCATCAACTTCACGGCAAAACACTGATTACCACTGATGGTAAAACTTTATTAGGTGCTGATGATAAAGCGGGGATCGCTGAAATTATTACAGCAATTGCGCGCCTGAAAGCCAGCGATAATCCGCACGGCGATATTCGCATTGCTTTTACACCTGATGAAGAAGTCGGTAAGGGCATGAAGCATTTCGATGTTGAACAATTCGGCGCGCAATGGGCGTATACCGTCGATGGCGGTGATGTCGGTGAATTAGAGTGCGAAAACTTTAATGCAGCATCAGTAACCGTGAAAATTGTCGGTAATGCAGTACATGTTGGTAAAGCCAAAGGCGTAATGGTAAGCGCGTTAGCGTTAGCAGCTCGCTTCCAGCAAGCATTACCGGTGATGGAGTCGCCGGAGTGTACCGATGGTTATGAGGGCTTTTATCATCTTAGTGCGATGCGCGGCAGTGTTGATTATGCGGAAATGCACTATTTAGTCCGTGACTTTGATCAGGCGGGTTTTGAAAAGCGCAAAAGAACAATGGTTGATGTTGCCAAGATGGTAGGTGAGGGGCTGCATCGTGATTGCCATATTGAAGTGGCGATCAAAGATAGCTATTACAATATGCGTGATATTGTGGCGGAATATCCATACATTATGGATATAGCTAGTCAGGCTATGCTTGATAATGATATTGAACCTAAGATTCTTCCTATTCGCGGCGGTACAGACGGCGCGGTGTTATCGTATATGGGAATACCTTGCCCGAATATTTTTACTGGTGGTTATAATCCGCACAGTAAATATGAGTTTGTAACGGCTGAGGGTATGGAAAATGCGGTATCAGTGATTGTTCGGATTGCCGAAATTATCGCCGAACGCGTAAAAGACGGGCAGCTATAGTTGATGTAACGGGCAATTATCAGATTGCCCGTTACATGTATCAATCAATTTTTCCGTGCGTAATTTTTGTTAGCGGAAGATTAATATCAAAAATTTTCGCATTGGCATTTTTAACGCCAAATGTTGCCATGCGTTTTTTGTGCATATCCCAATAGCGCTCAGCCGATTTTCTGTCAGTAAACAGATAAATTCCGCCAGCTTCTTTTGCCGCTAAATTTTCTGTCCAGATTTTTGAGATAAAACCAGCTTCTTGAGTAATACTTTCTGCCAGTCCTATTGCGCTGTTTGATAAATTTTCGCCGAGCATTTCCGCAGGCATACTGAAATCTACTTGAAGTAAAACGGTCATAAATGTCTCCTGTGATTTAATAGAGAAGTCTGGTTATTTTAATAGTTAATCAATAAATATTGCTTAAAATAATAAATTTGAATCATTAATTCACGGAATAAATGTGTTATTTGGAAATTTTTTATGAAATTTTATTTCATAAAAATCAGTTAACTGACTTTTATATACCCAAGCGTTTTCGATATGCAGACAGGTGGCAATCCCGATGAGCTTAGTAAACTAAGTGATTCGGGTGAGTAAGACAGCCCGTGCCTCTGCAACTTGAAAGATGACGGGTATAGATGATTATTTCTCAATTTTCGGTTATTACTTCCCCCAAAGTTGGTCAGTTAGTACCTGTTCGCTTGGGAGTTTAATTGGAAGAGATGTGACTTAAGTCGTATAATAACGGCGCTAAGTATCGCACTATATTCAACATATAGATTATTATCATTATGTCTTTTAGATTGACTGTATTTTACTTATTATCAAATAATTATGATTGTAGCGAACCGTTATACGGTTAAAATCATCACTTACCATTATCCTGTTTGGAGACTTTCTGTTGATAAGCGTTCTTCTTGTTGATGACCATGAATTGGTGCGTGCAGGGGTTCGGCGCATTCTGGAAGATGTCAAAGGAATTAAAGTTGTTGGTGAGGTTCAAACCGGCGAAGACGCGGTGAAATGGTGTCGAACCAATACTGTAGACATTGTTTTGATGGACATGAACATGCCCGGAATCGGTGGGCTGGAAGCAACACGGAAAATTTTGCGTTATTCCCCTGACATTAAAGTCATTATCCTGACTGTTCATACAGAAAATCCATTGCCTGCCAAAGTGATGCAGGCTGGTGCGTCAGGTTATTTGAGCAAAGGGGCAACACCGCAGGAAATGATCAGCGCGATTCAGTCAATTGCCGCAGGGCAGCGTTATATCGGTGCGGAGATCGCCCGTCAAATGGCGTTAAGTCAGTTAGAGCCGCAATCAGATTCGCCGTTATCAAGTCTGTCTGAACGTGAGCTACAGATTATGATGATGATCACCAAAGGATTAAAGGTTAATGAAATTGCCGAAGCGCTGAATCTTAGCCCGAAAACAGTCAATAGTTATCGCTATCGAATGTTTAGTAAGTTAAATATTAGCGGTGATGTAGAGCTGACGCATCTGGCTATTCGTCATGGGCTTGTGACTTCAGAGAAATTGTTAAATAGTGACTGATAGTTTTGACAGTAAAACGTTTCTAAAATATGTAACACATGAACCCGGAGTTTATCGTATGTACGATACCTCCGGCGTTGTTATTTATGTAGGAAAAGCAAAAGATCTTAAAAAGCGTTTAGCCAGTTATTTTCGGATAAACGTCAGCAGCCGTAAGACCGAAGCGTTGGTGAAAAGTATTGCCAATATTGACGTGACGGTAACGCACACCGAAACTGAAGCATTACTGCTTGAACACAACTACATCAAATTGTATCAGCCACGCTATAACGTGCTGCTGCGTGACGATAAATCCTATCCTTTTATTTTTCTTAGTGCCGATAAACACCCACGTTTAAAAATACATCGCGGAGCAAAACATACTAAAGGCGAATATTTTGGTCCTTTTCCTAACTCTGGAGCAGTGCGCGAAACGCTGATTTTATTGCAGCGGCTTTTTCCGATTCGCCAGTGTGAAGATAGTGTTTATCGCAATCGTTCCCGTCCTTGTCTGCAATATCAAATTGGTCGTTGTTTAGCGCCTTGTGTTGCAGGCTTAGTCAGCGACGAAGATTATCAGCAGCAAGTTAATTACGTGCGCCTCTTTCTGGAGGGCAAAGATCAGCAAGTGCTGAATCAGCTTATTGCCAGTATGGAAACAGCCAGCCAAGCGCTTAATTTTGAAGAAGCCGCGCGGATTCGCGATCAAATTCAGGCGATTCGCCGTGTTACCGAAAAACAGTTTGTCTCTGGTGACAGTGATGATCTGGACGTTATTGGTGTTTCGTTTGAATCAGGTATGGCGTGTATGTATGTGCTGTTTTTGCGGCAAGGGAAAGTGTTGGGCAGCCGAAGTTATTATCCAAAAATCCCGAAAGGTACGGATTTGGACGAAGTGGTGCAAACGTTTGTTGGTCAATTCTATTTGCAAGGCAGTCAGGCTCGATCATTGCCGAGTGAGATCCTGCTTGATTTTACGTTACCGGACAGAACCGCACTAGAAGAGACGTTATCGGAAGTGGCAGGACGTAGAATCCAGATACAAAGCAAGCCGCGCGGTGATCGCGCCCGTTATCTGAAACTGGCACGAACCAACGCGCAGATTTCTTTGAAAACGAAGTTATCGCAGCAGTCAACGATTCATCAGCGTTTGGCATCACTGGCAGAGGTTTTACATCTGCCGAAAATTAACCGCATGGAATGCTTTGATATTAGTCACACGATGGGAGAAGAGACCGTTGCTTCTTGTGTCGTTTTTGATGCTAATGGTCCGCTGCGTTCGGAGTATCGCCGCTACAATATTACCGGTATTACACCAGGTGATGATTATGCGGCAATGAATCAGGTGCTGAAACGCCGTTATGGAAAGATGCTGCTTGATGAGAAAATCCCTGATGTGATCTTTATCGATGGCGGAAAAGGGCAATTAGGGCAAGCGATAGATGTTTTTGAGCAGTTAGAAGTGAGTTGGGATAAATCCAAACCGCTGTTAATTGGTATTGCTAAAGGCAGTGATCGCAAAGCAGGGCTGGAAACGCTGTTTTTTGCCGCAGAAGGAGAGGGCATTTCGTTACCGCCGGATTCACCTGCGCTGCATGTGATTCAACATATTCGTGATGATTCACATAATCATGCTATTTCCGGTCATCGCCAGCGCCGTGCGAAAGTGAGGAATACCAGTGCATTGGAGCATATCGAAGGCGTAGGTCCGAAACGCCGCCAGATGTTGCTGAAGTATATGGGCGGTTTACAACCATTATTGAATGCTACTGTCGAAGAGATCGCAAAAATACCGGGAATTTCTCAATCTTTAGCAGAAAAGATACACAATTCATTGAAACACTGAGGACGATGTAGCAACATAGGCATAAGTCTCCTTTTTTATACTAATTAAGCAATAGAGCACCAAGCACTATGCAACTAAATATACCGACCCTGCTAACACTTTTTCGTATTATCTTGATCCCATTTTTTGTCGTGGCTTTCTATTTGCCGGAGCAATATCTTTGGGCGCCGTTTGTCTGTGCGCTTATCTTTGTCGTGGCTGCGATTACTGACTGGTTTGATGGTTTTCTGGCTCGCAGATGGAAGCAAACTACACGCTTTGGCGCATTTTTAGATCCCGTCGCAGATAAAGTTATGGTGGCAACTGCACTAGTGCTGGTGACAGAGTATTACCATGTTTGGTGGGTGACTTTACCGGCAGCAACCATGATCGCTCGTGAAATTATCATTTCTGCATTAAGAGAATGGATGGCTGAAATCGGTAAAAGAAGCAGTGTTGCCGTTTCTTGGATTGGTAAAGTAAAAACGTCAGCACAGATGTTATCTTTAGTTGCTTTATTGTGGCGTCCAAACCCGATTATTGAGATTTTAGGCTTTATCTTGCTTTATATTGCAGCGATCTTAACTTTCTGGTCGATGTTTCAATATTTGAAAGCGTCACGCGCTGATCTGTTAGGTTCTTAGTCAATCAAGTGTAGATGCGCCGGAAAAAGCAGCAAACGAGTGAGTTCGAGTGAAATGTTGTAATAATTCTATTGACTCACTTCGTCAGGTAAGTAGAATGCTCACCATCAAACGGCAGCGAGGCTGACCGTAAGATGAATGATAGATAAAGTAATAAAATCAGTGAGTTATAAAAACTAATCGATAGATAGTTTGAATAGATCGCTTCGGTGCGGGAATAGCTCAGTTGGTAGAGCACGACCTTGCCAAGGTCGGGGTCGCGAGTTCGAGTCTCGTTTCCCGCTCCAATTTAATATTTTCATCAATATTAAATTAAGTGGTAATAATAGTAATAAGTGGCGCGTTGGCAGAGTGGCCATGCTGCGGATTGCAAATCCGCCTACCTCGGTTCGACTCCGGGACGCGCCTCCAAAATCCAGAGTAAGATTAGTAAAGTAAAGATAGTCAGAACGCCCGGGTGGTGGAATCGGTAGACACAAGGGATTTAAAATCCCTCGGCGGCAACGCCGTGCGAGTTCAAGTCTCGCCCCGGGCACCATTTAAAGATTAGTTTTACAGATAACAGATTCAAAGCATAGCCACCGTAAGGTGGTTTTTTTATGTTTGTAATTTCTGTTTTGACTAATGAAATGGCGAAGAATCTTTTGTAGGAGCGGCAATCTGCCGCTCGCTGATTTTAGTTAACGGGATAACATCGGACGGCTCAACATTCTAAATAATGAAGCGAATTTGTTTGCGATAGGGGATAACAATGTCCCTTTGCGTTTCACCAAATAGTAGGTGGCAAGCGGTAACTCATTTTCCATCGGCAGCGGTGTAATACCCTCAATAGATAATGCAGAAGCCAATACACTCAAACAGTTAGTTTTTTTCAGCAATTCAACGGCAACCATATAAGACGACGAATAGATCTCAATATTCGGGTTTAATCCGTGTTGCGTAAAATAATCAAAAATATGTTTGTGATAACCAGTACGCATAACGGGAAGTATCCAGTTACAATCTTTTAATTCAGATAATTTTGTTGCCTGACTTAATGAATGACCGGTACGGGCATAGATCCGGTATTCCATATCTAGCAAACGCTCAAAGTCGAACTTACTGCTATTTAGTTCAGGACTGGCTGTATTAATACAAAAATCGAATTCGCCTTGTTGTAAACGCAGCAAATGCGCCTCCACCTGACCTTCTGAAATCATCAGTTTCACATTCGGGAATTCTTTACGAAATAAAACAACTGCCGCAGGCAGCAAACTATTCGCCAGACTTGCGCCCATACCAATATTGATCATGCCGGTATTAGAGCCAAGATGCTGCCGAATATTCTCTTGTGCCTGTTCAAGTTCACGCAAAATCACCAGCACATGACGGAAAAAATCCTCACCAAATAACGTCAATGTGATACCGCTGGAATGACGACTGAATAGTGAAACGCCGAGCGATTCCTCTAATTCCTTAATATTTTTAGATACCGATGGTTGGCTTAATCCCAACGAACGGCTTGCTGCGCGAATGCTGCCTTGTTCAGCAACTTCTTTAAATGCTTTGAGTTGATGCAATTTTATCGGAGTCATGGGGTATGCCTAAAGGTTATCACCATAAAGAAAATAACATCTTTTTGCTTTTTTGTTTATAGGAATAATAGCAAATGCAGAATAGTTATAATTTGTTTTTAAACGTAACAAGTTGTAACAATAAAGCAACAATATGTGGAATTCAAAAAGTAATAATGAGTAAAACTCGAATTTTTATAATCGCTATATCCATCGTGAAACTGTTTGTAATGAAGTTATATCACAACAATAAAAGGAAGGACGCAAATGTATAAAGAGCTTATTGAATGGCAATCGGAATTCACTGAATTGCGTCATGATATTCATGCTCACCCAGAAGTTGGCTTCGATGTTGTACGAACCAGCAAACTGGTTGCTGAATTACTGAAATCATGGGGTTATGAAGTTCACACAGGCATTGGCAAAACCGGCGTAGTAGGACAACTCAAATTAGGTAACAGCTCTCGCAGTATTGGCTTACGTGCGGATATGGACGCTTTACCGATGCAGGAAAAAACCGGCTTACCTTACTCAAGTCAAACTCCGGGCAGCAGCCACTCTTGCGGTCATGATGGCAATACCACCATGCTGTTAGCTGGCGCGCGTCTGCTTGCGAAAAGAAAAGACTTCGACGGCACATTAAACGTCATTTTCCAACCTGCTGAAGAAGGTCAAGGCGGCGGTGCGGCAATGGTAAAAGATGGCTTATTCGATCGTTTCCCATGCGATTATGTATTTGCCTTGCACAGTATTCCTAATGCAGAAGATAACAAAGTATTCTACATGCAGCCTGGTCCAATGCTGGCATCATCTGACCGCGTAATGATCGTGATCAATGGTCGCGGCGGTCACGGTGCTGAACCACAAAACACGATCGATCCCGTTGTTGTGGGTTCTGCGGTAGTTCAAGCGCTGCAAAGCATCGTTTCACGTAACGTTCATCAAAAAGAACGTGTTGTAGTAACGGTTGCTTCATTCATCGCGGGTAACGAAAACTCATTCAATATTATTCCAGAAACAGCAAAACTATTGATGAGTATCCGTACAATGGACAATGATGTGCGTGAAATGGTGATCAACAACATTAAACGTATCGCTACAGATGTTTGTTCGGCTTACGGCGCTAAAGCTGAAGTTATTCATACACCTATCGCTGGTGCAGTGGTTAACGATCCGGTTGCTGCAAAAATTGCCCGTACTGCGGCACTGAAAGTATTCCCAGAAGCCGATTGCCCGGAAACATTCCAACCATACATGAATAGTGAAGATTTCTCTTACATGCTCGCAGCATGTCCGGGAGCTTACGGCACATTCAATAACGGCAACACACCGAACTGCCACCAACCAGATTACGACTTCAATGATGAGCTGATTAACAAAGGCGCTTCATATTGGACTTCGCTAGTCGAAACGTATCTTCAAGGAGAGTAATCCGCTATGCTAATGTTAACATTAGAAGTTTTGGTGATGGCTGTACTAGTACTGTACGGTCTGAAAGTGGGCGGAGCGTTAGGCGTAGGTCTAATGTCAATGTTCGGCTTATTCATTATGATCTTTATCTTTCAGGTTCCGGTTGGTAATGCGCCAATCGTACCTGTTATGATCATACTTTCTATCGGTGTTGCTGGCGGTATGCTTGAAGCCAGCGGCGGTCTTGATTTCTTGGTTTACCATGCTGGTAAAGTTATCGAGAAAAAACCAGAGGCGATCACATTCGTTGCGCCGCTGATTATTTTCGGTTTCGTGTTCGGTATCGGTACTGCGAATATCGCACTGTCTCTGGAACCTATCATCGCGCGTACAGCATTGCGTGCTGGTGTTCGTCCAGAACGTCCATTAGTGGCTTGTGTAACGACAGCAAATATGGCGCTGGTTTGTTCTCCTGCGGCATCATCTGCGATCACTGCGTTTAACTACGTGAACGGTTACGGTTACTCATTCTCACAATACCTGACTATCGCGCTGCCATCAGCGTTGATCGCAACGGTTGTTCTGAGCGCATTTATGTGTTTCTGGGGCAAACCTCTGAGCAAAGATCCGGTATATCAGAAGTTATTGGCTGAAGGCAAAGTTGAACTGCCAGAAGTGAATAGTGATAATTCAACGCCTGTTTTCTCAACAGCGCAGAAATTATCTGTTGGCGCTTTCTTGGTTGCTGTAGTCATGATTTTGGTACTTGGCTTGAACGAGGAGCTGCTGCACGCGATCACTACGCCAAACGTAGTGAAAGGTAAAGAAGTCTTCCTGCCAGCAACATCAACCGTACAGATCTTCATGTTCCTGGCTGCTGTAGCAATTTTGTATGTCACCAAAAAATCACCAGCAGTTATCTATAAAACGAAGATCTTTACTGCTGCGATCAGTGCCGCGGTTGCTGTATTAGGTCCAGGCTGGTTAGGTGCGACAATTTTCCAATCACCAGAAAATGCTATCGTTCTGAAAGAAGAAGTAGGTCAGATCATTGCAAGTGCACCGTGGGTTATCTTTATTATCTGTGGTGTTGTGGCAACATTCGTTATGTCACAAACAGCAATTATCTCCATCATCTATCCATTAGCATTAGGATTAGGCGTACCAGCAGGCTTCATGGCTTCCATGATTCAGGCAGTTAACATTAACTACTTTATCCCTGCTCAGCCTACCTTGCTGTTTGCTGAAGAAATTGACACCTCCGGGTCAACTAATAAATACCGTTTCTGGTTACCGGGTATCTTCTCCTGTCTGGTATCACTGGGTGTTGGTATCGTTATGTGGAAATTCTTTGTCGGTATCTAATCACTGACCGAAGAATTAATACAAAATCCTGACGATTTAGTCAGCGTTAATTGACCTAAGATAAAGTAACAAGCCCGCTCAGGAATAAACTGAGCGGGCTTTTTTGTTTTTGTCGGATCAACAAGTTATTTCCACTTAGGAAAATTTTTAGTGTATGACTAATTCAACTTCAGGCTTGGATAAGAAATATATTAATAATAAATTGTACAGATCGGCGATCTGCCGCCCGTTGATTCCATCGCGATTATTTGAAATTTATCGTAATAGTATAATTTTTATCCGAAGTTCAGGTTAATTCAAAACTAAACAGGACGACATCAGATGTTTAAAAAACTCACTGGCGGTGGCATTCTTCAACCTCGACCAAGTATCGCCAGTATTGTCAGAGGCTCATTAGGCGGTTTTCTCGGCATTCTATTACTGATGTATCTGACAGAGTGGAGTGGTACGATGTGGATCATGGCTCCATTCGGCTCAACATGTGTTCTGATGTTTGTTCTGCCGTCTTCACCGCTGGCACAGCCGCGCAGCATTATCGGCGGTCATCTGGTTGCTTCTTTCATCGGTTTGCTGTTTATCCATCTGTTAGGCAACTCGGCGCTCTCCGTCGCACTGGCGATTGCCTGCGCTATTGCAGCAATGCAGATTTTACGAGTGTTACATATCCCTGCGGGCGGCGATCCGCTAGTGATTATGTTATTAGGTATCAACGATTTTAACTTCTTACTTACTCCCGTTTTGCTGGGATCTATTGCGTTAGTTTTAGCCGGAATTGTCATAAATAATATTGGCAAAGATGCACGTTATCCCCGTTATTGGATTGGCGCACACTCATCAAGTACATCTGCGGCATTAGAGCGGGAAAGGGAGAAAAAGTGAATTTATCGTTTTAAGTGACTTACTTTTCCATTTTTTACAGCTCACTATAATTCGTCAGCAACCATTTAGTGAATTATTTTATTTTTGCGTATATTTACCAAGTTATGCGCTTCTCGTATTGCTTTCCGAAAATCGGGGGAGTCAAGGAAGATGTCGTGAACCAGGATAAGTAAAATCCGTGCCACCATATTCGCGTGCAATAACTCATTTTTTGTTGATGATGATGCTAAGGAATCATAAATAACATCCAGTGTTGAGAAAACATTAATCGCTAATGTTTGCTCCGTTTTTGTTAGATTCAATGTACTGAGGGTTTCTATGTAGTGTCCAAATTCGGTCATGGCGTCAGCCTCTTTGTCTTTCGTGCATAGCAGAAAAATTAGTTAGACGACAAGATAATGACTAACAGTATTAACAAAAAATCTACAATGATTAAGATTGGATCAATTAAACTTAGAGGAAAAAATATCGGGATAGACAAGGTAAGCGCCTCTTATATATTCTTTTCTCTTTCTTTAATTCTTCGTATTCTCAATGCGCGATGAATGATTGTGGGGTTAATCTTGAGTATCCAGCAAATATCTGCCTCACTTTTTCCAATATGGAGTAATTCAAAAATACGTGATTCAATCACTGGATCATAAGAATTATAAGTATATCGAGTCTGAAATGTGCGTAAGCACGTCTGACATAAATAGCGCTGATGTGCCGATGAATCACTTCTGCCATGTTTTCTAATCGACTCGCTGCCGCAACGAGGGCATTTTCGTTTTTTTTTGTTATCCGCCATAATTAAAATATCTTCTCTGGTCTGCGCTCCTTAACCGATTTAAGAAGTATAGCCACATTGAATACATTAAGTATATATGATCGTTTATTAATCAATAAAAAGAATATTATTCTAACTTATGCTGTTTTATTTGATTTGAAATGTCATTTGTGTTCAATGTATACACTAAGCGTGGGTAAATAGATCGGTAAATGCTGATTATATAGTTATTTAATCTATAAATTAAATTTGATTAAGATCATCAAAATAAATAAATTTACATTTAAATTTATTGTTTGATATTTAGTGCTAACTTTAAAAAAGTGTTTCTATATTTATTTTTCTACTTCAATGAATGAAGTGGCTCTTGATTGGATCATTGATATTAAATATGGTGTGTAATGTGCAGAGTGTTTTTTGCTCAACGGATAATATCTATCAATGCCAATAATGAGTAATGTAATTATAACCAAAATAAACTATTGTTATGATTTATTCTTTTGTTATCAATCTTGCTGTGAGTTATTGCGGTTAATGCACTACCTTTTTACTCTTCCTCATTAAATTCACTGAAATTAATTATTATGCAAATAATTACACATTAATAATATTAACTTTATGCCGGTAATACACATTATTAGTCTAACTAATCACAGCATTTAATCATTTATTTGTCTGCTACGTTGGAATTAATAAACGTTATGGCGTTAATTAAAGTAATTCATTCTTAAATAAACAGGCACTTTAGCGTGAATGAGATGCTGTAAGCGGCGTGGCGACATGACATCATCATTTTAGCCCGAAATGTAAAAACTGGTATTTTTACCAGCTTGTATTGATGTATTAATTCACTTAAAATCTAGCAAATTTATGTTTTATATTATTTGCTTGATAAATAATGAATTTTTATAAATTCGATATGTATGTATCGAGTTGTAAATATATTTTTTACAAATATATATAACACATAAAAATAGTTAATAAGTGAAATTACCCTTAATTAAACTATTTCAGAAATGTTTTAGAAATAATTCAGAAAACAATGTT
>JAISKF010000036.1 GCA_031261005.1 Enterobacteriaceae bacterium | reverse complement strand
CGGCGATAGCGCGGTGGTCCCACCTGACCCCATGCCGAACTCAGAAGTGAAACGCCGTAGCGCCGATGGTAGTGTGGGGTATCCCCATGCGAGAGTAGGGAACTGCCAGGCTTTGAATAAGAAGAACCCAGTCGAAAGGCTGGGTTTTTTGCTTTTGGGAGTTTAAAAATTATTTTTAGGGTCTCTCTTTCCCTTGATAAACAATGACACTGACTTCTTTACTTTGTGAATCTGGTTAGAGCAAACCACCCGCACATAGCAGGTGGTATATGTTTTTTGAGGGAGTATTCCTCAACGTTCAATAGATACTTTTGATGATGATGTCCGGCTTATCAAAACTGATCCTGCTGCAAATAACTCCACGCATATTGTGCATATAGCTCTGCACCTTTCACCATTGAATCTTCATCAATATTAAAACAGCCATGATGATGCGCCCAATCGGTGCCTTTTTCTGGATTACCCGATCCCACTAAAGCGAAACAACCAGGAATATTTTCCATGTAGTAGCTGAAATCTTCACCGCCGGTAGTTGGTTTTTCCACATATAAGGTGTTATCACCAAAAGCGTCACGCACTACCGATTGCGCCAGTAATGCGCTGCGTTCTTCGTTGATCACCGGTAATGTGCCGTAGGTGTATTCAACTTTCGCCGTTGCGCCGTATACCGCTGCTGTATGCTCTGCATAACGTTCAATGGCGGCTTTGATCCGTTCACGGGTTGGAACATTAAAACAGCGCACCGTGCCGTCTAGCACGGCATTTTCGGCGATAACGTTAAAGCGCGTACCAACGTCCATTTTACCAATAGTTACAACAGCCGGTTCGAGCGGTGAAGTCTCACGGGAAACGATCGCTTGCAGATTCATCACAAAAGAAGACGCAACTACAGCCGCATCAATACAGGCTTCCGGCATTGACCCGTGCCCGCCGCGACCTTTAAAAGAGACTTTCAGTAAGTCGGCAGAAGCAAAACTAGAACCGACGTTACAAGAAATTTTACCTGATGGCGTAATTGACCAAATGTGCATACCAAATACATTATCCACACCATCGACTGCACCTTGTTTCACCATTTCCAGCGCGCCTTGTGCGATTTCTTCTGCTGGCTGGAAAATCAAACGCACATTGCCGCGCAGTTGATCGCGCACTTCATACAGCGCTTTAGCGGCGGTAATCAGCATCGCAGTATGGGAGTCGTGACCACAGGCGTGCATCTTGCCCGCTGTTTGAGATTTGTAGCTGAGATTCTCATTCAGTTCTTGTACTGGCAGAGCGTCCATATCGGCGCGCAGCGCAACCGTTTTTCCCGACTTACCACCTTTAATTTCGGCGATCACACCAGTAGGCTTGGTTAATTTGTATGGAATACCGATAGCGTCCAGCGCTTCTGCAACTTTTTGCGTGGTGCGGATTTCTTCCCACGGTAATTCCGGGTGAGCATGTAAATCACGGCGGAAAGCGATCATTTCATCTTGATGTTTAATGATCGACGCCGTAATAGTTGAATTAGTCATGTTGAGTTGCCTCTGTTGTTACTTCTGTTATCTCTTTTACGCGATAAGAAGCGGCGGCTGCATAGTCCGCCACTTAAAAGCTGGTCTTTTCTATCTTATCGCATAACGACCTAATGTGGATTCTGATTTACCCTGCAACCGGCGTAATATACGCCACAAAGATACCAGCCATCACCACAGAAACCATCGTTACCGAGATAAATCCGCCAACCAGCATCGAACCTAGCATGTGATTGGTTAAGATTTGACGCTCTTTTTCATCTTTAGTCAGCGCATTAATCGCTTCATTAGTAATGATAAAGTCCGCAGGGAAGCCGTACAATGCAGTCAGCGAAATCGCAAATGCCATTTCCATGCTGATGCCGAGAATTTTGCCTGCCAGCCAAGAGACTAAGAACATACCGATAACTGCGACGACAATCAGCACCACCATAGGATACATCAGACGCAGCAGCATCTCTGGCGTGGCTTTATTCAGCGTATCGAAGATAAACAGCATCAGCGCCATGACTGCGAAGCCGAAGCCATTTGCTTTATGCAGCGGGTGTTTTTCAAGGAATCCCATTGAAGACGCGATAACCCCAAACAGTAAGCACAACACAAACGGGCTGATTGATACGTGAGGTGCGGCGATGGATGAAACCAGATAAGCCAGATAACCAACCAGCGCCAGCCTGACGAATTTAAAGTAGCTGGTGTTGTAATGTGATGGGATTCGGCTAAAGATTTTCGGCATTTTTTCTTCCGCAGAAGTGGTTGCCTCGCTTTTATCCAGCGCGGCTTCAGCTTCCAGTTCGGCATCTTTCCACTCGCCTGCGCGGAACTTAGTGAGTACGCGCTTACCTTCACGCTGTAGCATGATGGCAGTTAACGGATAACCGGCAAAACCTTGCATCACATAAATCAGAATGGCGAATACGGACAGATCGACCAGCCCCGCGTCGGCTGCGCCTTTCGACATAATAATGGCGGACACAATACCGCCTACTAATGGCGGAATAGTGATGATGGCGGTATTTTCGTCGAACAAAATCATACAAGTGACAAATACCGCGCCGGTGATACCAGCAATACCCGCTAACGAAATAACGATCGTCTTCCATTGGCGCGCCAGTTCTTTTAGTGACAGTAATGTGCCCATATTGGTAATGAGCAAATACATCATCATCACCGCAACAGGCGTGGTGATACCGGCGAGGCTAACAATATCTTTTGGAAAAAATGTCCAATAACCGATAAGAAATAAAACCGCGCAGACGAAAACTGAGGGAATCCACGCTTTAGTTCGGGCAGAAACAACATCGCCGATATATAAAATTAATAAAATAAGTAAAAGAGCTAACATCTGTGACATGGGAAACTTCCACTTTTATCTGTTTCAAATCATCAGATTTATCAGTATTAAGTTCTAAAGATAATTCTGTTTTTGGTTAAAAATATATAATCTTGGTTGCTGCATATTGATTTAGCAGATAGATAAGCTACTTGTAAATGTTTGTTGCTGTCAATGGCATGTTTTATTTACGGCTATTTTGTTTACGGTTGTGTAGCTGCTATCATTTAAGAATAATTTGAGGAGGAACGATGAAATTAAATACATTTGTTATCGCAGCGATGGTTGCTATGTTACCCATGACAACGGTATTTGCCGCTGAACTGCCTGATGGTCCGCATATTGCACTTTCCGGCAGCGGAACGTTATTGGTTAAGCCTGATATAGCGACATTACTGATTGAAGTGCGTGTTGCGGATAAAGAAGCAGCATCAGCAAAAAAGAAAAGTGATGCGCGGGTGGCGAAGTATCTGGATCTTCTGGAAGAAAATGGTATTGCTAAAAGCGATGTTGATTCTGCCAATATCCATGTGCGCCCGGAATACCATTACCCGAATAGCAGTTCCGGCAGCAAAGAAGTGAGAGAATATGCCGCTGTACGTGAAGTCAAAGTGACAGTACGCGATCTTGATAAATTAAATACCTTGTTAGACGGCGCGTTAGCATTGGGTTTGAATGAAATTCGTGATGTGAATTTGAGTGTGTCTAAAGACGAAGCCTATCGCACCGAAGTGCGAAAAATGGCGGTTGATGATGCTATCGCCAAAGCAAAAATTTTGGCACAAAATTTCGGTGTGACGCTGGGACCGGTATTCAGTATTGATTATCACTCATCAAATGATATGTCGATGCCCGTCATGATGCGTGCTCATAAGTCTGAGGCTTTAGCAGCGACCAGCGCCGATCAAACTTACGAGCAGCAAACCATCAGCTTTACCGATCAGGTTGATGTGGTTTTCGATATTCAGCGTTAATCCTGCTGCAATATTTGATGCCCATAGCTGATCAGGGCTTCGGTAATAACCCGCATAATTTTGCTTTCTGGCGCGAAACGGTGCCAGTAAAGCATTCTGCGTTGATATAAACCAGGTGTTAAATCTATCAGCTCGCCGTTTGCCAGTTCGTCTGCGATTTGCAGCCGTGCGATCATGCAGCAGGTATTCCCTTGTTTCGCCATCTGTACAAAGGCTTCTGATGAACTGACAACATGGCATGGCACGCTGCCTGGTGGTAAATCAAAATGCTGCTGTAAAAAAGCGTGTTGCATTTCGTCTAAGTGGTCATAAATCACCACTGGTGCTTTTAGCAATGCGGAGCGTGTTACACCGTTAGGGAAGTAACGCGCAGCGAACTCAGGGGAAGCGACGAAGATGTAATCCATAGCACCCAGTTGATCGACCAGACTACGCGGCAGCGCTTGCGGCTGAATACATACCGCACCAACGACTTCACCGACGCTCAAACGCTCTTGAGATCGGGTTTCATCTTCTACCTGTAAATTTAAACGGATCGGCAAATCAGCCAGAACTGGTTTTAATGCAGGCAGCAGCCAGGTTGCCAAACTGTCCGCGTTAACTGCCATTGCCAGTTGCAACGGGCATTCAGGACTGCCTTCATCAATAAGCCATTCATCTTCGAGCTGCTCTACTTGGTGCAACAGCGACAGTAACTCTTGACCTTGCTCTGTTAAGCGCGGCGGAATAGTACGGACCAACAACGGTTGACCGTACAAATATTCAAGTTGTTTGATACGTTGGGATACGGCGGATTGTGTGATACATAATTTTTGAGCGGCACGTTCAAAACCACGTTCGCTAATCACTGCATCTAATGCCTGAAGTACTCGATAATCAGGGCGTTTCATTCCAAAGCACTCTCCGTCTAATCAGACCATTATTCTTGATCACTCTTTATGCTATAGAGTAACACTATGGCACACTTTGCTATACCCTAAAAATGTGAGATTGGCTCACTTACTGTTTTGATATAACTAACCCTTGATATAACTCAAATAGTTTAGGGTATATAATAGACGCACTTTTGACTATGCAGGTAGATTTTAACTATGACTCAGGACGAATTGAAAAAAGCTGTCGGCTGGGCGGCGCTAAAATATGTTCAGCCGGGAACGATTGTCGGTGTTGGTACTGGCTCAACAGCATCACATTTTATTGACGCTTTGGGTTCGATTAAAGATCAAATTGAAGGCGCGGTTTCCAGCTCGAATGACTCCACCGCGAAGCTGAAAAAATTAGGGATTCCGGTTTTTGACTGTAATGAAGTGGATTCTCTCGATATTTATGTCGATGGTGCAGATGAAATTAATGGTCACATGCAGATGATCAAAGGCGGCGGCGCTGCGCTGACCAGAGAAAAAATCATTGCGGCGATTGCGCGTAAATTTATCTGTATTGCCGATAGCTCTAAGCAAGTGGATATTCTGGGTTCATTCCCATTGCCGGTTGAAGTGATCCCAATGGCGCGCTCTTATGTTGCCAGAGAACTGGTCAAACTGGGCGGTTTGCCGGAATATCGTCAAGGCGTGGTGACGGATAACGGTAATGTGATCCTTGATGTACATAACCTGAAAATCATGGACGCTATCGCGTTAGAAAATAAAATTAACAGTATCGCTGGTGTCGTTACTGTCGGTCTGTTCGCTAATCGCGGTGCGGACGTAGCGCTGATCGGTACAGCCGATGGCGTGAAAGTGATCGAGTAATCTCTTCATTTTATCATCACCCCGAACTTTTTTGCTGGATACCGTTTGGGGTGATTAATTTTCATTAATTCAAAAAAGAGTAATTTAGTGATATATGTCACATTTATGGTTAATGTGATGTAAACCATACGCTAAATATGACCCGCCTTAGAATAAACCACCTGAATTATCTGTTTTCCTCATATTTTCTGTTTAAGAGCCAATAAATGATTGTATTGCTGTAACTTCTATTTTTGATATGTTGGTGAATCAGGGTAGTAAAAATAATCACAAGACAGGGTTCATGAGATGGTAAATATATCGTTAGAAAAAGAGAAAATTAAATTTCTCTTAGTAGAGGGCGTCCATCAGAGCGCGATTGATAATTTGCACGCTGCCGGATATACCAACATCGAATATCATAAAGGCGCACTGAATACCGAAGATCTTAAAAAATCGATTCGTGATGCACATTTTATCGGTATTCGCTCCCGCACTCATCTCACTGCTGATGTATTGACAGCCGCAGAAAAGCTCATGGGTATTGGGTGTTTCTGTATCGGTACTAATCAGGTTGATCTGAACGCTGCTGAAAAACGCGGCGTTCCAGTGTTTAACGCGCCATTCTCCAATACTCGTTCCGTTGCAGAGATGGTTATCGGTGAAATCTTACTGTTACTGCGCCGTATTCCTGAAGCCAATGCCCAAATTCATCGCGGTGAATGGAATAAAGTGTCTGCCGGTTGTTATGAAGCGCGCGGTAAAATTTTGGGGATTATCGGCTACGGTCATATCGGCACTCAGTTAGGGATTCTGGCAGAATCTATCGGTATGAAAGTGATGTTCTATGATATTGAAAACAAATTGCCGTTAGGTAACGCGCAGCAAGTTCATCATCTTTCTGATCTCTTAAATATGAGTGATGTAGTGACGCTGCACGTACCGGAAACCGCCAGTACGAAAAATATGATGGGTCATAAAGAACTGGCATTGATGAAACCGGGTTCAGTATTAATTAATGCCTCGCGCGGTACTGTGGTTGATATTTCAGCGTTGTGTTCTGTACTGGAAAGTAAGCATCTTTCTGGTGTAGCGATTGACGTATTCCCTACCGAACCGGCAACCAATGACGATCCGTTTATTTCTCCGCTGTGTGCATTTGATAACGCACTGCTGACACCGCATATTGGTGGCTCGACGCAAGAAGCGCAGGCGAATATTGGTATGGAAGTGGCAGGAAAACTGTCTAAATACTGCGATAACGGCTCTACACTTTCAGCGGTTAACTTCCCAGAAGTATCGCTGCCAGCGCCAAGTGAAAATGTCAGCCGCTTGCTGCATATCCACGAAAACCGTCCGGGTGTATTGAATCAAATCAACCAGATTTTCGCCGCCGAAGGGATCAACATCACTGCACAGTTCCTACAAACTAATAACGATATTGGTTATGTAGTGATCGATGTAGAAACCGACCGCGCCGACGAAGCACTGGAACACATGAATACTATTCAGGGTACAATTCGTTGTAGATTGTTGTTTTAACTTGTTTTATGGTTTTTATGATAGTGACAGGCTACTGATAATTGAATCAGTAGCCTGTTTTTTTAGAATTTTGCCTGAAATATACTGAAACATAAGTACGATAAACTATATTTACTCATATCTTGCTGTCACCTTAAAATATAACATATTATCATATAAAATTAACCTGTGTTAAGTTGTTAAAATGTCAATTCGTTCACGTTTATCTGCACTATTAAATAAATTTACTCTGGCTAATATAATAAAAAATAGAAAATCTATAATTGCTATTTCTATGGTGTTGGTTTTTTCTATTTTGTTTGATTCTTCCTTTGGGTATTCAATTAAACCAGGTTATGTTATTGCTCTTTTTGTTATTTTATTATGGTTGTCTTATAACTCTATTTTATTTTCAGTATGTGTAATGATTTTTACGATAATATCAGCATTATATTATCCTGTGTCTATTATGTATGGTTCTCCAAATATAAATATAGCAATATCATTATTTAATACTAACCTAAATGAAAGTTCTGATTTTTTAAGAAACATACCAGTATTATATATTTTACCAAGTATCATAATGATAATTATTTCTTTTTTAATTGTTAAAAATAGAAAATATCTTATTAAGATTAATTATCCTACGCTTATTATAATCTCTGTGTTAATTATTTTATTTAATCCATTAAAAGTTTATTCAACAACGCATAGTATTTCGGCTGAAGATATTAGATTTACGCCATTTCGAGTTGTATATCAGTTATACAAGTCATACGAAACGGTCATTACTTCTGAAATGAAAATTAAAGAACTTAGTGCATTATCATCGACATGGACACCTTCGCCACCGAGTAATGAATATGATACTTATATTATTGTAATAGGCGAAAGTGTACGCCGTGACTTTATGAATGCCTATGGATTTAAACTTGCTAATACTCCATTTATGAGCACAGCGAATGGAACTATTTTTAAAAATTATATTTCAGCCTCAGGCTCAACTCAAATATCTGTATCTGGTTCATTAGTGAACAGGCATAATAGTGTATTTGAACACAATAACAATATTATTAAACTCGCTAAAAAACAGGGGCTATTTACATACTGGATTTCAAATCAGGGTAGTTTTGGTAATGCTGACTTTGGGGTATCTCAAATTGGTAAACAGGCTGATAGTGTAACGTTTCTTAAAAAAGGGGAATACGATAGGCAGTCTTTCCCTGATACTGATTTATTACCGTATTTTAAAAACGCAATAGCAACCGATAAAAATAAGAAATTAATTATTCTTAATTTGATGGGGTCGCATCCTGATTTTTGTAGCCGAGTTAATGATCAATATGATGAATTTTTTATAAGTAAAAAACTGTCTTGTTATGTTCAAAGTATAAAAAATACCGATAGATTACTTTCTGAACTCGCTAATATTGCTACGAATAACCATAAAAAATGGACGATGATATATTTCTCTGATCATGGACTATCCGCAATAAATCAAGATGGTGGACAAGTGACTAATTTGCAGTATAGTGATCATTCTAAACAGAATTTTCAAGTGCCATTTTTTATCACCGCTTATGATGCGAAAGATCGTAAAGAGATTAATAACTATCGCAGCGGGCTGGATTTCTTGCAAATTTATGCACAGTGGACTGGTTCAAATGAGCCGTTACTTGATAAAAAATGTGATTTTCTCTCAGATGTTGATTGCCATGAAAAAATACAAGTCATCAATTTTGAAAATCAATTTGTTGATTATGATACGAGAGAAGATTTGCCGTTTGATTTCTCACAATAAGCCATTTAATTCTGGCTATATCACCATCGCCAACCCCGCGACGGTGTAATAATCTCCGGCAGCGGTATATCCCAATCTTCAGCGGGGAGGCGGTCAACAAGCTGGCAGTCGTGGGCGATGCCGATAGGGTAGGTTTGATTTTTCTGCCAGTTTTTTAGGGCGCGGTCATAGTAACCGCCGCCCATACCTAAACGATTTCCTGACTTATCAAAAGCAACCAGTGGCGTGATGATTACATCTAGTTCGGCGACGGGCAACACGGTTTGTACGTTTAGCTGCGGTTCTTGAATACCAAAACGATTTGTCACCATCGGTGTTGTCGGTGTATAGCGCAGAAACAGTAAGTTTCCGGTACTGAACGGGTGGATCACCGGTAAGTAAACCGATTTGTTTTGTTGCCAGAGTGTTTCAATCAACGGTCGGGTATTAATTTCACCATCAAACGAGAGAAACAGCGAGATATTCTGCGCGGCTTGAATTTTCGCGTGTTGACATAGCCGTTGGCACAGTTGTTCTGCGGCAGATTTTTGCTGTTGCGGCGTAAGACTATTACGTAACTGGCGAATTTTTTTTCTAAGCTGGTGACGGGGAGAAGTCTCAATTGTCATAGCGGATATGCTTTTGTTGATTTGGTAATAACGCGGTGACTGGCTAAAAGAGAAGGAGGTCTCCGAGATGCCGTCTCAGGCTGTAACCCTTGAACCCTTGGTTCAAGGTGAACGAGGAATCTACTATCGTCAGGCTTCTCGGACGGACCGAGCATGCACACAGATTGTGAGAATCCACATTCTGTTGGTATGAAATATCGGCTCAGGGGACTGGCCCGATAACGCACACCTCAGAGAATTTGTTTAGAAACCGTAAATTGTTATTCTCACAATAATCCAATCTACGTTTTCTATTGATTCTTGTTCAACTGAGTTACTCACTAAGTTGAGGTAACTCGCAATGACTGTACTTCAAAC
The DNA here is from genome assembly GCA_031261005.1 of Enterobacteriaceae bacterium. Taxonomy (GTDB): domain Bacteria; phylum Pseudomonadota; class Gammaproteobacteria; order Enterobacterales; family Enterobacteriaceae; genus JAISKF01. The sequence goes on along the minus strand of JAISKF010000036.1, from coordinate 75,857 downwards.
TATACAACAATTTCCCAAAAGTATATGGGATTTATTCAAACTTTGCACCAGGACGTTGTGAAATCAAGCTCTGTTCGACTAATGCTTGTTCGATTGTCTCCTGCAACATACGAATACGATGCTCCATATTTCTTGCGTACTCACCGGTTTTGGTCTTCTCTTGTGCCAGTTCATAGCTGATATTCAAGGCGGCAATAAACACCAATTGTTCAGTATTAGTGACTCTGGTTCTGACTTTTAAATCTTGTAACCGGCTATCGAGATCCGCTGCCGCTTTGTTCAGAGCATCTTGTTGTTCTGGCGGGCAATTTACCCGTAAGGATCTGCCGAAAATTTGTATATCTACTGGTTGTGCTGACATGTCGCTTTCCTACCGAATTCTGACTAAATTCTTGAATCTGATACATTGTACTCAGTATACCAAACTATACATCTGATTGTGTATTTGTGCTGAGTCTAACGCTGTGATTAGTCAATAAAGATGTAACTTGACCTATGCCGGTATATGGCATCAGATCTGCGCTTGGTGGTAGCATAGCGTAAACTTATCTTATCAATTCATTATTATTTTTAACTTGCTACTTTCAATCAGGGCGAATCATGACAACCGAAAACACGCTGCCAACTTTCCCATCATTGAGTTATCCATCACTGAATAACGCGCTGACACAACAAAATATCGGTCTGACGGCATCGGAGATGCACGGCTTAATTAGCGGTTTAATTTGCGGCGGCAGCAACGATAGCAGTTGGACAGTGATGGTTCATGATTTAACCAATGAGGGCTTGGCGTTCGGTTATCCGCTTGGTGACATGGTTAAACAAATCTATCAACAGACAAAAGAAGAGCTGGAAGATGATGGATTTGGTTTCGATTTATTACTGCCTGATGATGAAACTGCCGTTTTTGAGCGCATTGATGCACTGGCGGGTTGGGTGAATCATTTTCTGCTGGGCTTAGGCATGATGCAGCCAAAATTAGGGCAAATAAAAGGCGATGTCGGCGAAGCAATTGACGACCTGCGTAACATCGCTCAGTTAGGTTACGATGAGGACGAAGATCAGGAAGAATTGGCGCACGCGCTGGAAGAAGTGATGGAATATGTGCGTATGGCAGCCATGCTGTGCCATAGCGAATTCGCCCGCCTGAATACTACTGTGCCGGAAAATGTGAAGCCGACGCTGCATTAATCGTGATACTTTTTTCGGCTTTTATTTATCGGGTAAAAGCTGAAAATCGCCATCTCTGAATCAATCTGAATGTAAAAAGATTAGGAAGGATAGACATTATGATCACTTTAGCGGAGTTTCAGCGCCGCCGTCAGGCATTATTAGCGCAAATGACAGCGGGAAGTGCAGCGATTATTTTTGCTGCGCCGGAAAGACCACGTAGTGCTGATTCCGAATATCCATTCCGCCAGAACAGTGATTTCTGGTATCTCACCGGCTTTAATGAGCCGGAAGCCGCATTAATTCTGATTAAAACCGATGATACGCACAATCATAGCGTGCTGTTTAATCGTCTGCGTGATGTTACCGCAGAAATCTGGTTTGGTCGCCGTTTAGGGCAGGAAGCAGCGCCGCAAAAACTTGGCGTTGATAGCGCGCAGCCTTACAGCGAAATAGTGGAAAAACTGCCGTTATTGTTAAACGGTCTTGATGTGGTTTATCACGCGCAAGGCGAATATGACTATGGTGATAATATTGTTTTCACTGCTCTGGATAAATTACGCAACGGCAGCCGCCAGAATTTGTGCGCGCCAGCAACGCTGACAGATTGGCGTCCGCTGCTGCATGAAATGCGGCTATTTAAATCGACGGAAGAGATCGCGGTAATGCGTAAAGCGGGCGAAATTTCTGCCAAAGCGCATATTCGTGCCATGCAGCAATGCCGGACAGGTATGTTTGAGTATCATCTTGAAGCGGAAATTCAGTATGAATTTGCCCGCAATGGTGCGCGTTATCCGGCGTATAACACCATTGTCGGCAGCGGTGAAAACGGCTGCATTCTGCATTACGTGGAAAATGAATCTGAATTGAAAGATGGCGATCTGGTGATGATCGACGCGGGTTGTGAATATTTTGGTTATGCCGGTGATATTTCCCGTACTTTTCCTGTTAATGGCAAATTCAGCTCCGCGCAGCGCACCATTTACAATATTGTGTTGGCTGCTCAATATAAAGCGATTTCGTTGCTGGTCGCAGGCAGCAGTATTCGCTGCGCCAATGAACAAGTGATCCGCATTATGATGCAAGGCTTGGTGCAAGCTGGCGTGCTGCAAGGCGATGCGGAACAGCTTATTGCCGATAACGTTCATCAGCGTTTTTATATGCACGGTTTAAGTCACTGGCTAGGATTAGATGTGCATGATGTCGGTAGTTACGGTTCTTCAACGCGTGATCGTCTACTGGAAGCAGGAATGGTGCTGACTGTTGAACCGGGCTTGTATATCGCGCCAGATGCCGATGTTCCGCCTGAATTTCGCGGTATCGGTATTCGTATTGAAGATAATATCTTGATTACAGAACAGGGCAATGAAATTCTGACTTCTGGCGTGGTGAAAGAAATTGATGCCATTGAAGCGTTGATGGCTCAGGCATTAATGGCAGAGTCTCATCAATGAAATCGGCGCAGTCAGTGATTATCGTCGGCGGCGGTATGGCAGGCGCAACATTGGCGTTAGCGCTTTCTAAACTAAGCGGCGGCGCGATCAACGTTGATCTTATCGAAGCGCAATTGCCGGAAACCGCCGCACACCCTGGTTTTGATTCCCGCGCTATTGCGCTGGCGCAGGGAACATGTCAGCAATTAGCACGGATTGGCATTTGGTCTGCACTGGCAGATTGTGCTACGCCGATCAAAACTGTTCTGGTCACGGATCGCGGGCATAGCGGCATGGTGACGCTAAACGCAGACGATTATGAGTTACCGGCATTGGGGCAAGTAGTTGAATTGCATGATGTAGGTAATCGGCTATTCTCATTGCTGAAACAAGCGCCGAATGTGACGTTGCATTGCCCTGCTAAAGTGATCTCCGTTTCCCGCGATATTAACAGCACACAAGTTACGTTAGATAACGGCGAATCATTGTCGGCTTCATTGCTGGTCGCTGCGGACGGCTCTTTCTCTTCTGTAGCAACGGCACTCGGCATGACCTGGCATGAAGAGGATTATCAGCAAGTTGCGCTGATCGCTAATATCACTACGGAATTAGCCCATAACGGGCGCGCTTTTGAACGGTTTACGCCGCAGGGTCCTGTTGCGTTGCTGCCGATGTCCAAAGGGCGCATGTCGTTGGTTTGGTGCATGGCGAGCCAGCACCAGCAAGAAGCGATGTCGTGGGACGATTTCACTTTTACTCAACAATTACAACAGGCGTTCGGCTGGCGTTTAGGTGCGATACTCACGGCGGGAAAACGAGTCAGTTATCCGCTGCGTTTACGCCGCGCGCGCCAGTCTGTTAGTCATCGTTTAGTGCTGGTGGGTAATGCGTCGCAAACCGTGCACTCGATTGCGGGGCAAGGATTTAATCTCGGTATGCGTGATGTCATTTCTCTGGCAGAAACTTTATCGCAAGCCACACAACAGCAAGAAGATTTGGGCAGTTACCGTGTATTACGCCGCTATAGTCAGCGCCGACAGCCGGATCAGCAAGCAACCATTGGCTTAACCGATGGCTTGATCCATTTATTCGCCAATGATTATGGTTCGCTGGCAGCGGCAAGAAATCTTGGCTTAATGGCGATGGATAGCTGCAACTTACTGCGGTTGCCGCTGGCTCAGCGAACGCTTGGCTGGGTTAAACGCTAGTTATTTAATTTAAAATTTGTAAGAGTGGCAATCTGCCGTTCTTAAAAATCATAATTATTTGAAATTTATCGTAATAATATACAAACCTCAGGTTGAAATATTAAACGCTAGGACACTCATTCATGCACTCTTACGATGTGGTTATCGCTGGCGGCGGTATGGTCGGATTATCGCTGGCTTGCGGGTTACAAGGCACCGGTTTGCGTATTGCGCTGGTGGAAAATCGTCAGCCAGATGAACAAATACCGGCAGAACCGGCGCTGCGGGTTTCTGCTATTAATGCTGCCAGCGAACGCTTTTTGGCTTATCTCGGCGTATGGCAAGGTATTACTGCGCTGCGAATCAGCCCGTATTCGTCAATAGATGTATGGGAGCGCGATAGCTTTGGGCAGATCGCTTTCCGCGCTGATGATTATGGTTACGATCATTTGGGGCATATTATTGAAAATGAGGTGATCCAGAAAGCGCTATGGGATAAAGCCAATGCCAGCGCTGATATTACACTGCTTGCACCAGCGCGTTTAAAACAGGTTGCCAGAGGCGAAAATGAAGCCTTTATCACGTTAGATGATGATCGCATGTTAAGCGCTCGTTTGATCGTCGGTGCTGACGGCGCGCATTCATGGCTGCGCGATCATGCTGATATTCCGCTGACTTTCCGTGATTACGGGCATCATGCGCTAGTTGCGACGGTCCGCACTGATGAACCGCATCAACATTGCGCGCGCCAAGTGTTTCACGGTGACGGCATTCTGGCTTTCTTACCGTTATGGCAGCCGAATTTATGCTCCATCGTCTGGTCATTGCCGCCAGAAAAAGCGGAACAGATGAAATCTCTTGATGACGCGCAGTTTAATCATCAGCTCAGTATCGCTTTTGATAATCGCTTAGGGCATTGTCAGGTGGTGAGTGATCGGCAAGTATTTCCGTTGACGGCGCGTTATGCCCGTAGTTTTGCCGCTCATCGTTTGGCATTAGTCGGTGATGCGGCTCATACCATTCACCCGCTTGCAGGGCAGGGCGTGAATCTTGGTTTTATGGATGCGGCTTGCTTGATCACTGAAATCAAACGATTACAAAAGCAGGGTAAAGATATTGGCAATTATCTTTACCTGCGCCGTTATGAACGCAGCCGCAAGCAAAGTGCGGCAATGATGCTGGCAGCAATGCAAGGTTTTAGAGAAATGTTTGCCGGTGAAAATCCGGCGAAAAAATTACTCCGCGATATTGGACTAAAACTGGCAGATACGTTGCCGGGTGTAAAACCGCATTTGCTGCATCAGGCAATGGGATTAAATGATTTACCGGAGTGGTTGCAAGAGCCGTTGTGATGGTGATTTTTTCAGGGCGGCTTTTGTCAGCCGCCCTAACGTGGTTTATTTTTCCTGCCATGCCATCAACGCATCGCGTATCTCAATAATGGTTTTATCCCATTCTTCTGTAATTTCTCGCCGAAACAGGCGCATTGATGGATACCAAACCGATGTTTCTTGTTTTTGCTGCCAGCGCCAGTCAGTAGCGATCGCCGGAATGAGTACCCAACACGGTTTATTCATAGCACCTGCCAGATGAGCAACCGATGTATCAACGCTAATGACCAGATCGAGCTGAGAAATAATCGCTGCGGTATCGGCGTAATTTTGTACTTGATGCCCTAAAGCGCGTATCGGCATATCGGTTGGTGCGGCTAATGCTTCTTCTTCACCAGCACCTTTTTGTAAGCTAATCCATTCAATACCAGCAACGTCCCACAACGGACGCAGCTCATTCAGGTTTTTCAGAGAGCGATGGCTGTCATTGTTATGTTGCGGCGTTCCTTTCCAAACCAGCCCGACACGTAATGGACTGTCTGTGTTTTTAGGTAACAGCCATTTGGCTAAAAGTGCCGGATCTGCGCTGAAATAAGGCGGCATAATGCCGAAAGGAACGGCGCTATTGAGAAAATATCGCGGCAGATCCAATAATAAAACCCACGTATCGAAATCCGGCATTTCATCTCCCTCGATAATAACTTTATCGATATGAGGAAGTTGCCGGAAAAGCGGATACACCGCTTGCTTACACACCAGATAGACAGCAGATGCGCCTTTTTCTTGCTTTAACCGTGCGGCAAAACGGCAGAACTGAATTTCATCACCTAAACCTTGCTCGCGGTAAACCAGAATACGTTTTTCCTGCAAATTTCTGCCATTCCAATAAGGTTGCTTCAATGCTGGCGATTTAACAAAACGGTGAATGTTTTTTGCTGAATAGCGCCCGCGATACAGCCGCCAGCCTTGTTTGAAATCGCCTTGTTGCAGCAATATCATGCCTAACGCTGTCTGACTGCGAATATCGTTGGGGTGATGTTCCACAAGATGATTTAGCTGCGTTTTCGCGGCATCTAACTGCTGTATATGTGCGAAAACAGACGCTAATCCATAGCTGGCGTTAACATAGTCAGGATCGAATTTTAGCGCCAGTTCATACTGTTCAATCGCTTCCTGATAGCGATCCATTTTATGCAGCATGATGGCGTAATTGTTATGACAGCCAACATAAGAAGGCTCGATCGATAAAGCATTACGGTAATACTTTTCCGCTTCGTCATACTTTCCCTGCTCATAATAGGCTAATCCGATACCATTTTGGGCATAAGCGTTGCGGGTTTGAATCGCCAGCGAACGCTGATAGTAACGTATTGCCTCATCGAATTTACCATTACGCCGACAATAGCGTGCTGCTTCATCTAAAAACCAAGTATCTCTGGGAGAAAATATCAGACGTGCCTGAATCTTTTTCCAAGCCTCTTCGCCTTGCCCTGACAGGAGTAATTGAGTAACCGTTTGTTGTAGCTGTCGGGCAGAAGTTTTTGGTGCGGTGTTTTTCCATTTATTCTTCATGAATTCTCTCGTTATTTCCCTATCATGCGATATTCACTTAAATACTGTGTGCTAACTGTCATCATATCCTAAGTTATTATCGTTGAGCGAGATGAGGTTGTCGCGTTTTAGCTACACTTTTTATCCCCGCTATTTTAAAAAATATAGGGTATATATATGAAAAATTCTAATCAATTAATGGGTTAATCATTATTAAATCTAATGCAAAATTAAATTTAATGCTTTATTTATCAATGCATTGATTCTTTATTTTCTTCTTTTTTACTATTTATCTAATAAATTCATAATGATTTTTGTGCGGCAAAACGCAGTTTGATAATAAAAACTGCTGCATGATGGTGTTGTTTACATATATGCAAAATAATTAACAAATATGCAACTGACATTGATTTATAATTGTATGGTGTCAGATACCGCATTCGACACCTGATTGGATTATTACGGGCTCACTTTGAAGAGGACATAATGACCAGACAAACTCCGCTGTATGACCGACACATTGCCTGCGGTGCTCGCATGGTAGATTTTCACGGCTGGCTGATGCCGATTAATTACGGCTCGCAAATTGATGAACATCATGCCGTTCGTCAACACGCCGGAATGTTTGATGTTTCCCACATGACTATTGTTGATTTGCACGGTGTGCGTACCAGAGAGTTTCTGCGCTACCTGCTTGCCAATGATGTTGCCAGGCTGACGCAAGCGGGAAAAGCGCTGTATACCGCGATGCTGAATGCTTCTGCTGGTGTTATTGACGATCTGATTGTTTATTTTCTTCAGGAAGATTATTTCCGCTTAATAGTTAACTCCGCAACGCGGGAAAAAGATCTGGCGTGGATCGCTGAACATGCCCGCTCTTTTTCCGTTGAACTGCACGTGCGTGACGATCTTGGTTTGATTGCCGTTCAGGGACCGGAAGCGAAAGAAAAAGTAGCAACCTTGCTAACCGCAGCGCAGCGTCAGGCAGTAAGCGGCATGAAACCATTTTTTGGCATACAGAGTGAAAACCTGTTTATCGCGACTACAGGTTATACCGGTGAAGATGGTTATGAGTTGATGATCCCTGCCGATCAGCTTGATGATTACTGGAAAAAACTTATGTCAACCGGTGTAAAACCTTGCGGATTAGGTGCGCGCGATACATTGCGCCTTGAAGCAGGTATGAATCTTTATGGTCAAGAGATGGACGAAAGTGTCTCGCCGTTGGCAGCCAATATGGGTTGGACTATCGCTTGGGAGCCCTCCGACCGCCAATTTATTGGTCGTGAGCGGCTGGAGGTTCAACGTCAACAAGGGACAGATAAACTCGTCGGGTTAGTGATGACCGAAAAAGGTGTGCTGCGTAATGAAATGCCAGTCATGTTCAGCGATGCGGCAGGCAATGAGCATCAAGGCATGATTACCAGCGGCTCATTTTCCCCGACGCTAGGGTGCAGCATTGCACTGGCAAGAGTCGCACCCTATATCGGCGACGAAGCCGTTGTATCGATCCGTAATCGACAAATTCCAGTGAAAGTGGTTAAACCAGGCTTTGTACGTCACGGAAAGTCAATATTGTCGCGATAATGATACCGTCATTTTGCATAGAGCAATCCTTACAAAATATAACTTTGAATTCAAAAAGAGAGGAGAATGAAATGAATAATGTACCTGCTGATTTAAAGTATTCAACATCGCATGAATGGGTTCGGGAAGAGCAAGATGGTATCTATAGCGTCGGTATTACCGATCATGCCCAGCATTTGTTAGGCGATATGGTTTTTGTGGAATTGCCTGATGTCGGTGATGAAATTTCTGTCGGACAAGAGTGCGCGGTAGCGGAGTCGGTCAAAGCGGCTTCCGATATTTATGCGCCGATCAGCGGCGAAATTATCGCAGTTAATGAAATTCTGATCGATTCTCCTGAGCTGATTAACAGCTCACCTTACGATGAGGGCTGGATGTTTCGCATTAAAGCCAGCAATGTAAATGAAGTAAGTAACTTGCTTGATGCCAATGGTTATCTGGCGACGCTTGATGATTAAAGAATAACTCGTGATGTCCGCATAAACAGCACCGTGGGTTCACGGGCGGCAGATTGCCGCCCCTACGGGAATTTCATAATTATTTGAAATTTATAGTAATAAAATAATTTTGTCCGAAATTAAGGTTAACTAAATATAGCCAAATCAGGCTTACTTCTATCTCTTGTATCGGCTTCTGGCGTTCGCCGTGAATGATCGGCAAGTACGGCATGATAAGTCTCAGCACAGCAGCCCTACAGCATAAATTCAGGAATGCGATCTGATGAATCAAACAATAAAACAACTGGAATATGGTGAGTCTTTTATCGATCGTCATATTGGTCCTTCTGCGGCAGAACGTCAGCAAATGTTGGATATTGTTGGCGCGAAAAGTCTTGATGAACTAACTCAGATAATTGTTCCTACCGATATTCAATTGCCCCAACCGCCCGCTACTGGTGATGCGTTAACTGAGCATCAGGCACTTGCGGAACTGAAAGTGATCGCTGAACAGAATCAGCGTTATAAATCCTATATTGGTATGGGTTATCACGCGGTACTGATGCCGCCCGTGATTCAGCGCAATATGCTGGAAAATCCGGGTTGGTATACCGCGTATACGCCATATCAGCCAGAGGTTTCGCAAGGGCGATTGGAAGCATTGCTCAATTTCCAGCAAATGACACAAGATTTGACCGGACTGGATTTAGCCTCAGCATCATTGCTGGACGAAGCAACCGCTGCCGCAGAAGTAATGGCGATGGCAAAACGCGCCAGCAAATTAAAAACCGCTAATAGTTTCTTCGTGGCGGAAGATGTCCACCCGCAAACTATTGATGTGGTGAAAACCAGAGCAGAAACGTTTGGTTTTAATGTGATTATCGGCTCGGCGGATCAAGCGCTGAATCATGATGATCTGTTCGGTATCTTGGTGCAACTGACCGGTACGACAGGGCAGTTACATGATGACCGCCAGTTGTTATTACAGCTTAAACAGCGCGGTGTGATCACCTGTATGGCAGCGGATATTATGTCGCTGGTGCTGTTAGTATCGCCAGCTTCACTGAATGCTGATGTGGTGTTTGGTTCTTCGCAGCGTTTCGGTGTGCCGATGGGTTATGGCGGTCCTCATGCTGCGTTTTTTGCCTGTAAAGATGAGTTCAAACGTGCGATGCCGGGGCGCATTATCGGGGTATCAAAAGATGCCGCCGGTAATGTGGCATTGCGTATGGCTATGCAGACGCGGGAACAGCATATCCGCCGCGAGAAAGCCAATTCTAATCTTTGTACTTCGCAGGTATTACTGGCGAATATCGCTGGTTTTTATGCGGTTTATCATGGCGCGGAGGGTTTAAAACGTATTGCCCGACGCATTCATCGTTTAACGGATATTCTGGCAGCCGGTTTGCAGCTACATGATATGACATTACGCCATCAAAACTGGTTCGATACTTTGTGTATTGAAGTTGACGATAAAGCGGCTGTACTGGCGCGCGCATTAAATTTTGGCGTTAATCTGCGAGCGGATCTCACTGGTGCAGTCGGCGTGAGTTTAGATGAAACGACGACATTAGATGATCTCAATACGCTATTCGATATTCTTCTCGGTGATCACCGTTCGGTGAATCTTGCTGCGTTGGATCAACAGTGCATGACGCAAAGCAACAGCATTCCGACAGCATTACTGCGTACAACGCCAATCCTGACGCACTCTGTGTTTAATCGCTATCACAGCGAAACCGAAATGATGCGTTATATGCACCGTTTGGAACGAAAAGATTTGGCGCTGAATCAAGCCATGATTCCATTGGGTTCTTGCACCATGAAGCTAAATGCCGCTGCGGAAATGATCCCGATTACATGGGCGGAATTTGCGGAGCTGCACCCATTCTGCCCGCCGGAACAAGCAATGGGTTATCAGACTTTGATTACGCAATTGTCACAATGGCTAGTAAAAATCACCGGTTACGATGCAGTTTGTATGCAGCCGAATTCTGGCGCGCAAGGCGAATATGCGGGTCTGCTGACGATTCGCCGTTATCATCAAAGTTGCGGGGAAGGGCATCGTCACGTTTGCCTGATCCCAAGTTCGGCGCATGGTACGAATCCGGCATCAGCTCATATGGCGGGCATGACAGTTGTGGTGGTTGCCTGTGATAAGCAGGGCAATATCGACTTGCAAGATCTGCGTGTTAAAGCAGAACAATACCGTGATGAACTGTCCTGCATTATGGTGACGTATCCGTCAACGCATGGTGTATATGAAGAAACCATTCGCGATGTCTGCAATATCGTGCATCAGTTCGGCGGGCAAGTTTATCTGGACGGCGCGAACATGAACGCGCAGGTTGGTATTACTTCGCCGGGCTATATTGGTGCCGATGTTTCACATCTTAATCTGCATAAAACCTTTAGTATCCCTCATGGCGGCGGCGGACCAGGTATGGGACCCATCGGCGTGAAACAGCATTTAGCGCCGTTTGTTCCGGGTCACAGTGTGGTGCATATCAACGGGCTGACGACGACATTAGGTGCTGTTTCTGCTGCGCCGTTTGGCAGCGCATCAATCTTGCCGATCAGTTGGATGTACATTCACATGATGGGCGCGCAAGGGCTGAAAATGGCAAGTCAGGTCGCTATTTTGAATGCCAATTATATTGCGCGGCGTCTGCAAGAGGCTTATCCGATTCTCTATTCCGGTAACGATGGTTTGGTGGCGCATGAATGTATTCTTGATTTGCGCGCGCTGAAAGAAGAGACAGGCATTACGGAAATGGATATTGCTAAGCGCCTGATTGATTATGGTTTTCATGCACCAACTATGTCATTCCCTGTAGCGGGAACATTAATGGTGGAACCAACCGAGTCGGAAAGCAAAGCTGAGTTAGATCGCTTTATTGATGCGATGCTGGCGATCCGCAGTGAAATCCGCCGCGTTCATGCTGGTGAATGGCAACTGGACGACAATCCGTTAGTTAATGCTCCGCATGTTCAAGGCGAATTAGTTCACGAATGGACTCACCCATACAGCCGCGATCTGGCGGTATTCCCGTCAAAAACGGTGTTCGAGAATAAATACTGGCCGACGGTAAAACGTCTTGATGATGTATACGGCGATCGTCATTTATTCTGTTCCTGTGTGCCAACGGAGGAATACGAATAATTCATTTATATCTAAGCGTTTATCACCTCAGTATTGCTGAGGTGATAAAACGATGAACTATAGATTTGTCAGCAACGCCGATGTTTTAACACCGTTTATTGATATGACTTTATGGCAAGACATAGGTAAGACGCTTTTTAACGGGATTATTCCATCATAATCACTGTGTTTGGTGACAAACTCAGCGGAAGAATCTCGTTTTTCAAGAATCGGTGGAATAACCATATCCAACCGTTGAGAGTTAATGATATATTTACAGTGATACAGATCACTAATTGTGACTTTGTTCTACGGCTCTTATATTCGGAATCTTTCGTTATACAGAGGTTCGTTCCCTTTGCCTGACATTGATTTGAATTGCCGCAAGAAAAGAATAATCAGTGAAAATCTGTATACAAACAATGACGTGCGCTAACGCACGCAACTAAAAAATATATAGTAAGCAAATACATACTTAACACAACACAACCACGAGAAACTATGTCATGGATATATTGGAATCATTTGTCGATCAGGTTAATGGCCTGCTCTGGGACTACGTACTGATATTTTTATTATGTGGAACCGGAATTTACTTCACCATTCGTTTAGGCTTCATTCAAATCAGGCATTTCGGAACGGGCGTAAAAGAGCTGTTTGGCGGCTTGTCATTACGTGGTGATAAAGCCGGTAAGCATGGTATGAGTTCTTTTCAGGCTGTAGCAACTGCGATTGCCGGTCAAGTTGGTACTGGTAATCTGGCAGGACCAGCAACAGCGATTTTAGCCGGTGGTCCGGGCGCTATCTTTTGGATGTGGGTTTCCTCTTTTTTGGGAATGTCTACCATCTATGTCGAAGCTATTCTGGCGCAGAAATTCAAAACCAAAGATCGTAACGGTCAGCTAGTCGGCGGTCCTGCTTACTATATTGAGCAGGGCTTAAAGTCGAAATGGTTAGCCTGTACTTTTGCGGTACTGATTATTTTCGCGTTAGGTTTTATCGGCAATATGGTGCAATCCAATGCGATTGCTTCTGCATTCAATAGCTCTTTAGGTATGCCGAATTGGGTAGTAGGTGCTGTGATGGCAGTTATTGCCGGTATTGTGATAATCGGCGGTATCCGCAGTATTGCTTCATTCAGTGAAAAAGTGGTGCCAGTCATGGCAGTTTTTTATCTGATTGGTGCTTTTACTATTTTGGTGCTGAATTACGAATATGTTCTGCCTGCGTTTGAATCTATCTTTATCGCAGCATTCAATCCGCAAGCTGTTGTTGGCGGCGGTGTTGGTATTGGTATCCAACAAGCAATGCGTTTTGGTATTGCCAGAGGTTTGTTTGCTAACGAAGCAGGTATGGGTTCGACTCCTCATGCTCATGCCGTAGCGCGCGTTGTCAGACCAGAGCAGCAAGGATTTATCGCCATGATGGGCGTGTTTGTTGTTTGTCTGATTGTGACGGTGACAGCGCTGGTGATCATCACTTCCGGTATGAAAGAGTGGGACGCCGCAGGTCGTGTTGGTGAGTCTTTCCTGAGCATTTTTCAGGGGCAGGGCATCACGGTTACTCAGCAAGCCTATACTTATGTGTTCGGCTATTTTGGCAGCATATTCATTGCTATTTCGCTATTTTTCTTTGCATTTACCACCATTATTGGCTGGTATTACTATGCCGAGAATAACGTGCGCTATTTGTTTAGCTCCATGTCCGCAGTACGCATTTATCAACTCATCGTGGTTTGCTTTATCTTTATCGCATCACTGTTTAAGGTTGAACTGGTGTGGAAGCTGGCAGATATGTTTAACGGCTTGATGGTACTGCCAAACCTTGCTGCGTTACTACTATTATCTCCAATCGTGATCAAGTTAGGAAAACTGGCTGATTATGGTACTAGAGTTCCTTATATCGATCCTGATGTGAAGGCTGAACACAGTTAGTTCACCTCAGGTTTGGATAAGGAAATGGTGAAATTAATAGGTTAATAGATAGGTAATAAATAATCATTTGTAGGGGCGGCAACCTGCCGCCCCTACGAAAATCCATATAATCATTTGAAATTTATCGTGATTATAACTTCTTATCTAAACAACCAATATCACCAGCTTTAACACCATAAATATCGCCAGACTTAGAATCACCGAAATCAGCGTATTTCTGATAAATAATGCTAAAAGAACAGAGATAATTGCGCCGATAAAGTAGGGATTCAGCGGCAGCTCACGAAATCCGCCATGCTCATTGAGCAAGATAATCGGCGCGCAAATGGCAGTGAGAATAGCGGGAATAGAAAACCCCAGCAGTTTTTTGATAGTCGCACTGAGCTTAATCGGCAAGTTTGGCTCAAGGAATACATAGCGGTTAAAGAACACCACCAGCGCAACAGCAAAGATAATTCCCCAGATCATGCTTTATCCTCTGCTCGATTTTTCGTTTTATTTTCAATAAATAATGAAGTAATTAATCCGGCAGCCATCGCGATCACACCAGAAATAATTAATGAACTAGGTATATGAAAATAACTGAGAAGTACCGATAAGATCAGTGTGGTTGCGACACAAACGAATACCGGAATATTTTTTATCAGCGGAACAACGATCACAATAAACGTGGCGGCAATGGAAAAATCTAAACCATAACTGCTGAGATCGTCAATTTGGCTGGCAGCCAGAATTCCCGCCAGCGTAGACGCTAACCAGAAAAAGTAGAAAAACAATCCTGCACCAAGCGCATACCAGCGATCAAATTCAGTCGTGTTCTGTTTCCCTGTTTCGGCTTTCCCGATACCGAGTTTACCAACCAAAGCAAATAACTCATCGGTTAATAAAAAACCTAAAATTAATCGCCACCTTAATGGCAGCGGAGCGATACGATCACGGAGTGTCAGGCTATACAACAAATGTTGGGAAGAGATAAAAAAGGCAGAGATCACAATCGCCATCACGCCTGCACCTGCTTTGATCATTCCCATCGTGGCTAATTGAGTGGCACCGGCGAAGATAATTGCCGATAAACCAAGACCTTGTGCTGGTGTGATGCCAATCTCTATTGCCATAGAACCGGCTAAAATTCCCCACGGAAGCACCGCAAGGCTCAAAGGTAAAATTGCTGCACAGCCTTTGATAAAACTAAGCCAGCGAGCAGCGTGTTTTTCTTCTGTGATTAATTCATTCATTATTGTTTTATTCATTATTGTTCGGACTATTCAACAACCCTGCAACGAGAAAGATGACGGATATATAACAGAAAGTCATCATACTGCATTCTGTTTGTTTACGCCGGTCTCCTCGTCTATATTGTATATTTGATGCAATTTTCAACTGATTAAGTGAAACGAAACTATGAGTAAAATTCTAATTATTGATGCCATGAAAAAGTTTGCTCACTCTAACGGTGAGCTGAATTTAACGTTACACCATGCCGCAGCGGATTTTTTACGCGAAGCGGGGCATGAAGTAAAAGAAACGATTGTTGATCAGGGTTATGTGATCGAGGATGAGATCGAGAAATATCTTTGGGCTGACAGCGTAATTTATCAGCAACCAGGCTGGTGGATGGGTATGCCGTGGATCTTAAAGAAATATATTGATGATGTTTTTACTGCGGGTCACGGGCGTTTATATTCCAGCGATGGCCGCACGCGTTTCGATGCGTCGAAAAAATATGGTTCAGGCGGTCTGATTCAGGGTAAAACTTATATGCTGTCAGTGACATGGAATGCGCCGCAAGAAGCGTTTGATGATCCTAAACAGTTTTTCGGCGGAGCCGGTATCGACGGCGTTTATTTGCCATTTCATAAAGCCAATCAGTTCTTGGGAATGTCGCCATTACCTACATTTTTGTGTACTGATGTAATGAAAAATCCTGATGTGGAACATAATATTCAGCGTTTACGCCAGCATTTAGCGAAAGTATTCGGCTGATTTTGCGAAAATTTTATTGATGTTCCTCTCGAAAAACGGTCATTCCCCTGACCGTTTTTTTATGCCCGCTGATTTTTATCGAGGAATCTTTAATCTCAGGATTGGATCAGGGAATGGTAAAAATACTAGATTAATTTATTGATAATAAATAATAATTTTCCGCCTGCATTAACAACGCAGTAGATTCACGGGCGACAGATTGTCGTCCCTACAGGGAATGACATAATTACTTGAAATTCATTGTAAAAATATAATTTTTTATGCAAAGTTCCGGTTATTTACACAAACATTCAGCTTACAGGTGTACACTGAAACTGTTCTCATATACTCTAAACACAGATTAATTAGAATTACGGGTGTTGTTCTTATTTAGACGAGGTTCTAAATAACCTCCTGAATAAAAGGTGACATGTATGTCAGCGTCATTAAAACAGGGCTACTCAGTAGCTGAAGAAATTGCCAGCAGTATCAGTCACGGCATTGGCTTTATTTTTGGTATTGTCGGGCTGGTATTACTATTAACACAAGCCATTGATAACGATGCCGGTTCACTGGAAATAACCAGCTACAGTTTGTACGGTGGCAGTATTATCCTGCTGTTTCTGGCTTCTACTTTGTATCACGCCATTCCTAATCAGAATGCCAAACGGCGGCTGAAAGTTTTTGATCACTGTGCTATTTATCTATTGATTGCCGGTACTTACACACCGTTTTTATTGGTTGGATTGCGTTCTCCGCTGGCGCACGGGCTGATGGTCGTGATTTGGAGTCTGGCGCTGATCGGCGTGGTCTTTAAGCTGGCATTTACCCACCGTTTTAAAGTGGTTTCACTGGTGACGTATTTAGGAATGGGTTGGTTATCGCTGGTGGTGATTTATCAGATGGCAGTGAAACTCTCGGTCGGAGCGGTCGGATTACTGGCAGCCGGTGGGATAATTTATAGTCTCGGAGTGATTTTCTACGTCAATAAACGCATTCCTTATAACCACGCGATTTGGCATGGATTTGTGCTTGGCGGCAGTGTTTGTCACTTTTTGGCGATTTATCTGTATATTGCCTGAACGATTGGCTTCCCGAATAAAAGCAGGAAGCCAGTGCGATCTGCTGATTTAAGCCTTTTTCTCTTCTTCTAATGAATAAGGCAATGCCTGAATAGTGAGTAAGCTGGTGACATCATCTTTCACTCTTAATTGAGCATTCGCCTCCAGATCATTATTTAATACGGCTTGTATTGAAACAGAGCTATCAGTTAGCTTAACTGCCGCTAAAACTGTGCCGGTTCGACGCCAGTTTTCACCCAGTTGCAGCTCCAGTTCATCACCAATGACTGGCAATTCCAATGCTTTTCCTGCCAGCCAATATAATGCACGTTTATTAGCTCCGCGATATTTAGCTCTGGCGATCATCTCCTGACCGGTATAACAACCTTTAGTAAAGCTAATGCCGTCTAATGCCTGAATATTGGTCGCTTGAGGGATAAATTGCTCACTGTTAACGCTGTCAATAACAGGAATACCGGCTTCAATATCCAGCGCCAGCCATTGACGGCTGTCATTTAATGCCGCTTTCCCTAATAGATTGCTATAAAGCACATTGGCTTCATCTTGGTTAGTGACAATCAAAAAGCGTTCTGTCGGCGAGGCAAAATGTAAAATTGCGGTTTTGCCTTGTTGAACAACGGGCGTTTTAGTATCAGGCAACGTTGGATAAAACGCGGAAAGCATAGACCGCGCATCATCACCCGCTAAACCTAACAAAATCGCCTCATTTTGACGTGCAATGGTGACTTTGGAGAATACCGCGTACTTTTTCAGTTCGGCAAGCTGGCTATCGCACACACTGGCGCGTTCGATGTATGCTAAATCATCACCGTACTGAAATAACCGAATAGCGCTCCACATTTTGCCTTTGGCATCACAATGCGCGGTTAAACGATGCTCTGTCGGCGCTAAAGCGACAACATCACAGCTTATCTGCCCTTGTAAATATTTACGGTTATCTTCGCCGCTTAGTGTCACTAATGCCCAATCTTCCAGTGAGATCAGTGTCAACGATAGATCAGATGACGGACTCGCCAACTGTGAGGGGAGTGGAAATTTATAAGCCATGAGGTACTCCAAATAATTAATACGCTTAATCAGATCATACCGGATTTATGCCGTAATCGCGGGCGTCATGTTTGAATTATGGTACTTATGGCGGAAGTTTTCTATCCGCATCAGGGCGCTGCTCATCATATATCACCGAATCACGATGAAAATGTTATTAACAATTTCGATCCTAATGGCAAAATTTATACGAAGTTTCATTGCTATTCTTTCCCAAAGCAGGGCAACTTGTTACTCTACAAATCAAGTCATCTGATATGAGCAACTTTCGTATGGATATTAAGAATAAAAACCAAATTCACTGGTCGTGCCGACGCGGAATGCGTGAGCTGGATATTGCTATTATGCCCTTTTTTGAGCATGAATATGACGGGCTGACCGATGCTGATAAACAGGCTTTTGTGCGTTTGCTGGATTGCGAAGATCCCCAACTTTATCGCTGGCTGATGAATCAGGCGATACCAGAAGATGCCGATCTAAACCGTATGATCAAAATGATTCAGAATAAAAATGCAGAACGTCGTTCTCTGGCATAGCGATATTCGCGTTTCATGGAAGACGCAATATATCTCACTGCTTCTGCATGGTGCTTTAGTCCTGTTAGTGTTGCTGTCACCGTGGAATGATGAATACTGGGTGATTTGGTTAACCCTCGTCACGCTGGTGATTTTTGATTGCTTACGCAGCCAGCGTTATATCCAGCGAATGCAGGGCGAAATGATGCTGCTGAATAACGGCGTGATCCAATGGCAGCGCGATGAGTGGCAAATCAAAGGCAGACCGATGATATTACGCTTTGCTGTCCTGCTAAAACTCACTTCCATCACCAATAAAAATCGCCGCCGCCGTTTATGGATCGCAATCGACAGCATGGATACCGAATCATGGCGCGCTTTACGTTTTCAATTGCTGCAAATTGAGAAAAGTGAGAATAAACGTTAAATCATCATCAGCCTGTATGGAAAACAAGTATAAACAAGGTTGTTGCATGTCAAAGTTCATAAATATTGGATAATGTTATGTCACTAATATGGCTGGTCGAAGATGAAGCGAGTATCGCGGATACGCTTATCTACACATTGGAAACTGACGGTTTTCAGGTTAAATGGTTTGAACGCGGAGAACCCGTATTAGCCGCGTTACATCATGAGCGTCCGGCGTTAGCTATTCTCGATGTAGGATTACCTGATATTAATGGTTTTGAACTCTGTCGCCGCATACTGACTCAATCTGCCGATTTACCGCTGATTTTTCTTACTGCGCGCAGTGAGGAGTTAGATCGCATTGTCGGTTTAGAAATTGGCGCGGATGATTATATCGCTAAACCATTTTCTCCGCGTGAAGTCAGCGTGCGAGTGCGTACTATTTTGCGTCGTCTGGAAAAACAACAGCGCTTATTACCAGTTTATGGTTCATTTGGATTAGATGAAGAGGGCGCAACGATTACTTTTTTCGGGCAGGCATTATTATTAACTCGTTATGAGTTTCTATTGCTAAAAACGCTGATTAAATCTCCGCACCGAGTGTTCTCCCGCCAGCAGTTAATGGATTTAGTGTGGCAAGGCGCAGAAGAGAGTTTAGATCGTACCGTCGATACTCATATCAAAACATTGCGGGCAAAATTGCGCGCGATCTCCAATGAAACCAATCCGATTCAAACTCATCGCGGATTAGGATACAGCCTGAGTTTTGCCGAATGAGAATCGGTCTCCGTTTGCTCCTTTGCTTTCTGCTGATTGTCATCGTAGCGGGTTTCTTTGTGATGAATATATTTATTCAGGAAGTGAAACCCGGCGTGCGTAGTGCTACTGAAGGTATGATGGT
The DNA here is from genome assembly GCA_031261005.1 of Enterobacteriaceae bacterium. GTDB lineage: Bacteria > Pseudomonadota > Gammaproteobacteria > Enterobacterales > Enterobacteriaceae > JAISKF01. The sequence continues at coordinate 56,170 of JAISKF010000036.1, read as the reverse complement.
GGATACGGCTAATCTTCTTGCTCAGATTGCAGAACAAGATATTCGCAATGGCAAAATTTCTCAGGGACATATTGCTCAGGCATTTTCCGATATTAACCATGCGCCTATTGGGGCGAAAATCGATTTTTTTGTTAAAAAAAGCATGGATTATCAGGTCTATATCACCGACAGCAACGGTATTGTGATTTATGACTCCAACGGAAAAGCCGTAGGGCAGGATTATTCTCGCTGGAATGATGTCTACCTGACACTGCGCGGAAAATACGGCGCTCGCAGTACGCGCATCGATCCTGATGATAGCTCCAGCTCAGTTATGTATGTTGCTGCTCCGATAAAAACGTCTGATGGCAAGATTATTGGTTCTTTGACTGTTTCCAAACCAAATCAAACAATGCAGCCCGTCATTCAACGCAGTGAACTGCGTATGAAAATTGCCAGCATTATTTTATTGGGTATTGCATTAGTCATTGGGATAATTTTTGTCTGGTGGATTAATCGTTCGATTTCCCGACTTGTTCGCTATGCCAGCGAAGTCGCTGATGGTCATGCACCAACATTACCGAAACTGGACAGCCCGGAGCTGAATAGTTTAGGGCAAGCATTAGAGAGTATGCGAATTAAGTTAGAGGGGAAAGATTATATTGAGAACTATGTTCATACTCTGACCCATGAGCTAAAAAGTCCGTTAGCGGCGATTCGCGGCGCAGCAGAAATTTTGCAGGAAATGCCGCCGCAACCAGTAGCTCAGCGTTTTATTAATAACATCAAACAACAGAATGAACGATTACAATTGCTTGTTGATCGAATGTTGCAGCAGGCTCAGGTAGAAAGTCGAATCCGCCAAGAATTGGCTCCGGTCGATCTGGCGGAAGTGTTGAACAATGTGATTAATACCAAAGAGACGCTATTTACTCACCGCCATATTACGCTGCAATGCAATATGGAAACGCCAGTCACTATTTACGGCGATAAGCTGCTTCTGGAACAGGCATTCAGTAATCTGTTAGATAACGCATTAGACTTTACACCGGAACAAGGCGAGATTGGCATTACCGGTGAATTTATGAACGGATATTATCGTATCATTGTGGCTGACAATGGTGCAGGTGTGCCGGATTATGCGTTAGATAAAGTATTTAACCGTTTCTACTCGTTGCCTCGACCAGATAAAGCAAAAAGTACCGGTCTTGGTCTTAGCTTTGTGCGTGAAGTGGCGGCTATCCATCAGGGAACAATTAGTCTGGTTAATAGTGAGCAAGGCGGCGCACAAGCGATTTTTATTGTGCCGATTAAAGATAAGTAACCTAAGGTTTGGATAAGAAAATAGTAAACATATAGGTTAATATATTGATAATAAATAATAATTTGTAGGGGCGGCAATCTGCCGCCCGTTAATTTCACCGTGGTTTGGCGGGCGACAGATTGTCGCCCCTACGCAAAATGATATAATTATTTGAAATTTATCGAGATAATATAACTTCTTATCCGAAGTTCAGGTTAAATAAACGCTGTCTGGCAGTAAAACAGTCACATCATTTCACATAGACTTCACACAACAACATCATCAATTCACTTAGCGCTCTTATTCTATTGTCATCGAATGGAACAGGAGTAATTAACAATGTTTAAATCTGCATTATTTGGGAAAGTGTTTATTTTGTTAGTGTTAACACTTTTGATGTTAATACCAATCCGTATGGTATTGAACTTAATTGATGATCGTAATGAATATCAGCAAAGTGTGATTAATCAGGTTACGGCAGGAACTAGCGGTGAGCAGACTGTTATTGGTCCGATTATTGTTATGCCTTACACCAAGACATCAGTAGATAAAGATAGTGACGGGAAAGCCATAGTTCGGAAATCTGAAGGTACAAGCTATGTTTTACCGAATCGTCTGAAAGTTGATGGTAATGTTAACGTTGAACCGCGCAAAATTGGTATTTATCAAGCTCAGATATATCAAAGTGAACTGCAATTCAGCGGTTCATTTCCAAAAATCGATTATGAGAATGATAGCTGTATCACTTATGGTAAACCTTATCTGGTTCTGGCGATTAGCGATTCCAGAGGCATAACTAAAATACCGACGATTAAGCTAAATCAGCATTCTTTAACTTTTGAAGCGGGTATTAACTTCGATGATTTTCCGCAGGGTGTTCATGTTGATCTTGCTGAATTAATGTCATCTGGTGAAATGAACGAGTCAATTTCTTTTGACTTTAAACTGTCACTACAAGGAACGGAGCATTTAGCTGTTGCACCCGTCGGGGCTTCTTCTGAACTTAATCTAACAGGTAACTGGGCTCACCCTAATTTCTTAGGGCAATTTTTGCCGAAAAAGCGAGAAATTACTGCCGATGGCTTTAGTGCAAGTTGGGAGAGTAGTTGGATTGCGAATAATATCAATGATAATTTCAGACATTATAATATGCGGAATGTAGCGAAAATGAAAAATCCTCGCTATTTATCTGAGGATCATTATGACAGTTCAACAATTCCAACATTTAGTGCCAGTTTTATTGAGCCGGTGAATCATTATCAGCTTACTACCCGAACGGTTAAGTATGCCATTTTATTTATCAGCATGACGTTTGTGGCATTTTTTCTGTTTGAAATGCTGAAATCACTCTCTATTCACCCGATGCAGTATTTGTTAGTCGGTGCTGCACTGATGGTGTTCTATGTCATTCTACTGGCATTCTCTGAACGTATCGGTTTCGCATGGGCTTATTGTATCGCTGCGTTGAGTTGCAGCGGATTGATTGGCTTTTATCTCAGTGCCGTGTTGAAAGGAATCATTCGGGGTATCGGTTTTTCAGTAGGGTTATTGATTTTATACGGCGTACTGTATGTCTTGTTGCAGTCAGAAGATAATGCACTGCTGTTAGGATCAGTATTACTGTTCGTGATATTAGCTGTAGTTATGACATTGACGCGCCGTTTCGACTGGAGCAAAGTTTCATCGCCGTCATCGCCGTCATCGCCGTCATCGCCGAACAGCGGTAACGCAGTAAAAGCTGAGCAGCAAGATTTGCCTGTGACTCAGAATAATGCTGTGACGAATAAAACAGCCGATGAGATTCGAAATAGTGATGAACAAAGTCTGGAACGGCGAAAATATCGCCTCTGGAAATAAACTATTTGTGCTATTAATGTGCGATTAAATCGCGACCAAAATCACTAAAATTAACGCCCTGTGAGTATCAAAATGCAGGGCGTTTTTGTCTCAGAACGATTATTTTTTGTGTCTGTTATTGAACCGGTGATGGAGAAAATTTCCGCATATGAAATAGGGAGTTACTCACCTTTTTTATTCGCGGGTAAAATTAAAATCACATTTATATAGGCAGCTAATTCTACGAAGATCGGCGATTATCGACGTAAAATCTGACATTGTAATGTTATGTTGATATAATTGTTTCCTGTTACAATTTGATACTTTCTTTTTTGTTCGTCGTCAGTGAGTATCTACGTCCGATAATCTGATTATTTTATGAACTAGTCTGGAGTTTTATGCTTTCACTTGTTTTCAAAATAATAGGTTCGGTGATTCTCTTTATGAGTGTGAGTTTTTCTGTCAGTTGGGCTTCAACTGGGGCAAAAAACTTTCAAGAGTATTCTCTCAATAGTAAGCTCGACAGCCTACCTGATTTGAGAAAATACCCTTCAGGCACTCAACGGAAAAAAGCGTTTCTTCATGCCGTTGTACCTATTATCAATCGAGAGAACAGCCAAATTCGACAGGAACGCGAGTGGCTTTTAACAAAACGCACAGCACTGAGCTGGAGTGCTCAGGACATCGCACATTTGCAGCGGATCTGTCATCGCTATCAGGTGACTTGCTCTGCCAATCCGCAAAAAATTAGATGGGTTGAACTGCTTAAACGTGTTGATATTCTGCCGACACACTTAGTCGTCGTGCAGGCGGCAACCGAGTCAGGGTGGGGAACATCGAAGCTGGCACAAGCTAACAATAATCTGTTTGGTATGCGTTGCGGCACGAAGCGTTGTAATAGCAAAGAAGTGGCGGTGAAAGGCTACTCCACTTATGAATCGGTCGATGATTCCGTCAACGCCTACTTGCTGAATATGAATACCCACGCGGCTTATCGCACATTGCGTGATTCGCGGGCAAACATCAGAAATCAAGGCGATACGGTCACAGCCGAAGATCTGATGAGTAAATTGGATCGCTATTCAGAACGTGGTTCCGCCTACAAAAAGTTCTTACAGAAGATTCTGGATCATAACGAAGATTTGATTCAGCAGGTTCAGGTTCTTATTGTGAATGATTCGGGCGAATCATCATAAGTTAAGTGTTTTGTAGACAAAATTTAGTACAAATAAAAAATGGGTATATTCAATAGGATATATCCATTTTTTTATGTCCTTTTTACTTCACAGATTCAGGAATCTCATCTGCGCGACGTAATGGACGTTGCGGCTGTTTCACTCCAGCCTTAATAAGGTGAGTTTGTCATTGCTGAATAAATTGTAAACAAAAGTTATCGACATTAGTGTAAATAGATTCTAGATTATTCATACTTAATTACTTGCGATTTTGAATGTTCTCGATAAACGATCAGATCGTAACTTAGGTATTTATTTCTATTTTTACCCGCAGCTCAGATTAATTATTTTGGGAATAAAAATTATTTTCTGTAACCAGAATAATACTGCGGCATAGCAATATATTAGAAAATAATACATCGGAAAATAATTATTATGACTTCTGTATCAGCAATTGGCGCAGTGGCAGCTCTCATCGTTGCGATCTTTCTTATATTAAAAAAAGTATCTCCGGTTTACGGCATGATGGCAGGTGCGCTAGTTGGCGGCTTGGTCGGTGGTGCGGATCTGGTGCAGACAGTAACACTGATGGTGAGCGGAGCGAAAGGCATTACTAACGCCGTATTAAGCATATTAGCGGGCGGTATTCTGGCGGGCGTACTGATTGAAACCGGTGCTGCCAATACTATCGCTGAAACAGTGGTACGCAAAGTTGGTGAAACGCGAGCGTTGTTGGCATTAGCAATCGCCACTTTATTTTTGACCGCGATTGGCGTGTTTATCAACGTTGCGGTGATCACCGTCGCACCTATTGCTTTATCTGTTGCACAGAGGGCGAATTTATCCAAAACGGCTATTCTGCTTGCCATGATCGGCGGCGCTAAAGCAGGGAATTTGATGTCGCCTAATCCCAATTCTATTGCGGCAGCAGATGCTTTCCATGTTCCGCTCACTTCCGTGATGGCAGCCGGTATTATTCCCGGACTTTTCGGAGTAGCCATTGCTTATTTTCTGGCAAAAAGGTTGATCGACAAAGGCAGCAAAGTTGAAGCGCATGAAGTGGTTACATACCAAAACGGTACGCAGCCAGGATTTCTTGCCTCAATGAGTGCGCCGATCGTAGCAATTGCGCTGTTAGCCCTGCGCCCGATTGCGGGGATCTCTATTGATCCATTAGTCGCGCTGCCGATCGGCGGTTTAGTCGGTGCATTAGCGATGGGGAGAATTAAACAGAGTAATGAATTTATGACCGCAGGTTTGGCGCGCATGGCTCCGGTGGCGATCATGATGCTGGGAACGGGTATGTTGGCGGGTATCGTTGCCAATTCTGAGTTAAAAGATGTGCTGACTGATGGTTTAACGGCGTCCGGTTTACCGCCATATCTGCTTGCGCCGATTTCGGGTGCGATTATGTCACTGGCAACAGGCTCGACAACAGCAGGTACAGCAGTCGCTTCTAACATATTCAGCCAAACCTTATTGGATCTCGGTATCAGCGCGTTAGCGGGTGCAGCGATGATTCACTCGGGTGCAACGGTTTTGGATCACTTGCCGCATGGCAGCTTTTTCCACGCCACTGGCGGCAGCATCAATATGCAGATGCGAGAGCGCCTGAAATTGATCCCGTATGAAACGGCAATTGGTCTGACGATGGCTATTGTGTCTACATTGATTTTCGGTGTATTCGGATTTGCTGGTTAATTAGTTATAAAAATTATTTTTATCTGTCATTTAGGTTATTTACATGGCAGGGTAAATATAAAATAAACCAACACTAATAATTCTTTTGATCTAAGACACTAATTTGGTATGCCTGAATATTAACGTTACGAATTATTCTTAAATACGATTTATTTAGTTAAATATTTTGTAAAACTAGGTAATAACAATGCAAATAAACCTATGTTTGGTTATTCTGTTTACAGTATGCCGAATTAAATACTATAATGCCGACCAATAACCATTCACCTTAGCTACGCAGTGCTAATCACAGTTCAATGGATTGAATGATTTCATCGACAGATTAATTCTGAACGTTGTACCTATTTCAAATTCATATATTGCTAATTATCGATTGCGTAATTATTGGTTATTTCTTGTAACCTATGATTTATTTTTCAGTAAATATCTCGTAACACAATAAATTTAATAGCAGGTTCTTAGTAAATGACAGCATCTTCATCTGTAATCACCGGTCAGCCAAAAGCGCGACCGTTAAATAAAAGTGATTATAAAACTCTGGGATTATCGTCGCTTGGCGGTACGTTAGAGTTTTATGATTTTGTTATCTTTGTTTTCTTCACCGGAACGTTAACGCAATTGTTCTTCCCTGGTGATAATGAATTTATTGCTCAGATGAAAACGCTGGGTATTTTTGCTGCGGGTTATCTCGCCAGACCGATCGGCGGCGTAATAATGGCGCATTACGGCGATATTATCGGTCGTAAACGTATGTTCACCCTGAGTATTTTCTTAATGGCATTGCCAACGATGGTTATTGGTCTGCTGCCAACTTATGAAACACTGGGTGTTATGGCTCCGGTTCTGCTGCTGTTAATGCGTATCCTGCAAGGTGCAGCTATCGGCGGTGAAATGCCGGGCGCTTGGGTGTTTATCGCAGAACATACTCCTGAACAGCGTTATGGTTTGGGGGTTGGTACGCTGACTTCCGGTATTACCGGCGGTATCCTGCTGGGTTCTATTGTGGCAATTTGTGTACAGCGCAGTTACAGCATCGCGGAAATTAATGAATTCGCGTGGCGTATTCCATTTATTCTTGGCGGTGTATTTGGGTTTATTTCGGTGTATCTGCGTAAATTCTTGCAAGAAACGCCGATTTTCAAAGAAATGGCTGAGAAAAAAGCATTAGCACAAGAACTGCCGATTAAAACTGTTATCCGCAGTCATAAAGAAGCGACTATTATCACGGCGATTCTGACTTGGTCTCTGTCTACCGCGATAGTCGTTACAATTCTAATGACGCCAACAATCGTTTTGGAAAAGATGTATCACATCGACCGTACTATCTCACTGGAAGCTAACTGCGTTGCTACTGCCATGCTATCGTTAGGGTGTGTGATGTGGGGCTGGATTAGCGATAAAGTGGACGCGCGCGTTTATATGACTGCTGCATGGGGTGGTTTGGCGATTGCGGCATACTATTTTTACAGTACACTCAGCCCGGAAATCAGCGGTGGCGAGTTGATGTTTAACTATGGTTTAATGGGCTTATTTGCTGGTGCTTGTGCAACATTGCCGATTATCAGTACGCGCGCTTTCCCGCCAGCGATTCGCTTTACCGGCTTGTCATTTGCCTACAATCTGGCTTATGCCATCTTCGGTGGATTAACACCAATGATCACCGGCGCATGGTTACAGCATAGCGCGATGGCACCTGCGTATTATGTCGGAGTTGTATCCCTGCTGGCGATCGCGGTCTCATTCTTGCCGATTTCTTATAAAGGCTGGCAAGCAAAAGAAAAAGCAATTAGAAGCACAACAGGTAAAGCAATTATTGCTGATTAATAACTCTTGTTGTTACGATAAAAACCATCTCATTTGAGGTGGTTTTTGTTTTTTACGGGGAGCTTAATAAGCTGCTTTGTTGATGTTCTAATATTTATATCTTGTCTAAATAATGATGAACCAGAAGCATTTGAATATGATGTGACTGCACCAGAACTATAGATAAAAGCAGGGTAGAAAAACATTTTAATGATTTTTATTTTTAGCTATTCAACATTATTTTATTAACCAGATCTTCGGATAAGAAATTGTATTTTTTACAATAAGTTTCAAATAACTATGTCATTTTTGTCGGGTAACATTCTGTCTCCTGTTCAATAACGGTGAAATCGGCGGGCAGCAGATATTTTGGTATCTGTTATCGCCTGAATTCGTTAGAATTGCTACCTATAAAATTCCTATCAACGAAAATTTATCCAACTTTCATACAATTTTTCATACAACAACGACATAACGGTAATTGCATATCATGTTTGAAATTAATCCGGTAAGAAACCAGATTCAGGATCTATCTGAAAGAACAGCGGTTCTGAGGGGGTATCTTTGACTATGATGCCAGAAAAGAGCGCTTAGAAGAAGTTAATGCAGAACTAGAACAACCTGATGTCTGGAATGAGCCAGAACGCGCTCAGGCGTTAGGGAAAGAACGTTCTTCACTTGAAGCCATCGTAGATACAATCGATCAGATTGAGCAGGGTGTTGATGATGTTAACGGCTTGCTGGAATTGGCGGTTGAAGAAGATGATGAAGATACTTTCAATGAAACCGTCACTGAAGTGAATCAACTGGAAGCTAAATTAGCTCAGTTGGAATTCCGCCGTATGTTCTCCGGCGAATATGACAGCGCTGATTGTTATATCGATATTCAAGCCGGTTCCGGCGGCACTGAAGCACAGGATTGGGCGAGTATGCTGGTGCGTATGTATTTGCGCTGGGCAGAAGCCAAAGGCTTTAAAACTGAAATGATTGAAGAATCAGACGGTGATGTCGCCGGTACGAAATCCGCTACTATCAAAGTAATTGGCGATTATGCTTACGGCTGGCTCCGCACTGAAACCGGCGTGCATCGCTTAGTGCGTAAAAGCCCGTTTGACTCCGGCGGTCGCCGTCATACCTCGTTTAGCTCTGCTTTCGTTTATCCTGAAGTTGATGATGATATTGATATTGACATCAATCCAGCCGATTTGCGTATCGACGTTTACCGCGCTTCCGGTGCGGGCGGTCAGCACGTTAATAAAACAGAGTCTGCGGTACGTATTACTCACCTGCCAACCAATATTGTGGTGCAGTGCCAGAACGATCGTTCACAGCATAAAAATAAAGATCAGGCGATGCGTCAGTTGAAAGCAAAACTGTATGAATATGAATTACAGAAGAAAAATGCTGATAAACAAGTGATGGAAGAGAGCAAATCCGATATTGGCTGGGGCAGTCAGATTCGTTCTTACGTGCTGGACGATTCGCGCATTAAAGATCTGCGTACCGGTGTAGAAACGCGCAATACGCAAGCGGTATTAGACGGCGATCTCGATAAATTTATCGAAGCAAGTCTGAAAGCAGGTTTATAAGCGTTTTATCAATACGCATAAGTAACGTTCAAGACACAAGCCTTTATCAGTCTTTATTACTGATGAAGGCTTTTTTATGCTTGTCTAATATTTGTGCTGTAAAATCGCCATTAATGTTGAAAAAATGTGTTAAAAAAGTTCTATAAAAATCATTGTAACAGCAATAAAATGGATTTTGCTTTACTCTAGCTATGAATGGCTATCTATATGATAGATTTATACTATCAGTGTTATTTGGAGCGAGTGCTATACTTAGCTCATATTTGAAGCGATGTCATGTTCAACAGCAATGAGGATTGGATTATGAGTACAGTTAAAGCGATAAAAGCAAAACAATCTAAATTAGGTTTTACCCGTATCGATGTGAAAGAAAGCGTTAAATTATCGTCGATCAAAACATTAAACCACATGGTTGCTCAATTAGCCGATTTGGCTTTGGTGACAAAACAAGCTCACTGGAATATGAAAGGTGCGACCTTTATCAGCGCCCACGAAATGATCGACGGTTTCCGTGATGTACTGCTGGCTCATCAAGATACTTTCGCTGAGCGCGTTGTTCAGTTCGGCGGAACGGCTTTAGGTACACTGCAAGCGGTGGAAGCGGAAACCACCCTGAAACCGTATCCAACCAATATTTACAGCATCGAAGATCACCTGAAAGAACTGGCAGATCGCTATGCTGTTGTGGCAAACGAGCTGCGTCACGCTATTGCTGATGCGGAAGATGACGATGTTGCTGATATGCTTACAGCGGCATCGCGCGATCTGGATAAATTCGTCTGGTTTATCGAAGCGCATCTGGCATAAGTTCGTTTCATTAAGACCTAAGTTTTCCAAGCCTCTCTGGCAGCAATGTTAAAGAGGCTTTTTTTGTTTGGTTTGAGAGCAAATAGGGAACATAAGCGAACGTCAGATTTGGATAAGAATATAGTAAAAACAATAGATTAATATATTGATAATAAACACTAATTCGTAGTGGCGGCAATCTGCCGCTAGTTGATTTCACCGTGGTTTGGCGGACGGCAGATTACCGCTCCTACACAAAATCATATAATCATTTGAAATTTATTGTAAAAATATAACTTCTTATCCGAAGTTTAGATTAAGTAAGGAATAAATATCGCTTTTCTCTGTATTGAATTGAGGTTTATAATCTTGCGGCTATTTCTTTCGAGTACCAAATCCCCAGCGGGTGTAGTTCAATGGCAGAACGAGAGCTTCCCAAGCTCTATACGAGAGTTCGATTCTCTTCACCCGCTCCAGCAAATCAAATGACAGAGACTTACCTTACATCGATCTGATCTTTAGCTTTATATAAGCTGTAATTTAAGAACTTCAGCATTGCCACCAACAAATTTAAATGTAATACGCTAGTTATCTGATGGATAAATATTTGCTTGATTTTATTCCTTAAATTAAACCATTTTTTATTAAGGTAAATAGAAACCCTCATCAAAGCAAAGGTTTCTATTTTTAGCTATTTAGCCTAAACCAAAAAGAAAATTCCGGTCAAAATTAAAAACAGCGGAATTAAAATCCCAAATGACCATTTCATATAACCGAAGAAACTCGGCATTTCGATACCGCTTTGGCTGGCGATGCTTTTTACCATAAAGTTTGGTGCGTTACCGATGTAGGTTAGTGCGCCCATAAATACAGAACCCATCGAGATTGCCAGTAGAGTTTGCTGTAATGGACCCATCAGCGTTGCAGCGTCGCCAGCGGCGAGGTTGAAGAATACCAGATAGGTTGGGGCGTTATCCAGAAAGCCGGACAGTGCGCCGGACAACCAGAAGTACATGGCGTTGATCGGTTCGCCTTGCGGATTTGTCACTATCGATACTAAACCCGCCATCTGTCCGTCTTGACCAGCGCGTAAGATCGCCAGTACAGGTCCGATGGTGATAAAGATCCCAGCGAACAGTTTGCCGACTTCTAAAATTGGCTCCCAGCTAAACTGGTTAACGGAACGCACTTGTTTGGCGGTGAGCTTCATCGATAGCGCGGTGATAATCAGCAGCAGAATATCGCGGCTGATATTTTGCAGTGCAATATGCACACCTGACACGTTAATCTCGATATTCGGCTGCCAAATTCCGGATAGCAGCACGCTGCCGATCACGCCGATCAGCAGAATAAAGTTGAATTTACCGTAGATATGCAGTTTGGAATCTGGTGTCGGATCGCGTGGTTTTATTTCATCTTCTCGCTTGTAGTAATAGCTATCGACCAGATAAAACAGCCCCAGCAGGATAATGGAACTGATCAGCACCGGCAGGAACATATGATGCACAGTCCAGAAGAAATTCACGCCTTTTAAGAAGCCGATAAACAGCGGAGGATCGCCCAGAGGCGTCAGCCCACCGCCGATATTAGCAATCAAAAAGATAAAGAAAATAATAGTGTGAACACGATGTTTACGATTGTCATTGGCACGAATTAACGGGCGGATCATCAACATCGCTGCGCCGGTCGTTCCCATCAGTGACGCTAAAATCACGCCGAGAGCCAGCAGACCGGTATTCAGTTTCGGTGAACCATGCAGATTTCCTTTAACCAGAATGCCGCCGGAAACAGTAAACAACGCCAGCAGTAGAATGATAAACGGAATATATTCCGCAAGAATGGCGTGAGCAACCAGCCCGACACTGGTATTCATGCCAAAACTGACAGTGAATGGGATCAGAAATAACAGCGACCAAAGCGCAGTAATCTTACCGAAATGATGATGCCAGATACTTGGGATCAGCAGCGGGCAAAGGGCGATAGAAAGCAAAATGCCAACAAACGGAATTCCCCATGCCAGACTGAGTGTTGAACCATCGATTTCCGCGGCAAAACTAGCGACAGGCGTCAGCAACCCGAATAGCAAGCAAAATAATAGCGAAAGTCGTTTTAGTAATGGCGGATAAGGCATCGGGTATTACTCCGTTAGCGGGCAAATTTATGACGAGCATAAGATGTGGAGGAAAAACGTTTCAGTATTTGAGCAAAAAGTTAGCCATCATGTCAAAAAAACAGGGGATTTAATCCAGGCTATTTAACTTCATATTTAGATAAGAAAAAGAATAATTTGTCGCTCGTTGATTTCTCGGTGGTTTAACGGGCGGCAGATTGCCGCCCCTCCGCAAAAATCCTACTACGATATTACTGACAGTGACCTGAATATTGATTTCAGCGCCGATAGTTCTTCTGTGCAGTATTCACTTTATACAAATAATTACGTGATTCCGCCGATGGGTGTTTGGTGGTTAGCGTCTGGTAGACTTCACCCGGTGACAGGCGGTTAATGACATTTGGTGCCTGATTGCGATCATTCGAGAATACTTTTAATACGCTGCCTGCACCGCCGTTATAAGCGGTGATCACGGCGTAACGGCGTGAGGTTGGGTTGCTGATCGTGCCGAGATAAGTATTCTGCAAAATGGCTAAATATGCCGTGCCGGTATCAATATTACTTTCTGGATCAAACAGATAATTACGGCTTGGTTGCCCTGATTTACCCTGAGCTTTAAATACATCTTTACCTGCGGAATGCTGTACGACTTGCATTAAACCAAGCGCATCAGAGTGGCTGACAGCATAAGGGTTGAAGCTGGATTCTGTCTGCATGATCGCCAGAATCAGCGTTTCATCAACTTTATATTTGCGAGCGGCTTTACGGACATACGGCAGATATTTGTGAGCGCGTTTATCCAGATGGTTGGCGACCAGCGGAATATCAACCGACCAAATGACGCGAAATCCCTCTGTGCGTTTTTTCAGTTTGTTTTGCAGCAGATAATCAGCAAATTGTGTGGCGCGCCACTGCCAGCGGATAGCATTACCCTCTTGATCCACCACTTGCCCGAACAGGAATGGCTCTTTGCTGATTTGAATATCGTTAACATCAGAATAAAGATCAGTGGTTTGCGGATCTTCTCCCATTAGCAAAGTCGCAATAATCGCCTGACGTAAGCTATTTTGCGGATCAGTTGGCGAAAGCGTTTCAACGGTGATCACACCGTCATCAAAGTTAATGTGGCTGCGGGTACGATATTGATCAGTATATTTAACGTAGTCTTTCGGACCTGCGATCAGCACTTCGCTGCGACCCCAAATATTCTCGACATCGTGAGCAAATTGCCCCATCAAAATATCGAACGCATTGGTGTCTTTAATATAGAGATCATTATCAACATCGGATTTGTTACCGCCGCAGGAGAACAGCAGCGGCGTTGCCAGCAATAACGCACAGATTTTTTTGTAATTCATTGGCATTGTTCTGATCGCGTAATTTAATTATCTAAAAGCGTGGGAAATAACATAATAAAATCATTTTTCTGGCGGAGTATATCCGTCGATTTGAACATCTTTACCCTCAAACAGAAAGTTAACCATTTCTTTTTCAAGTAGTTGACGATGTTCTGGTGTCATCATATTTAACTTTTTCTCATTAATAAGCATCGTCTGCTTAGTCATCCACAGTGCCCATGCTTCTTTAGAAATCTCGTTGAAAATACGTTTACCTAATTCACCGGGATAAAGCTGGAAGTCTTGCCCGTCGGCTTCTTTTTGCAGGTAAGTACAGAAAATCGTTCTGCTCATGCTTAATCCTCGTGTTCGTTTTTTAAACGCGTAATTACTTTAGTTGGTTAATTAATCGTTCAACCGGTGTTGCCAAACCGACTGCTGGCGGTTGTCGTAAGTTATACCAAATGCCGTTGCTTTCATCTAAACAGTGCGTGTCTGGCTTGGTTTCTGACGATTTGGTATCTAACAGCATTGGAATAATATCAAGATGGAAATGGCTGAAAGTGTGGCGAAATGCGGTTTGCTGCTGCAAATCATCGGCAGACATACCGCGCTGTTCCAGCCATCGAGCCATTGATGATTCATCGCTAAACTGTGGAAAACAGTATAGACCACCCCACAATCCAACGCTTGGCCGTTGTTCCAGCCAGACTTTATCACTGTTTTTCAATAACAGAAACCATGCACTTTTTTCAGGGATCTTCAATTTAGGTTTCTTGGCAGGATAGTTTGCCCAGCTTTGATTGGCATAGGCGATACAGCCGTTATTTAGCGGGCAAAGCTCACATTTTGGTTTCGAGCGCGTGCAAACCAGCGCACCTAAATCCATCATTGCCTGATTAAATTGTGCGACACCTTTCGCTGGCGTAACGTCGGTGCTGATGTCCCATAAGCGCTTCTCCACTTCTTTTTTTCCAGCCCAACCCTCAACGGCATAACAACGGGCGATCACGCGCTTAACGTTGCCATCAAGAATGGGGAAATGCTGATTTAAAGACAGCGAAAGGATCGCTCCGGCAGTCGATCGACCGATCCCGGGTAAATCATTTACCGTTTGAAAATCATCAGGAAAGACTCCGCCATGCTCCTGAGCAATGATTTTGGCAGCTTTATGCAAATTACGCGCTCTGGCGTAATAACCCAACCCTGTCCACAGATGCAAAACTTCGTCAGTCGGCGCAGCAGCAAGTGCATTAATATCAGGGAATTTAGCGATAAAACGCTGGAAATAGGGGATAACTGTAGCGACTTGCGTTTGTTGCAGCATCACTTCTGACAACCACACATGATAAGGTGTTTTTTCAATCTGCCACGGAAGCGTTTTTCTGCCGTATTGTTGATACCAACCCAAAACAGCTTGTGCAAATGGCTTTGCTTGCAACATAAAGAGAGATACTTCCAGAGCAGATAAAAAATATGGCGTGATTCCAGCACAGACGGCGGGCAGAGTAAACCGTAACTTAACGTAATAGGTTATCTTTACTACATTTGGGTTATAAATATGAGATTTGCAGTACGTTCCTGCGAGCATTGGTTGATAAGGAATCAATTAAGAATCCGACCAATATAAGGTATGATGTCGCATTAAATTTTTCCCCGTTGTCTTTTAAGTTTGCTGCCTGTCTGCAAATTGAAAGCTATTGGGTATATTCATAATTAACCGTCAACGGTATCAATTAGACTTTTATAATTAACGCTATGATTAATGATGTTATTTCTCCTGAATTTAATGAAGACGGGCGCGCAATGCGCCGTATTCGCAGCTTTGTGCGCCGTCAGGGGCGTTTGACCAAAGGGCAGCAGTTTGCTCTTGATAATTACTGGCAGGTGATGGGGGTCGAATTTCAGCAAGAGAAGCTGGATCTCCCTGCGCTTTTTGGCCGCACTGCACCAGTAACGCTGGAGATTGGTTTTGGTATGGGAATGTCGCTGGTAAAAATGGCGCAGGATAATCCAGAGCAGAATTTTCTTGGTATTGAAGTGCATAGTCCCGGTGTCGGCGCTTGTTTGTCATCGGCTCATGAAGCCGGAGTGGAGAACTTGCGGGTAATGTGCCACGATGCAGTGGAAGTGCTGGATAAAATGATTCCCGATGCTTCTCTGGATATGGTTCAACTGTTTTTTCCTGATCCGTGGCATAAAGCACGCCATCATAAACGCCGCTTGTTACAAACGCCGTTTGCGTTGGCTGTGCTGAATAAGCTGAGAATCGGCGGTGTTTTCCATATAGCGACCGATTGGGAAAATTACGCCGAACATATATTAGAGGTGATGAGCGCGATCCCTGCGTATCGTAATCTTTCTGTTGAAGGTACTTATGTGCCGCGTCCTGATTCCCGCCCGCTCACCAAGTTTGAGCTGCGCGGTCAACGTTTAGGGCATGGCGTGTGGGATTTGATGTTTGAGAGGATTGAATAATGGCACAACAACGTAGTCGTCGTTTGCGTAAAAAAATGCGTATAGATGAGTTTCAGGAAATTGGTTTTTTAGTGAGCTGGCAATTCCCTGAAACTACCACCATCGAAAATATTGATGTCACCGTTGATAAGTTTATCAATGAAGTTTTTGAAACCCACGATCTTTCATTTGAGGGCGGCGGTTATCTGAAATGGGACGGTCTGGTGTGCCTGCAAAAAATCGGTAAATGCACGGACGAACATCGCGGGATCGTAAGTAATTGGCTGGAAGATCACGGAATGCTGGACGTAAAAGTTAGTGATTTGATGGATATTAATTACTTAGATGAATAACACGTTATGAAATAGAAAAATGACGAGATTGTCTGTCATTTCTACAGTAAGGGCGGCAGATTGCCGCCCTTATGAATTATTTATTATCAATTTATTACCCTAAATATTCTCGTCATTTCTTTATCCAACCCTGAGGTTAGTTATGTTAAAAAAAACCAGCATAGCGCTACTGCTATTTATTGGTTGTCAGGCGCAAGCCGCTTATCAATGTAATGTGAAGCCCCAAGACGATATTTTTATTACTCCACAAACAGTGAAAGTCGCTGGTGCAAGCGGGGAGTTATTGATCGCGCCAAACGGTGATGTTACTCGCAATGGTAAAGCATTAACGCTGTCCGGTGCGGCGCGTCAGCAAGCAGTGGTTTATCAGCAGAATATACGCGGTGATCTGCCTTATATTGATAACGGTGTACGTTCTCGGTTGAAAACGGCTCAAGGTGCATTGGACGGTATTATCGTTAAACAACTAGGTGCAGAAAGTCATGTGCGTCAGCGTTTAGTGACGTTAACCACTGAATTAACGAAAGAGATGGAAAAAGTGCTAGAGCCGCGTCCAGAGGGCTTGGCGTTTCATCATCAAGCCATTAATCAGGTTGAAACCAATGGTCGTACTGTCTTGCAGAATACGATGGGTGGAGTGCTGCAAGACAGCATCAATGAGCTGGGTGTGCAGCAGGTTGCGAAAGCAGGGAAATCGAGTAATCCATTACAAGCGGTATTAGGCAGCTTAGGCGGATTGCAGCAGCAGATTCAGGACGAATGGAAAAAGCAGGAAAAAGATTTCGAACTATTTGGCAAAGAAGCCTGTGATCGTGTGGCAAAACTTGAGCAGGAGCGTTCAAATTTGTTAAAGGCGTTACCGCAATAAATTTGTACGGGCGGTAATTTACCGCCCATATCAATTAACCCTTTCGTGCGGCATTTTCAGTGAAGATTAAAAACAACTGGTAATTATCTTGTTAAATATTTAGAATAGCCGTCCAGATGTTAATCCGTCTATACTGATTAACCAACATCATTCTTGTTTATAAACCCCTTTATCTGTATCCGCGTTCTGTTTTTTAACGCCGCATCACATTTAAACGTTTTAGAGGTAAAAGAAGAAATGGCTCAACACCTGTTTACTTCCGAATCCGTATCCGAAGGGCATCCTGATAAGATTGCCGACCAAATTTCTGATGCTGTGCTTGATGCGATCCTAAAGCAAGATCCTAAAGCGCGCGTTGCCTGCGAAACTTATATCAAAACTGGTATGGTTTTAGTGGGCGGTGAAATTACCACTTCTGCTTGGGTTGATATTGAAGAGTTAACCCGCCGCACGGTTTGCGATATTGGTTATACCCATTCCGATATGGGTTTTGATGCTAATTCTTGTGCGGTATTGAGCGCGATTGGTAAGCAATCGCCAGATATTAATCAGGGCGTTGACCGCCGCGATCCGCTGGAGCAAGGCGCGGGCGATCAGGGCATTATGTTTGGTTATGCGACTAACGAAACTGATGTATTGATGCCTGCACCGATTACTTATGCACATCGTTTGATGCAGCGACAGGCGCAAGTTCGTAAAGACGGCACGCTGTCATGGTTACGTCCTGATGCCAAGAGTCAGGTTACTTTCCTGTATGACAACGGCAAAATTGCTGGTATTGATGCGGTGGTTTTGTCTACTCAGCATGCAGAAAACATCGAGCAGAAAGATCTGCAAGAAGCGGTGATGGAGCATATCATCAAGCCCGTTTTGCCTGCGGCATGGCTGTCAGCAAAGACTAAATATTTCATCAACCCGACAGGTCGTTTTGTTATCGGCGGACCAATGGGTGATTGCGGTTTAACCGGGCGTAAAATCATCGTTGATACCTACGGCGGCGCTGCGCGTCACGGCGGCGGGGCATTCTCCGGTAAAGATCCATCAAAAGTTGACCGTTCAGCGGCTTATGCAGCGCGCTATGTTGCAAAAAATATTGTTGCTGCTGGTCTGGCTGATCGTTGTGAAATTCAAGTTTCTTATGCTATCGGTGTGGCTGAACCAACATCGATCATGATTGAAACTTTCGGTACAGAAAAAGTATCGCAAGAGCGTTTAATCCAGTTAGTGCGCGAGTTCTTCGATCTGCGTCCTTACGGTTTAATCAAGATGCTGAATCTGATCCAACCAATTTATCAGCAAACTGCGGCTTACGGTCATTTTGGTCGTGAACAGTTCCCGTGGGAAGCGACAGATAAAGCGGCGATCTTACGAGAAGCAGCAGGTTTAAAATAATCCCTGTTTTAGGGATTATTCAACGGCGTGAAGCAATTTTCTTCACGCCGTTTTTTTATTGCCTAACCGATAACTCACTTCTATTCTATAGCCCATGACTACACGCCTCCCTATCGCCACGCAACAAGCGGTTATGCGCTGCTTGCGCCACTATATTGATTTGGCAAACAACTATTTGCATACCAGCTATCCTGAGCCGAAAGTGAGTTATCGCCAACGCGGAACGACTGCCGGAACAGCGCATTTAACGCAATGGGAAATTCGGCTGAATTCAGTGTTACTGGCGGAGAACGGGCAGACATTTATTGATGAAGTGATCCCGCACGAACTGGCGCATTTATTGGTTTATAAACAATTCGGGCGCGTTGCTCCTCACGGTAGTGAATGGCAATGGGTGATGGAGCAAGTGCTTGGCGTCTCCGCCAGCCGCACGCACTGTTTTGATGTGTTATCAGTACAAGGTAAGACATTCCCTTATCAATGCGAATGTCAGACGCATTTATTAACCGTGCGCCGTCATAATAAAGTGCTGCGTAAAGAGAGCGAATATCGCTGTAAGAAGTGCGGAACATTGCTGAAACCGGAAGAACATTTAGATTAATTGTTAAACATAACCAAAAAGACTAAATACGCCCCATTTCCCACAGTGAAAACTGCACAATGTTAAATAATCTGGGTTACAATCTGAGTTAAAACAGTCATAAAAACAGCGGAAAGATTAAAACCATGCGAATTCCCCGCATTTACCACCCCCTCCCGATTACTATCACTGACGATCTTACGTTAAGTGATGATGCTGCCAATCATGTTGGTCGTGTGCTGCGTATGCAGGTTGGTCAGCAAATCTGTTTATTTGACGGCAGTAACTACGTTTTCAATGCGGAAATTACGCAATCCGATAAAAAACAGGTACGCGTGCGTATTCTTGATCAACAGCTTGAAGATGTGGAATCGCCGCTGAATTTTCATCTTGGACAAGTGATCTCTCGCGGTGAAAAGATGGAGTTTACGATTCAAAAATCCATTGAGTTAGGCGTTAATGTGATTACGCCGCTGATTTCAGAACGTTGCGGTGTGAAGCTGGATAAAGAAAGATTAGAAAAAAAAGTTCAGCAGTGGCAAAAGATCGCTATCGCTGCCTGCGAACAGTGCGGACGTAACCGCGTGCCGCAGATTCGTCCGGTGATGGCGCTGGAAGCATGGTGTGTAGAGCCTGAAGCAGGAATTAAGCTCAATTTACACCCGCGCGCCAGTCAAAGCATTAATACATTATCGGCTTCGGTACGCGATATTCGCCTGTTAATCGGTCCGGAGGGCGGATTGTCACAAGAAGAAATTGATATGACCGCAAAACACAATTTTACAGATATTTTACTTGGCCCTCGCGTATTGCGGACGGAAACCGCTGCACTTACCGCGATTGCTGCACTACAGGTTCGTTTCGGTGATCTGGGATAACCAGAGAAATACCGGATAGTTACCGGATATACACCGGATATATAGGAGATAAGCATGATCAAGCTCGGCATTGTGATGGACCCAATTTCTTCCATCAATCTTAAAAAAGATTCCAGCTTTGCGATGTTGCAAGAAGCGCAAAAACGCGGCTGGGAACTGCACTATATGGAAATGAACGATCTCTACCTGCATCTCGGCGAAGCGCGCGCGCGTACCCGCACGTTAACCGTGCAGTATAATAAAGCGCATTGGTTTGATTTTCACAGTGAACAGGATATTGCGCTGCATGATCTTGATGTGATTTTGATGCGTAAAGATCCGCCGTTTGATACCGAATATATCTACGCCACCTATATTCTGGAACGCGCCGAAGTCAAAGGTTCGTTGATCGTCAATAAGCCGCAAAGCCTGCGCGATTGTAACGAAAAACTGTTTACCGCTTGGTTTGCTGATCTAACACCAGCGACGTTGGTTTCTCGCCGCGCGGATCGTATTCGCCAATTTTATGCAGAACACGGCGATATTATCCTGAAACCGTTAGATGGCATGGGCGGCTCATCAATTTTCCGCGTCAAACCGAATGATCCGAATTTGTCGGTGATTATTGAAACACTGACCGAATTAGGTACGCGCTATTGTATGGCACAAAACTTTATCCCGCAGATTACTGACGGTGATAAACGTGTGCTGGTGATTGACGGTGAACCAGTACCTTACTGTCTGGCGCGTATTCCGCAAAAAGGCGAAACACGCGGCAACTTAGCGGCTGGCGGGCGCGGTGAAGCCCGTCCATTAACTGAAAGTGACTGGAAAATCGCTCGCGCTGTTGCGCCGACGCTAAAAGAGAAAGGTTTGATTTTTGTTGGTCTGGACATTATCGGTGATAAGCTGACCGAAATTAACGTTACCAGCCCAACGTGCCTGCGTGAAATCGAAGCCGCATTTCCTGAATGCTCCATTACCGGCTTGTTGATGGACGCTATTGAGAAAAAATTAAGAAATAAATAAGAAACTTCTTAATCTCAGGGTTGGATAAGAAAATAATAAATTAATATGTTGATAATAAAGAATAATTCGTAGGGGCGGCAATCTGCCGCCCGCATTAACAATGCTATGAGTTCAAGTGCGATAAATTGTCGCTTCTACGAAAAATGGCATAATTATTTGAAATTTATCTTAAAAATATAATTTTTTATCCGAAGCTCAGGTTATTTAGAAATTTAAAGAAAGAGAACTCCCCTCCTCCAGAGGGGAAACTCCCCATTTTATAGGGGTGTTTTAACTTATCGGCGATGTAACCTATGAATTTACTGCATCATTTCCTTATTGCTATGCCAACGTTAGACGATTCTAATTTCAGTCGTTCGGTAGTCTATATTTGTGAATACCATAAGAATGGTGCGATGGGGCTGGTGATCAATAAACCGGTCGGTGATCTGACCGTGTGGGAAGTTCTTGATAAGTTATCCATTGATCCTGAGCCAAGAGTGTCAAATGTTCATCTCAATAGTTTGGTGATGGAGGGCGGTCCTGTTGCCACTGATCGCGGTTTTATTTTGCATACACCGCAGCAGAAGTTCGCTTCCAGTCTCCAGATTTCTAACGATGTGATGATCACCTCTTCTAAAGATGTACTTGAAACGCTGGGTACAGCTTCGCAGCCGCCAGAAGCGCTGGTTGCGCTGGGTTATTCCGGTTGGGATCGCGGGCAATTAGAAAAAGAGTTATTGGAAAATAGCTGGTTAACCGTAGAAGCTGACAGCGATATTCTGTTTCACACACCGATAGAACAACGCTGGCAGGCAGCGGCGCGCAAGCTCGGTATCGACATTCACACCATCGCCAGACAAGCAGGTCACGCATAATGAGCAATCGCACTGTTTTAGCTTTTGATTTCGGCACTAAAAGTATTGGCGTGGCAATTGGTCAGGAGATCACCGGCACTGCTCGTCCGTTAACCGCGTTTAAAGCCAAAGATGGTACACCGGACTGGCAGCAAATCGAGAAATTAATCAAAGAGTGGCAGCCGGATTTAGTCGTGGTTGGTTTGCCGCTCAATATGGACGGCACAGAGCAGCCTGTCACCGCTCAAGCCAAAAAATTCGCCAATCGCCTGCATGGTCGTTTCGGTGTGCAAATTGCTTTACATGATGAGCGATTAAGTACCGTTGAAGCGAAAGCCAGTCTCTTTGATCGCGGCGGTTATCGCGCGCTAAATAAAGGCAGCGTTGATGCCGCTTCCGCAGTGATTATTTTTGAGAGTTGGTTTGAACAACAATTTTCTTAAAATGTCTATTTTATGGAAAATTAAGAAATAAATTTCTTTTTATTTTCTTAAAAATTACGTAGTGGCGATAATCTGTCGTCTGAATTAACAACGCAGTAGGTTCACGGGCGGCAGATTGCTGCTCCTATGAAAAATTGCATAATTATTTGAAATTCATTGTAATAATATAATTTTTTATCCGACATTCAGGTTGTTTAATATCAACGGGCGGCAGATTGTTGCTCCTACGAAAAATTACATAATTATTTGAAATTCATTGTAATAATACAAATTCTTATCCGAAGTTTAGGTTGTTTAATATCAACGGGCGGCAATTTATCTCCCATATGAATTATTCTTTATTATCAATTTATTACTCCATCTAATACTAACCTTGCTTTATGTTGATCCATCGTTTGCATTCCTGTTGCTGCACCGGTCTGTAATAACGTTTGTAGCTGATGTCCTTTTCCCTCACGGATCATATTACTGACTGCTGGTGTATTGATTAGCACTTCATAAGCGGCGACTCGTCCGCCCTGTGTATCGGGTAAAAGCTGTTGGCACATTACTGCGCGTAAACTGTTGGCTAATTGCGTCGCAACAAAACGTTTTTCTTCTGCCGGAAATACATCAACAATGCGTTCTACCGATTGAATCGCCGAGCGTGTATGCAGCGTAGCAAAGACTAAATGACCGGTTTCCGCTGCTGTTAGCGCCAGGCGAATTGTTTCGGCGTCGCGCAATTCACCCAGCAGGATAATATCGGGATCTTGCCGCAGTGCTGCGCGTAATCCTTGCGAAAATGAATCCACATGTACGCCGATTTCACGTTGCTGAATCAGGCTGTGATCACTGTGATGAATAAATTCGATGGGATCTTCTAACGTCATAATATGCCGTGCCTGATGGCGATTAATCTCGCCGATTAACGCGGCTAGTGATGTCGATTTACCGCTGCCCGTTGCGCCAGCGACGATAATCAAACCATCTTGCGCGCCGGTCATATCAATCAAAACAGGCGGGATAGCTAATGTTTCTGGCTGCGGAATTGTAGATTGGATAAAACGAAATGCGGCGGAGATCCCCGCGCGCTGCTGAAAAATATTGGCACGCAGGCGTGTATCGCCAATGGTGATAGCGCAGTCGAGCTGGTTATCACGCAGCAAGATCGCGCGCTGTTTATGGCTTAACAGCGTTAAAAGCTGCTGCGATAAAGCACTGTCTCCTTGTCTGTCAATCTGTTCATCGCATAATTTATTATCGCTGAGATAGCGCAGCTCGCCATTCACGCGCAATACCGCTAAATGACCAGTAGAAAGATGCAGGTCGGAGGCTTTTTGCTTTACACTATAGGATATTAATTCGCATAGATTCATAACGGACTCCTTGAATAAATTTATGACTACTATCCAACAGAATCTCGCTACCGTAAGGCAGCAGATCGCGCTTGCCGCGCAGCAATGCGATCGCTCTCCAGAAGAAGTGCAATTACTTGCAGTGAGTAAAACCAAACCAGTGAGCGCAGTTCAGGAAGCGATTGATGCAGGTCAGCGCCGGTTTGGTGAAAATTATGTGCAGGAGGGCGTGGATAAGATCCAGTATTTCGCTGCTTCGCCTTTTGCCGCAGAGCTGGAATGGCACTTTATTGGTCCGTTGCAATCGAATAAAAGCCGTTCGGTGGCAGAGCATTTTCATTGGATTCATACCATAGACCGCGAGAAGATCGCCAGCCGGTTAAGCGAACAGCGACCAACTAATATGCCGCCGCTTAATGTACTGATTCAGATTAATATCAGCGATGAACAGAGCAAATCCGGTATTTCCCTTGATGAACTGCCGCAATTAGCCGCGCAAATTAGCTCGTTGCCGAATCTGGTCTTTAGAGGCTTGATGACTATTCCGGCACCGGAAAAAGATCCCGCGCGCCAACTTGCTGTTTTCCGGCAAATGACACAGGCATTTAATCAATTAAAAGCGGATTATCCGCATATTGATACGTTGTCGATGGGCATGACCGATGATATGAGCAACGCTATTCGTGCTGGCAGCACTATGGTGCGAATCGGTACGGCGATTTTTGGTGCGCGGAATTATGGTTGATTGATCTTTGGTTTGGATAAGAAAAATAATTCGTAGGGCGGCAACCTGCTGCCCGAATTAACAACGCGATGGTTTGGCGGGCGGCAGGTTGCCGCCCCTACGTGAGAATAATATAGTTATTTGAAATTTATCGTAAAAATATAACTTCTTATCTGAAGTTCAGGTTAATTAATCTAAGATCCAATTTAATTCGTAGGGGCGGCAATCTGCCGCCCGAAATTAAGAAACAGATAAAAAACAAAGCGAGACACATCATGCAGCAGCGTAAAATTGCCTTTATTGGTGCCGGTAATATGGCAAAAGCGATTATTACTGGTTTAGTAAAAAGCGGTTATCCGGCACAGCTTATTACTGCTTCATCGCCGTCAATGAAACAGGATTCTCCGCTGCATAGCCAATACGGGATTCATTGTAGCAATGACAATATCGCCAGTGCGCGTCAGGCTGATGTGGTCGTGCTGGCAGTAAAACCGCAGATGATGGCGCAGGTTTGTACTCCAATCCAACAGCAAGTGGATTTAAACGGCAAGCTGATTTTGTCTATCGCGGCGGGTGTGAGTGTTGAGCGTTTCTATCAATTGCTGGGAAAAGTCGAGCTGATCCGCATTATGCCAAATACGCCCGCTTTGATCGGTTTGGGTATGAGCGGTTTATATGCTGCGCCGCAAGTTTCCGTACAGGATCGCGAATTTACTGCTCAACTGATGCAAGCGGTAGGGAAAGTCTGCTGGGTAGATCAGGAAAGCGGCATAAATGATATTATTGCGGTCGCTGGCAGCGCTCCTGCTTATTTCTTCCTGTTTATGGAGTCCATGCAGCAAGAAGCAGAGCGTCTTGGTTTTGATGCTGAACAAGCGCGTTTGCTGGTTCAGCAATCTGCATTAGGCGCGGCACAAATGGTGGTGGCAAATCCGCAATTAGATATTGCCACGTTGCGTCAGCAAGTCACTTCTAAAGGCGGTACTACTGCCGAAGCATTGCGTGTATTTAATGAAAATGCGTTGCCGCAGATTGTTGCATCAGCAATGCAAGCAGCGATAACGCGCGCGGCGGAGATGGAGAAGTCGCTTTAATATCTTAAAATAGCGCGTTGGCAATGATTCTATTGCTTCATTGCCTTTTTTTCATGATTTGCTATATGCTAACGGGCAATTAACAATCAATTAATTCTCTGATTTTCGTCTGCTTGCCTGATTTCCGCGATCAGATACAACTAGATCAGATACAACTAAAAGGTTAAACATGAGTTTTTTATCTTATCTAATTGTTACCGTGCTCGATCTTTACGTGTCGGTGTTATTGCTGCGGGTATGGATGCAATGGGCAAGAGCGGATTTTTATAATCCATTTTCGCAATTTGTCGTGAAAATCACCCAGCCGGTGGTAGCGCCGCTACGAAGAATCATTCCGTCGCTAGGTTCAATGGATACCGCTTCTGTTCTGGTGGCTTATGTTTTGATTCTGGTGAAGTATGTTGTTGGTTTATGGATCATTAATGGTGTACTGCTGTTTTTCCCTGTCTATCTGCCGCTTTCGCTGCTGGAATTACTGACTGCTGCCGGAAAATTAGTCTTCTGGCTTATCATTATCCGCGCGCTGATGAGCTGGATCAGTCAGGGACGTAATCCGGTCGATCAACTGTTGCTGCAACTTACCGAACCGCTGTTATCGCCGATTCGTCGTATCCTGCCATCGATGGGTGCGATTGATCTGTCACCGATGATTTTGATTTTGATCTTGTACGGATTGGATTATCTGAAAGCGGATATTCTGGCGCTAATTTTATAATGAGTGCCGTTGAGAAACAGCCGGACGCTATTGTGCTCCGGCTTTATATTCAACCCAAAGCCAGTCGTGATCAGATTGTCGGGCTACACGGTGATGAGCTGAAAGTCGCTATCACCGCGCCGCCAGTTGATGGTCAGGCTAACGCGCATCTGGTGAAGTTTTTGGCAAAACAATTTCGTGTTGCCAAAAGTATGGTTGTCGTTGAAAAAGGCGAGCTAGGCAGACACAAGCAGGTGAGAATTAATCAACCGCAGCAAATTCCGGCAGAGATAGAAAGCCTGTTATAGCGATGGCTATAGTCATAACAATAGCAATAGGTTATAACATCTGCGAAGTTTTCACTAAATCACACTGATAATCTTGTATCTCTTCGGCATAACCTAAATTTAATCCCAGCAGATCGACTTTATTTACCAGCATCAAGTACATTGGTACGCTGGTTTTATTTTTAAAATCTTTCTTGTTATATGCCACCAGCGCAATACCATATTCTCCCATATTTTTAGCTGCATCAGGCAATTCGGCAGCGACTCGGCGAATCAAACTCATTTGTTGGAATTGTTCTTCAGTCAATGTTCGCGCAATATAGTTATGATTATTGATACCGTATGGTACTGGCGTCCATTTCTCACTGAACTTATCTAGCTGGCTTTCTAACTGCGCTTTGATTTCCGGTTTAACGCAAGAAACATGAATATGAAGCTGATCCTGACTGCGCCCCCAGGCAGAATTGATTGCCAGTGAAACCACATCGCGCGGAATGCGTTTACCTGACTGTTTGGAGAGATAAGAGCGGTAATCCCACGCCGTCATAAAGTAATCAGGTGTATCAGGATTAAGCAGACGTTTATCTTCCACACCTTTGATTCTTTCTGTTGGTATGAGTAAAAAATGCAACGGACCTTTACGATCTTTAAAAATGACAAATCCTCGCGAGGCGTCCGACGATAATTCTGAGTTTAAGCAAGGAATTATCTGAATCTGATTCAATTGCTGTTGGGAAATACACTGCTGGCTGATAATGTTCCACAGATCATCAGAATGACTGAATACCCAAGCCCAGTAGCCAGACAGAATAACCAAAATAACGATCATAATGCCTAGCAGCCATTTTAAAAATCGATGTGTACTCTTATTACTTCTCATTATTTTTTCAATAGTGATCATTATTAGTTCGTTAAATAACCAAACAATAACACAGATGTAACAGTTTGTTTGATTCTATAAATGCTATTCTTACATTTAACTAATAAGTAAAACATTAGTGTAAACAATAAGATAATTAAAATTATAATAAAAGTTGTTCTAAATATCTGAATAACCAGAGGCGAACATAGGCACTTTTGCCATTTTTATTCATTCACAGTAAGGGTTTGAGTTATGCTATAGCGCCGCTATCTATACCCTGCATCTTGAGCGCTATTGGGTATATATCAAACGCAAGCACGGGCTTGAATCCGGTAACAGATATAAACAGAAATAAAGGTGAGAAAGGGGAATATTTCAATGCAGAAACTCGTTTTAGCAACCGGAAACTCCGGCAAGGTTCGTGAACTGGCAAATCTTTTAGCTGATTTTGGGTTTGAAGTCACCGCGCAGACAGATCTTGGTGTCGATTCCGCAGAGGAAACCGGATTAACCTTTATTGAAAATGCCATTATAAAAGCGCGCCATGCGGCGCAAGTTACCGGATTACCGGCAATTGCTGATGATTCCGGTATCGCAGTAGATATTCTGGGCGGTGCGCCGGGTATTTACTCTGCGCGTTATGCTGGTGTTGATGCCAGCGATAAAGAGAATCTGGAAAAACTTCTGGAAACATTAAAAGATGTGCCGGAAAGTCAGCGTCAGGCGCAGTTCCATTGTGTACTGGTTTATATGCGTCATGCTAACGATCCTATTCCGCTGGTTTGCCACGCAAGCTGGGCTGGTGAAGTGCTGTTTGCTCCGGTGGGCGAAGGCGGTTTTGGCTATGATCCAGTCTTCTATATTCCTGAATTAGGCTGTACATCGGCTGAACTTAGCCGTGAACATAAAAGCAAGATTTCCCATCGCGGTCAGGCGTTAAATATGCTGCTGGATTCACTGCGTAATGCTTAATCTTCCGCCGTTAAGCCTCTATATTCATATTCCGTGGTGCGTGCAGAAATGCCCGTATTGTGATTTCAATTCCCACGCACTAAAAGGTGATGTGCCGGATAACGATTATGTAGACCATTTGCTGGCGGATCTGGACAACGATGTCCAACTCACCAGCGGCAGAAGTATCAGTACGATTTTTATTGGCGGCGGTACTCCTAGCTTGTTAAGTGCAGCCGCGATGCAGAAATTGATGAATGGTGTGCGTGTCAGATTGCCGCTCAATAGTGATGCGGAAATTACGATGGAAGCCAATCCCGGCACAGTAGAAGCGGAACGCTTTAGCGCTTATCAGCAAGCGGGGATTAATCGCATTTCTATTGGCGTTCAGAGTTTTAGCCCGGCAAAATTACAACGACTTGGGCGGATTCATGATGCCGAAGAAGCTAAACGCGCCGCACAACTCGCCAAAAATCTAAGGTTACGCAGTTTCAATCTTGATCTGATGCACGGCCTGCCGGATCAAACACCAGAACAGGCATTTGACGATCTGCGGCAAGCGATTGAACTCGATCCGCCGCATCTTTCCTGGTATCAACTCACTATTGAACCTAATACACTGTTTGGCTCGCGTCCGCCGGTATTACCTGATGATGATGCGCTGTGGGATATTTACCAGCATGGTCATCAATTGCTCAGTGCGGCAGGCTATCAGCAATACGAAACATCGGCGTATGCCAAAGCAGGCTATCAGTGCCAGCATAATCTCAATTATTGGCGTTTTGGTGATTATTTAGGGATTGGCTGCGGCGCACATGGGAAATTAAGTTTTCCCGACGGACGTATTTTGCGTACTGTTAAAACCCGTCACCCGCGCGGTTATATGACGGGAAATTATCTCGATCAACAAAATGAAGTCGCGATGGACGATCGTCCGTTTGAATTCTTTATGAACCGCTTCCGCCTGCTGGAACCTGCGCCGCGCGCCGATTTTCAAAATTTTACCGGTTTAGATGAAAGCATTATCCGCGCTAAGATTGACGCAGCGCTAGAGCATGGTTATCTGATAGAAACTGATGAATACTGGCAGGTGACGGAGAAAGGAAAACTGTTTCTTAATTCGTTGTTAGAGTTGTTTTTATGAATAATTTCAATTAATTATGTGATTTTTGTAGGGGCGACAACCTGTCGCCCGTGAACCTACGGCGTTGTTAATTCGGGCGACAGATTGCCGTTCCTATGAATTATTAATCTATTATTTTCGCCATTTCTTTATCCCAAGTTCAGATTAATAAACCTGAACTTGGGTTAGCTCACCTTTCTATGTTATTTTTATTGCAAAAATGTAATCAAGATGTAATAAAAGAAGTGCTAACTTAGTTTGATTACAATATGTCGTGTAACGCATTAATTATCGCCATAAACACCATAAAGTTCATAAGACTTAATGTGATTGAACTAGCAAAATTCCCGTGTGCCACTAGGTTAAATCAGTGATCTGATGCAAGTTACTCTCAGGCTAACTTATTGCGAATTAATAAAATTATGGTCATTAGAATCATAATGTTCGCAGCTTATATAACAATGATAATGGGGGGAAGTCGTCGTGCTAGATGAATACCGTAAACATGTTGCTGAACGCAGCGCCGAAGGTGTCGTGCCAAAGCCATTAAATGCTGAACAGATGGCTGGTTTAGTGACACTACTGAAAAATCCACCAGCCGGAGAGGAGGATTTTCTCCTTGATCTGCTAACTAATCGCGTACCGCCGGGCGTTGATGAAGCGGCTTATGTGAAAGCCGGTTTTCTTGCCGCATTAGTCACTGGTGAAGCTACCTCGCCGTTGTTAACTGCTGCTAGAGCCTTAGAATTATTGGGAACGATGCAAGGCGGATACAATATTCAACCGTTGATCGATGCGCTTGATAATGAAAGTCTTGCTCCTATCGCCGTACAAGCCTTATCCCATACGCTGCTGATGTTTGACAGCTTCTATGATGTGGAAGCGAAAGCCAAAGAGGGCAATAAATATGCTCAGCAAGTGATGCAGTCATGGGCAAATGCTGATTGGTTCCTGTCTCGTCCTGCGTTAGCCGATAAGCTAACGATGACGGTATTTAAAGTCAGCGGTGAAACCAATACCGATGACTTATCTCCAGCGCCAGATGCGTGGTCGCGTCCTGATATTCCTCTTCATGCGATGGCGATGCTGAAAATCGCGCGTGAGGGCATTGTTCCCGATCAGCCGGGCAAAGTTGGTCCGGTAAAAAAACTGGCAGAGCTGAAACAGCAAGGTTTCCCGCTGGTTTATGTCGGTGATGTTGTGGGTACGGGTTCATCACGTAAGTCTGCAACCAATTCCGTATTATGGTTTATGGGCAACGACATTCCGTATGTGCCGAATAAACGCAGCGGCGGAGTGGTGTTAGGCGGCAAAATTGCGCCGATCTTCTTTAATACGATGGAAGATGCCGGTGCATTGCCGATTGAAGATATTGATGTTTCTAAACTGAATACCGGTGATGTGATTGATATTTATCCGCGTAAAGGTGAGGTTCGCCGTCACGATACCAATGAACTGCTGGCAACGTTCGCGCTGAAAACCGATGTGCTGTTAGATGAAGTCCGTGCGGGCGGGCGTATTCCGCTAATTATTGGTCGCGGTTTGACCTCGAAAGCCAGAGAGTCACTCGGTTTACCGCCAAGTGATATTTTTATTCAAGCACATACAGCGGCAGCGTCGGCAAAAGGTTATACGCTGGCACAAAAAATTGTCGGCAAAGCCTGCGGCGTGAAAGGTGTGCGTCCCGGTGATTATTGCGAGCCGAAAATGGCGTCCGTTGGGTCGCAGGATACCACTGGCGGTATGACGCGCGATGAGCTGAAAGACTTGGCATGTCTGGGTTTCTCCGCTGATTTAGTGATGCAATCGTTCTGTCATACTGCGCCTTATCCAAAACCAGTTGATGTGCAACTGCATCATTCATTACCTGATTTTATAATGAATCGCGGTGGTGTTTCTCTGAATCCGGGTGATGGCATTATTCACTCATGGCTTAATCGCATGTTGTTACCGGATACCGTTGGGACTGGCGCTGATTCTCATACTCGTTTCCCTATCGGTATTTCTTTCCCTGCTGGCTCAGGGCTGGTGGCGTTTGCGGCAGCAACGGGCGTGATGCCGTTAGATATGCCGGAATCTGTGCTGGTGCGCTTTAGCGGTAAAATGCAGCCGGGTATTACCTTGCGCGATTTAGTTCACGCCATTCCTTATTACGGCATCAAGCAAGGTTTGCTGACGGTTGAAAAACAGGGTAAGAAAAACATCTTCTCTGGTCGGATTCTGGAAATTGAAGGTTTGCCAGATCTGAAAGCCGAACAAGCCTTTGAACTTGCCGATGCGTCCGCCGAACGTTCCGCTGCGGCTTGTACTATCAAGCTGAATAAAGCGCCGATCGAAGAGTATCTGAGATCCAATATCGTGCTGTTGAAATGGATGATCGCTGAAGGTTATGGTGATGTCAGAACTATTCAGCGCCGGATTGAAAATATGGAAGCATGGCTGGCGAATCCGCAGCTTCTTGAAGCTGATCCTGATGCAGAGTATGCCGCAGTGTTGGAGATTGATCTCAACGAGATCAAAGAACCGATTTTATGTGCACCGAATGATCCTGATGATGCGCGTTTATTGTCTGACGTTGCAGGCAGCAAGATCGATGAAGTATTTATTGGCTCCTGCATGACCAATATTGGTCACTTCCGCGCTGCCGGTAAACTGCTGGAAAACTTCAAAGGCAAACTGCCAACGCGTTTGTGGATCACTCCGCCAACCAAGATGGACGCCGCAGAGTTAAGCGAAGAGGGCTATTACAGCATCTTTGGCGGCAGCGGTGCGCGAATCGAAATGCCAGGTTGTTCTCTCTGCATGGGGAATCAGGCTCGCGTGAATGAGGGCGCAACGGTCGTTTCTACTTCTACTCGTAACTTCCCGAACCGCTTAGGTACAGGGGCAAATGTCTATCTGGCTTCGGCTGAACTGGCGGCGGTTTCTGCGTTGCTGGGGCGTTTACCAACTGTTGAAGAGTATCTGGGTTATATGGCGGAAGTGGATAAAACTGCGAACGATACCTATCGCTACCTCAACTTCGACCAGTTGAATGAATACACTAAAAAAGCCGATGGCGTGATCTTCCAGACAGCTATCTAATTTTCTTTTTTAGCTATTATCAAAAACCACATCAGCAGACTTGTTGATGTGGTTTTTTATTTATAGCGCAATCTATGTCAAAATCTATAGTAGTATTAGATCAAATAATGTACAGAAAAAGCATCATTAACCTCAGATTTGGATAAGAAAGTAGTAAATATCTAAAACTCAGGTTAATTACAGGAGAGGATTATGGATTATGAATTCAGGCTCGACGTTACCGGTCAAGTTGTTGCCCGATTGTCTATGGGGCATGAGGCGGTTGGTCACTGGTTAAATGAAGAAGTAAAAGGCAATTTAAATCTGCTTGATGAAGTGGAGCAGGCGGTGCAAAACGTGCGCGGGAGTGAGCGTCAATGGCAGAAAATTGGTCATGAATACACGATCTTGTTAGACGAAGAGGAAGTCATGATCCGCGCCAATCAAATAGAGTTGGACGGCGACGAAATGGAAGAGGGTATGTTCTATTACGATGAAGAAAGCCTTTCTTGCTGTGGCGTTGAAGATTTTCTTAACGTGTTACAGGGCTATCGCAGTTTCTTAGCAGAACGTTAATTATTCACTTTATTACGGCTGGCAGACCAGCACATTAATGAGCCAATGATCACCAATGCTACGCCCGACCAGAAAGCGCTGCTAGGTGTGGTACTAAGCCATAAACTGGCGATCAGAATCGAAAACAGCGGCGTAAAATATGAGAGTGCTGCGACTAACGTAATATTGCCTTGTTTCATCGCCTTATCCCAACAGACATAAGCGATACCGTTTGTTGTTCCCATTAACAGTAATTCAACGAACGTACTAATCGGTGGCAGCGTATGCGGCAGTTCGGAAAATAACGCCGTCATTACCCACAAACAAGCAGATGTCACCAATAAAAACAGCGGTAACACGCCTTTCCCCTGACAAAAAATTCTCACCAAATTGGAATACAGCGCCCAGGCAATAGCACCGATAAGTGCCAGCAAATAAGCCAGCGGATTTTGCCCTGCATGAGTAATAAATTGGCTGAGATCTAATGAACCGTCACCAACAACCCAAACGATACCGAAAAAAGCTAAGAAAATGCCAACCCATAACCACCAGCGCGCTTTGACTTTCAACACGGGAAGCGAAAATGCGAGCGTTAGGCTGGGCCATAAATAGTTAATGAGACCGATCTCTAATGTCTGAGTACGATTTGCCGCCATACCGATAGCGATGGAAAAGCACACCATATAAAACACAAACAGCGCGCCGCACCCCCATAGATAAACGGCGCGTTGCTCACGTAATTTAGGAATGCCAGTAATACATAAAACGATAATTCCGCTGGTGCCATAGATAGCCGCCCCTGCCGCGAAAGGACCCAGAACTTCCGCGATGCTGCGCGTTAACGCAACACTGGTACTCCACAATAAAATGGCGAGTACACCGCTCAACGTTCCGATTTTGTTCATAGATTACTGATTAGGATAGGGGATTATTGGTGGAGAGTTTATCACCATTTGATGAATCAATTTATAGATTGATAATAATTTGTAGAGGCGGCAATCCGCCGCCTCTACACAAAAATTACAAAATTATTTGAAATTTATCGGAATAATATAACTACTTGTCCGAAAATCAGACTAACTTAGCAAAACAACGTTCAGCCGCATCAACGGTGCGTTGAATGTCTTCCGGAGAGTGAGCCAGTGACATAAATCCCGCTTCAAATGCTGACGGTGCCAGATACACTCCCTCTTCCAGCATCAGATGGAAGAATTTTTTAAAACGATCAACATTACACTGCACCACATCTTGATAGCAGATCACGCTGTCAGAATCAGTAAAGAAGATACCGAACATGCCGCCAACACGATTCACTACTAAAGGGATACCTTGTCTTTTCGCTGCTTCAAGCAGACCGGTTGCCAATAATTCGGTGGTTTCAGCCAGTTGTGAGTAAACGCCCACATCGGTGAGTTGGCTCAAACAAGCATAACCTGCTGCCATCGCAATGGGATTACCGGATAACGTACCAGCCTGATAAACCGGACCTGTTGGCGCGAGCGCTTCCATTACATCACGGCGACCGCCGAATGCACCGACTGGCATACCGCCGCCGATAATTTTGCCCAGGCAGGTTAGATCTGGCGTGACATCATAATAAGTCTGTGCGCCGCCTAGTGCGACGCGGAAGCCAGTCATCACTTCATCAATAATCAGCAGCGCGCCATATTGATCACACAGTTCACGTAAACCTTGTAAAAAGCCTTCTGTCGGCGGGATACAGTTCATATTACCCGCGACCGGCTCCACAATAATACAAGCGATAGTGTCTGGATTTTGCTCAAACGCCAGACGTACCGTATTCAAATCGTTATAAGTGCAGGTCAGAGTATGTTTCGCAAAATCAGCAGGAACGCCCGGAGAATTAGGCTGACCTAACGTTAGCGCACCGGAACCGGCTTTCACCAACAAGCAGTCAGCATGACCATGATAACAGCCTTCAAACTTAATGATTTTATCGCGACCGGTGAAACCGCGTGCCAGACGAATTGCGCTCATGGTTGCTTCAGTGCCGGAGTTCACCATTCGCACCATATCCATTGATGGCACCAGTTCTGTCACCAGCGTAGCCATTTCAACTTCCATCTCAGTTGGTGCACCGAAACTTAAACCGCGCTGTACCGCCTCGATCACCGCATCGCGGATCACATCGTTGTTATGACCGAGGATCATTGGTCCCCATGAACCGACATAATCAATATAGGCTTTGCCGTCAGCATCGTACAAGTAAGCACCGTCAGCGCGTTCAATAAATAGCGGTACACCGCCAACACCGGTAAATGCGCGGACTGGCGAGTTAACACCGCCCGGAATAACCTGCTGTGCTTGTGCATACAAATTTTCTGATTTACTCATGAGTCAGCTCTGCCCCATTTTCTGGAAAGTGGTATAAAAATATCCCGCCATTCTAAAAGAAGTCACGATAAATATCAGCTTGAGATTATTTACCAATTTTGTCCGTAGATTGAAGTCTGGTGAGTATTTGTAAATTTATGCTTATAAGCGTAGCTTACACATTAAATTCTGCCCTGAGTATTGATGCGAGGCGGTATAATACTTGAACGGTTTAGTCAACTATCAGATAATTAGACTCGTTCTGAATGAAACAGAAAATGTAGGACGACAGAATGCTGCTCCTACAGAAATTATATAATTATTTGAAATTTATCGTAATAATATCATTGCTTATCCGAAGGTCAGGTTAAGTAATAAAGATAATCTGGAGACATTTGATGAGTGATTCAACTGCTTTGCCGCTGGTGTTTACCGATGCGGCAGCGAATAAAGTGAAAGCGCTGGTTGCTGATGAAAGCAATCCAGATCTCAAACTGCGCGTTTATATCACCGGCGGTGGTTGCAGTGGTTTCCAGTATGGTTTTACGTTTGATGAGAAAGTAAATGACGGCGATTTAGTGATTGAGAAACAGGGCGTTGCGCTGGTGGTTGATCCAATGAGCCTGCAATATCTGGTCGGCGGCGCAGTAGACTATACCGAAGGTTTGGAAGGCTCGCGTTTTATTGTACAGAATCCGAATGCAAAAACGACTTGCGGGTGTGGTTCTTCTTTTAGTATTTAATCAATTGAATTCTTAGATAAAAAAGCACGGTTTGCCGTGCTTTTTACGTATTAAATTAGGGAAATAACCTCAGGTTTGGATAGGAAATCCGTAGGGACGACAATCTGTCGCCCGCATTAACAACGCGGTGGGTTCACGGGCGGCAGGTTGCCGCCCCTACAAAAATCACATAATTATCTGATGATTATTGTAAAAATATAAATTTTTATCCGAAGTTCAGGTTTAATAACCTCAGGTTTGGATAGGAAATCCGTAGGGACGACGATCTGTCGCCCGTATAAACAACGCGGTAGGTTCACGGGCGGCAGGTTGCTGCCTCTACAAAAATCACATAATTATCTGATGCTTATTGTAAAAATATAAATTTTTATCCGAAGTTCAGGTTAAATTAGGTAACTAGCCTATTTCTCTAAACTAAATGTCGGTAGTTTCAGATTCCAGCGAATTGCTGCCAGACGAATTGCTAGGGTAATCACCATGCCGATCATGCCGGACTCGTCGAGGGATAGATGAAAGTAATAGTAGCCGATGGCGTGTATCGAACCGCCAATAATGCAGGCTGTAGCGTACACTTCAGTTCGCAGGATCATTGGGATTTCACGCGCCAGCATATCGCGGATAATACCGCCGCCCACACCAGTTAACACGCCCATACATGTTGCGATTAAAGGTCCTGTTCCTGCGATAAAGGCTTTATTGACGCCAATTAAGACAAACACCGCTAAGCCGATGGCGTCCAGCACCGGTAAAATCCATTTCGGCAGACTGCGCGGGTGGCGCACCAGCAAGATAGTTGCAATGCAGGTGACGAGTGCGACGACTAAATCGGTCGGATCTTTAACCCAGAAAACAGCTCCGTTTGCCAGCGACATATCACGAATAGTTCCGCCGCCAACGGCGGTGACAACGCCGAGTACCAGCACGCCAAATGGGTCCATATGTAACTTCCCTGCCAGTAATACGCCGGAGATGGCAAAAACCGCAGTTCCAAGAATATCCAGCCAATAGACCAACATGTGTTCTGGCTCCCGTCCTATGAAGTCAATGAATTTCCTAAAATAATTCAAGAAAGTATAGCGAGATGGCTTGAATTATTTAGGGGATAATTTGGGGCATATAATTTCAGCAGCGCGCATAATACGCGGACCGCTGCGATTAAAATAGTCCTCTGGTACAGCAATTACCGGAATATCCAACAGCTCGTGCCAGAAGTCCTGCACGTTTTTTACCTGACTTTCTTCTCCGGCAATAATGATCATCTGCGGTTTGCGCGTTAGCACTTGCTCTTTGCTGACTTGCGGCCAGGGAACAGGGCTATCGACAAAAATATTCTTACCGCCGCACAACTCCACGATCTCATTTTGCAGAGTGCCGCTTGATGAGGTGAATAGCGGTTGATTGCCGAATTGTAAGAATACTTCGACTGGCGCATGGTCAGTCCGAGAGTATTGCTGCTTAACTGATTGTTGTTCTGCGAGAAGTTGTTGCGCGGCTTGATGTGCTTGCTCTGGATTTGGGCTGTATTGCGCCAGTTGGTCTAAACTTTCGGCAATTTGCTGAATATTCTGCGGATCGACATACAGCACTTTGATACCAAAACCTGCCAGTTGATCGATGATTTTTTGCGGATTTCCGCCGCGCCATGCCAGCACTAAATCAGGTTTTAATGCCAGAACTCGCTCAATATTAATTCCTTGCCATGAAGAGACCTGCTCTAATTTTTGGGCTTCCGGCGGATAATCAGAATGTGCGCTGACGGCGATTAATTTATCGCCCATTCCCGCCGCATAAGCGAGTTCAGTGGCGTGAGGTGATAAACTGATCACCCGTTCGGCAACCGCAAACGCGCCTGCGCTGTGCAGCAATAGCAGCATTGCTGACAACAAAGTTGCCAGCTTATTTCTTAGTGAAGTGCACCGTAACATCTGCTGCGGCATTACTGTTTTTCAGCCAGCGTTTTTAGCATCGAGCTGACCATGAGTGATGATTGCTGTGCGGCTAACACCAGAAACTCATCAAAACTCAGATGTGATTTTTGATCTGCAACATCGGAAATCGCACGAACCACGACAAACGGCGTACCAAATTGATAACAAACGTGAGCGATCGCCGCTGCTTCCATTTCTACAGCGGCAACATTCGGGAAAGTCGCCCGAATACGCGCCAAAGGTTCTGCGCCATTGATAAAAGCATCACCGCTGCAAATCAGCCCTTTCACGGCATTTAGTTTACATTCTGTGATGCAGCGTTCTGCCAGCTCGATTAAGGCTTTATCAGCGATAAATGCCGCAGGGCAGCCCGCCATTTGACCCGGTTCATAACCGAATGCGGTAACGTCTGCATCGTGATAGCGAACTTCTTCTGACACCACAATATCACCGACTTTCAGCGATGGCGCTAATCCACCGGCAGAACCGGTATTAATAATCAGGTCAGGACGGCAAATCTCCAGCAGCAATGTTGTTCCCATTGCGGCAGACACTTTACCAATACCTGATTTCAGCAGAGCAACATCAACGCCGTTGAGACGACCAGTGTAAATTTCACAGCCAGCACGTTTAAAGGTTTCACAGTTCTCGATTTGGGCGCGAAGTAGGGTAACTTCCTGCTCCATTGCGCCGATAATGCCTATTTTCATGGTAATAACCTGTCTGATTCGATAATTAATTAAAATTCGGCGTAGTTTATCATGTCAGTAGAAAAAAGGAGTTGCCGATAACGCATAAGGTGATGCAGCGGCAGTCAGTTTATGGTGATTAATCTTTAATCCAAAGATGGATACTGTATGATTAACCGCAAAAATATTCTAGCAAGATGAGACAAGGCTATGTGCGGAATTGATTTCGGCAAGAGAATCATTGTTCAGCGTCCTTTTGGTTCGTCATCAAAGGCGGACGGGGAATACGGGATTACGCGCCAGTTTGAAAGTGATCGCGGTCGTATTATCAATTCTGCGGCAATCCGCCGGTTACAGCAAAAAACTCAGGTATTCCCGCTGGAACGCAATGCGGCGGTACGCAGCCGTTTGACTCATTCGATGGAAGTTCAGCAAGTCGGGCGTCATATTGCTAAAGAGATTTTTTATCAGCTTAAAAAAGAGGGGCGCATTGAGCAGCTTGGTTTAGATAAAACCTATGATGCGTTTGAAAGCATTGTTGAAATGGCATGTCTGATGCACGACGTGGGCAATCCTCCTTTCGGGCATTTTGGCGAGGCGGCAATCAATAAGTGGTTTAGCCGCCGCCTCAACGCCTGCGCTGATGATCTCTGCCAGTATTCTTGCTTACGTCTGGTTGACGGGCAAACGGAGCTTAACCAGTTAAGGCTGCGTATCTGTCAGGATCTCAGCAATTTTGAGGGTAATGCTCAGGCGATCCGTCTGGTGCATACTTTGCTGAAACTGAACCTGACTTACTCACAGGTTGCCTGCATTCTTAAATATACTCGTCCAGCTTATTGGACTGATAAAACCCCCGTCGAATATAGCTATTTGATGAAAAAGCCCGGTTATTATCTTGCTGAAGAGGGGTTTATCAGCGAGCTGCGTTATAAGCTTGGTATGGCGGAATTTCATCGTTATCCGCTGACTTATATTATGGAAGCGGCTGATGATATTTCGTACTGCATTGCGGATCTGGAAGATGCCGTTGAGAAGCGGATTTTAACCATTGAGCAATTGTGTGAACATTTAGAAAATGCGTGGGGAGCGGTTTCTAATGGTGATCTGTTTGATAAAACTATTGGTAATGCCCTGAAAAAAATGGCGCAAACCAGCAGTTATCGGCATCGTGAAGATCAATTTTTTATGTATCTGCGGGTTTACACTATCGGACAGTTAGTGCCGCACGCTGCTCAGCGGTTTATTGATAACTTACCGGCGATTTTTGACGGCAGCTTTAATCAGGCGTTGCTGGAAGATGGTGATGCTGCATTTCAGTTGTTGAGTGTGTTTAAAAATGTGGCGCTGAAATATGTCTTCAATCATGAAGAAGTGGAACAACTAGAGTTGCAAGGTTTTCGTGTGATTAGCGGGTTGCTGGATATTTACAGCCCGCTGCTGGATATGCCGATGGCTGATTTCGCCAGACTGGTGCAAGACAACGTGCATCGAGGTTATCTGATCGAAACGCGCTTGTTCCATAAACTTTCGACTAAACACTGTCTGGCTTATCGGGAAGCGATCGCCAGGTTAGGGCATTTACCCGTTGAGCAGCAAGAGATTCGTGAGTTTTATTATCGTGCCAGATTGATTCAGGACTATATCAGCGGCATGACAGATCTTTATGCTTATGATGAATACCGTAAGCTGATGGTGGCTGGATAATCGCTACAAGATATACAAAAAAACTTGTTGAAAGGATAAAGGCAACCTTTACGGTTGCCTTTATGATTTTTCAGGCAGGATTTAATGTTTCTAAACGAGTTAGCAGCTTACGATTGAGCATCTCTAACTGCTGACGCTCATCATCAGTAAATACTGACCAAATATTTTGTAGGGTAGCATTCTGATTAGGCAGCATACTGTTAAGGAAATCTTGCCCTGATTTTGTTAAAAATAAGTGCAGACAACGGCGATCCTTGCCGCTTTCTTTGCGTTCAATCCAACCTTTTTTCTCCAGATCATCAGCGATACGTGTTGCATTCGTTCTGGATGAACCTAAAGCTAAACTTAATTCAGATGGTTGAATCGACTTATTTTTCTGTGTATTTAAAATAATTAACGCCATAAATAGCGTTTCATTAATACCTATTGCCTTGAAGTTTTTATTACGAAACTCTAATAACTTGTCATGAGTATGCATACTCAAGCGAGTCAGTTGGATTTCTTCGAGTGGAAAACTTTCATGTATAGATGAATATTGGTTTAAAATATTTTCGATAGGCGAAAATGAACTTTCCATGTGCTAGTTTCTCCTTATTTAGCTCATTTGAAATAATAACTAACATAATAGTAACTTGGTGTAAGTATTTACCAGCTAAGATATTAGTAAATATGCCGAGATTTAACGTGCGTAATTAATAAATACCAGCGTAATTAAGCCAATTATTAACACGCTTTGACAATGTTTTTTTATCAAAAAATGTAACTGCCATTCAGGTTTATTATAACAAAGCCAATGATTACGTGGGTTACAGCAGATAGTAGCAAAAAATTATCTATGGTTACATGGTTAAAATGTAAACAATGTAAATGTTTCGCAAAGATATTAAAGAGGGTTAACACATCAAAGCGTGTTGTAATTAAAAATAGCTGTAGAATAAATTTCAGACAGAGAAATATCAGTCATTCAACATTTTTTGTGTATTTTGTTTATATTTTGTTTGTTTGTTGTTAAATAAAATGACTGCTATTTAATGGTAATATTAAAATTACGCGATTAAATAGCAGTCTAATTTATTTGGCGTTAACTAATTTAATTAAATTAGTTAACCGCATTGTTTGAAAAGGTAAAATTAAACTCTTGGTAAATCAAAAATTAAAATTTCGCTATCACTATGTGCGGTAATATTTAATGATGATTCGTCCCAAATTGCGACACCATCGCTGGTGGTTGCTTGCGTTCCGTTTATTTCTACCGTTCCTTTCACCACCTGAACCCAAATGCGGCGACCCTCTTTAATACTGAATTGTGCCTGTTCATTGTTATCAAGTGTCCAACGCCATAGTTCCATGTCCTGATAAACTTTCAGCGAACCATCACGCTCATCCGGCGATAACACTAACTGGCGAGCATGTTTTTCAGTAAAAGACTTCTGTTCATAACGCGGCGTAATACCTTCACGATCAGGGATAATCCAAATCTGATAGAAATGCAGCGGATCGGTGCTGCTCGGATTGTATTCCGAGTGGCGCACGCCAGTACCTGCACTCATAATCTGAAAATCACCAGCCGGAACATGTTCTTTATTTCCCATGCTGTCCTGATGCTCAATTGCGCCTTCCAGTACATAGGAAAGAATTTCCATATCTTTATGCGGGTGAGTAGGGAAACCTTGCCCCGGCTTAACCCGATCTTCATTTATCACCCGCAGGGCGGAGAAACCCATAAAGTTCGGATCGTAATAATCCGCAAAAGAGAAACTATGTGAAGTATCAAGCCAACCGTGATTTGCATGACCGCGAGCATTTGCTTTACGTAGATAAATCATTTGAAACCTCCTTAATGTTTTACACAGTCTAGTCTATGAGACAGATTAAAAAAGCGGAAAAAAGTGACACTAACATTCAAATAATTTGAATGTTAAGTTATGGTGTTGAAATGATTTAATTTGCGGGTGAAAAATATACAGAAAATATATTATGTTTTTGTCACTTGTTATAAGGGCAACCTTTGCGGCTGCCCGTTAAAATTCACTATTGAGCGATATTATCCAGTAAATTCACGCCGCAAATCTTAGCCATTGCTTTACGGTAAGCATCAACTTTTGCCGGATAAGTGATGCCTTTAACAATTGAAATACCGCGTAATGCCGGAAACAGATGAATATCATCTGTGGATAACTTTCCGTTACAGGCTTCTGGTGATTGAATCAGACTGTCCAGTTTTAGTAGATCTTGTTCCAATTGTTTGATTAATTGCGGTGTCTGCTGCAAAGCCTCTGCAAAACTACCAATCGATGCCTCTTTTTTGCGGGTAAAGTAAGCACGCGCTGCGGGTGTTTTAAACTCGGCGAGATTGGATTGAGCGTAGCGCGGAAAGCGCAATTTATTTACATAACTGCTGCTGTTTTTCAGCCATTCTGCGATCGCCGGATTGGTATTACCGATTAATACGGGTTCGCCGTAATTCGTATCCACATAATGTACGATGTCCATACTTTCCGGCATATAGCTGCCATCATCTTTTTGCAGGATCGGCGTCATTTTCTGTCCGATCATTTTGATCGGCGTTTCTTCATCATCATTTAGTAATATATGAAGTTCAAAAGGAATATTTTTGATACCAAAAATCATGCGTGCTTTTACGCAAAACGGGCAGTGGTCGTAGACATAAAGTTTCATATCAGAATCCTTAATTTAACAGCATTTAGTTAATCTGAACTTCAGATAAGAAGTTATATTTTCACAATAAATTTCAAGTAATTATATATTTTTTGCGTAGGGCGGCAGATTGCCGCCGAATTATTTTCATT
The DNA here is from genome assembly GCA_031261005.1 of Enterobacteriaceae bacterium. Lineage (GTDB taxonomy): Bacteria > Pseudomonadota > Gammaproteobacteria > Enterobacterales > Enterobacteriaceae > JAISKF01. The sequence continues at coordinate 12,835 of JAISKF010000036.1, read as the reverse complement.
ATCAATATATTAATTTATTTTTTTACCTTTTTTTATCCAAATTTGAGGTTAATTATGGCTAAATATCCAGCCGCTTTGTCTGCCATTTTTTCGACTTCCAGCGCCAGGTATTAGTCAAACCGCGAATCCATTCATCACAGGCAAAGCCAATCCAGATCCCCATAATACCCATACCCATTTTTATACCAAGATAATAACCAACAGGGATTGAGACACACCACATAAAAAACAACGCGGTATACAGCGGGAATTTGGCATCACCGGAAGCGCGCAAGGCGTTCACCATGACAATATTCAGCGTTCTTCCCGGCTCTAAAAAGACAGAGAGCAGGAACAACGGCAGCAGCATTTCGATAATTCCCGTATCTTTGGACAGAAAACGCATGATATTTAAATCAAACAACCAAAAGACAACCACCACAATAACGGTGACGCCAACGCCCAGTTTCAGACTGTAAAAAGTATGGCGATAAGCATCGTCAAAACGTTTAGCACCGACGAAATGACCGACAAAAATTTCATTGCCGATACTTACTGCAATACCAAACAGCATGACAAACAGCGCCAGTTGGAAATAGAGCGTTTGCGCTGCCAGCGCCGTTTCTCCCATCAGCCCGATAAAGGCGAATGCGGTCATATATTGCAGAATCCACACGACATTCTCGCCCGCCGCAGGCAAACCAATATGCAGGATTTTACCCAATAGATCTTTTGACCAGTGGAAAAACTGTTTTATTTCAAAGCGAATGCGTAAGCCGTAGCTCATTAAACACGCTAGCAAAATAATACAGATAACGCGCCCGAATACGGTAGACCATGCCACACCAACCAGTCCTAAGTCGAAAACATACAGCACTAAAATATTGCCGAAGATCGTGATCGCATTGACGATTAACGTCACATACATCGCGACTTTTGATTTGCCGTATACCCGTAAACAAGCCGCTAAAATCAGTGAAATTGCTTCAGGAATCAAGCAAATGCCAAGAATATGCAGATAGTTAAAACCATCGGTCATCAGATGTTCCGGCATATTCATGATGTTTAACGCTTTGTAGCCGAAAAAGAAAATCGTGGCAGCACAAAACAGACCGAGCAAGAAGTTAAAAGCAATGGAGATGTGAATGGCTTTTTTCGCCATATCCATCTGACGCGCACCTAAATACTGCGCGATAACTACGCTACAGCCGACGCTAATAAAGCTAAAAATGGTAATACACAAGTCAAATATCTGATTACCAACACCCATTGCCGCCAGATAAGATTTAGACACTTGGCTGACCATATAGGTATTAATCAGCAGAGTGGAAAAGTGCAAAAACATATCGATAAAGATCGGCCAGCTCAGCGAAAATAATGAGCGTTCTGTAACATCATTGTGATGCATGGAAAAAATCCTAATACTTTTTTAATCAGGTAACGTTAAAAAGGACGTCGAAACGAGTCAGAAAGGAGAGAAATTATTTCATATTGTATCATTTTTCGATCAAGAGTCTCTATCGGTGATGGCGTGATGTAGCAGACCAATTGTATCAGACCAAGTGTAGTCGATATAAAAATAAAGCGGCATATTTCTATGTAGCTTTAAGTTATATGTAACTTTAAGTTAATTGATGTTTTTCAGATGCGCTCTAACGAGGAACGCGTAATCCGCCGTTAACACCTGACGGGCTGAACATAATTTGCCATAGCTGAATGTCTCTGGCACGGAACGCTCCGGCGCAGGCGTTCAGATAATAAGAGAACATACGTTTAAAGCGTTCATCATAATGGTCAGCGATCTGATTCCAGCCCTGAATAAAGCGTTGATACCACGCCATCAGCGTTAGATCATAATCAGCGCCGAAGTTATGTAAGTCCTCAATCACAAACAGTTTTTCGCTGCTGCTGGCGATATTGGCAACAGAGGGCAGACAGCCATTAGGGAAGATATATTTATTCGTCCACGCATCAACGTTTGCTTTGGTTTGTTTAGAACCAATGGTGTGCAGCAGGAACAAACCATCGGATTTTAAGTTGCGCGCGACAACATTAAAGTAGGTTTGATAATTTTTGGGACCGACATGTTCAAACATGCCGACGGAAACAACACGATCATACTGGTTATTCAGGTCTCGATAATCTTGCAGCAAAATTTCTACCTCTAATCCGGCGCAACGCTTTTGTGCCAGCTTTTGCTGCTCTCTGGAAATCGTCACGCCCTGAACCGAGACACCGTAATTTTTCGCTGCATAAACCGAAAGCCCGCCCCAGCCGCAGCCAATATCCAGCAGCGTCATGCCTGATTGCAGTTGCAGTTTCTCGCAGATTAATTTCAATTTGGCAAGCTGTGCCTGTTCCAGTGTTTCTGCATTTTTCCAGTAGCCGCAGGAATACTGCATATAAGGATCGAGGATCAGGCTAAACAGATCGTTTCCCAGATCGTAATGCTTTTTACCTACCACCCATGCACGGCGTTTTGACTGTAGATTGGTCATGCGCGCGCTGGCAACGCGCAGCAAGTCACGCCAGTGCGTCGGCGTACTTTTATCTAATCCGGCACGCAGAATTTGCTGAAAAAATATGTCTAAACGCGGGCAATCCCACCAGCCGTCCATATAACTTTCACCCAGACCAAGCGAGCCGTGTTGCAGAACGCGCTTAAAAAAATGCGGATTGTTTACCTGAATATCAAACGGGCGTGAACCGTTAATTTTGATGTCTGCTTTCAGCAGTAACTCACTGATAATTCGATACCACTGATTGTTCCGAATGCTTGTTTCTTCCATACACGATGAGCTCATAGATTCTCCAAACCTTATTCTGAGTGCTGAAATATCAGCACGTTCAGCATGTAAGTAGACAGCGCCAAGAGAAGCGCACTACTAAAACATCAAAATTGTTTTTAGCTGCGAAAATAGAGAAAAGTACCCAGAGTATTTAAAAATCAAAGAGTTTGAAAATTAATTGTAATAAAAAAGTATTAATAATGTTATTTGTATCACTTTTAAGTATAGAACTGGTACCAGAGAGACTCAAGATACGATTTGTGCTATTTGAGGGGATTAGCACGATGATGAATTTGGGCTGAGCCGACAATTCCATTTGAGTAGTTAGCATTATAATCAGTGTGTCGTTTTGCTTTTAGCCGACGTTCATGATGACGCCTTAGCGCTCGTAATGGGTTTCCTATATAATCGTATTCAGAGTGTGAGAACATACAGCTAATTTTTACTGTAAAATTTCAAATAATTATATGATTTTTTTCGTAGGGGCGGCAATCTGCCGCCCGCTAAACTACGGTGAAATCAATGGGTGGCAGCTTGTCGTCTCTACAAATTATTATTTAATAAATATAGAAACAATATTCTCTTGATATTGAGATAAAAAAAGCAAGAAAAGAGAAAAAATTATTTTAATTAAGAATAAGTTATTAAAAAAGTTGTTTAATAATTTTATCGTTAAATATTTTTAAGATGATATTCAATTAGTTAGTTACAGGGGAACATAATGTGCGCTGTTTACAATAATATGACGCGAGAACAGTTGGATTTGGCTTATAACAATACGAAAGCGGTCAAAGATTTTCCAGATTTACTTGATGAATTTAAAAAGAAAAGTGCTGTTCTATATAAAAACGCGAATGTTAAAAAAGATATACATTATCATTTAGCACCACGAACCCGATTTGATTATTTTTCTGCGGGTAAGAAAGGGAATCCAACGTTTATTTTTATTCATGGTGGTTATTGGCAAAATTGTAATAAAGATGATTTTGCTTTTATCGCAGAGGGAATTCTCAATTCAGGTATTGATGTTATTCTGGCGGAATATACGTTAGCGCCAAAAGCCTCGATGACTCAAATCGTGAATGAAATACATAAGCTGTTAAATTATTTAGAAACGAATTATGACAAATTTAATCTGGTCAAAGGCGCAATTTGTCTTGGCGGGCATTCAGCAGGCGGTCATCTGACGGCAGTTCATCGTTCTCACCCTTTAATTTCTCACTCCATGCCGATTAGCGCATTAGTGGATTTGATTCCTATTAGCTTATGTTGGCTAAATGAAAAACTTCGTTTAACACCAGAAGAAATAAAAAATTACAGCCCAATTAATCATATTACTAAAGGCGGGCCAACACACGTTCATGTCGGCGGCAGAGAATTACCCGAATTAATCAGACATTCTAATGATTATTTTAATAAATTGTCTGAAGCTGGTGAGAATGCTTTATATCAGACCATCGGAAATTATGACCATTTCACTCAACTTAATGAGTTTATAAATAAAGATGGTGTATTGGTGAAGTCGTTAAAGAGTTTGTTGCTGAAATAAAAAGATAAATTTTGATAACATACTGTTTTTATTTATAAAAAAGGCGTTAATTGACGTCTTTTCTCGTTTGATGGCGTCCCCAGCAAGAATCGAACTTGCAATTAGCCCTTAGGAGGGGCTCGTTATATCCATTTAACTATGGGGACGCGAAGAGTGCGTAGTATACCTGCTTTTATGTTGAGATTCAGCAGGCTGAAGTGTGTTTGTGCAATATCTAACCAAACTAATCGATGTACCATCTGTAATAACGATTAATTCAATAGGCGTTGTTTTACTAATAATGTTGCGTACTTTGTATTTCAGAGAGTTTTTACTCAGTATTTGATCTGTATGCGAATTTTACTCCTAAATGAGTATCGTCGCGGCTGGTGCTGCGCTACGAGCCGTGAAAAGGCTGTGTTATGATACTTGTCATATTCATATTTTAATCATGTATAAAACGATGCTGGAAGCGCAAAAACTAAACTGTATTCGTGATGAAAGGGCTTTGTTTACAGAGCTTAGTTTCATTATATATGCAGGTGAGCTGGTGCAGATTGAAGGTCCTAACGGTGCCGGTAAAACCAGTTTATTGCGTATTCTTGCTGGTCTTGCCAGCAGTGATGGCGGTGACGTGTTATGGCAGGGCGAATCTACCCGCCGCCACCGAGATCGTTTTAATCAATCTTTACTCTATATCGGTCATCAGGCTGGTGTGAAAGCGGTGCTGACGCCGTTTGAAAATCTTGCTTTTTTCCAGAAAACTGTTGATAAAAAAGATGATGCCATCTTTCAAGCGTTATCACAGGTTGGTTTAGTGGGTTACGAAGATGTTCCGGTGGCTCAACTTTCTGCGGGTCAGCATCGCCGTGTGGCGTTGGCGCGTTTATGGCTGAGTGATGCGCCATTATGGATTCTCGATGAGCCATTGACCGCTATTGATAAGCAAGGTGTTGAGCATCTGACACGATTGTTTGAACAACATGTCGGGCAGGGCGGTATTGTGATCCTGACCACGCATCAAGATATGATGAATACCCGTTGTCCGATTCGTAAAATTAAACTCGATGGCGGGGTATGGCGCTGATGTTTTTCCCTGTTTTACACCGTGAATTGAAAATCGCTTTCCGCAAAGGAAGTGAGATTATTAATCCGCTCTGGTTCTTCCTGATTGTTATCACATTGTTTCCGTTAAGTATTGGTCCTGAGCCGCAACTATTAGCACGTATTGCCCCCGGTATTGTTTGGGTTGCCGCTTTGCTGGCTTCGTTACTCTCTTTAGAGCGCTTATTGCGTGATGATTTTCTCGATGGTTCGTTGGAGCAATTAATGCTACTGCCGGTTCCATTACCGATGACTATACTGGCGAAAGTTTGCGCGCACTGGTTGTTAACCGGTTTGCCGTTAATTATTTTATCGCCGCTGGTGGCACTGCTGTTGTCATTTGATTTTGCAACATGGCAAGCGGTGATGCTGACGCTGTTGCTCGGTACGCCAACATTAAGTTTTATCGGTGCGATTGGTGTTTCGTTAACCGTTGGTTTGCGTAAAGGCGGAATATTACTCAGCCTGCTGATTTTGCCGCTATATATTCCCGTGCTGATATTTGCTACATCGGCGATAGATGCCGCATCTATGGCGTTGCCGATTAATGGTTATTTAGCCATTTTAGGGGCGATTCTGGCAGGAACGGCAACATTAGCGCCGTTTGCGGCTTCCGCTGCGTTGCGGGTTAGCGTGCAATAATTTGCAGGGCATCAGATTGTCTTCTCTGCGAAAATGACATAATTATTTGAAATTAAAATAACTTCTTATCCGAAGTTCAGGTTAAATACAAAAAAACAGAGATATTTTCGATTACATCTAATTTAAATGTGAGCATAACAATTATGTGGAAGTGGCTTCATTCACTGGCAAAACCTGAAACACTGTATCGCTTGTGCGGTAAATTCATTCCCTGGCTGGCGATTGCGGGGGCTTTCATGCTCATTGCTGGTTGGGTTTGGGGTTTCGGCTTTGCTCCATCAGATTATCAGCAAGGCGATAGCTTTCGCATTATTTATATTCATGTTCCCGCGGCGATCTGGTCGATGGGAATTTATGGCTCAATGGCGATCGCGGCGTTTATTGGTTTGATCTGGCAGATCAAAATAGCGGATATGGTATCGTCAGCGATGGCGCCTGTCGGTGCAGTATTTACTTTTATTGCTTTAGTGACTGGCTCTGCATGGGGGAAACCGATGTGGGGAACGTGGTGGGTGTGGGACGCGCGTCTGACTTCTGAATTAGTGCTGCTGTTTTTATATCTTGGCGCTATTGCATTATATAACGCTTTTGATGATCGCCGTCTTGCTGGTCGCGCGGCGGGTATTCTGGTGCTGGTTGGTGTGGTGAATCTGCCGATTATCCATTTCTCGGTAGAGTGGTGGAATACTCTGCATCAAGGCTCTACCAATATGCAGCAAACGATTGATCCCAGCATGAGAGCGCCGCTGAGATTATCAATTTTTGGTTATCTCTTCTTCTTTATTACTTTAACGCTGATGCGGTTACAAAATCTGATTCTGGTTCATGATCGCCAGAAACCGTGGGTTGAGTCACTGGTTAGTCAATCATTTGTGAACAAAGGGGCGCGCTAATGACACCAGCATTTTCATCATGGCAGGCATTTTTTGCGATGGGCGGCTACGGGCTTTATGTCTGGATTGCCGTTGCTTCTGCGCTAATCTCTTTACTGGCATTGGTTTGGCATACTCGCTGGCAGCGTAAAACATTACTGACAGAGATCCAACGCCGTAAATCCCGCGAGGCACGTATCGCCAGTTCCAGACAAAAGAGTGAATCGGAGGCTGCGGTATGAATCCACGTCGCAAAAACCGATTATTTTTAGCTGTTGCGGTGCTGATCGGAATGGCGATCACGATTTCACTGGTGTTATATGCGCTGCGTTCCAATATCGACCTGTTTTATACACCGGGTGAGATCGTTTACGGCAAAGGCGAAGAGAAGCTGAAACCGGAAGCCGGTCAGCGTTTACGCATTGGCGGCATGGTGCTGCCAGGGTCAGTACAGCGTGATCCCGATTCTCTGAAAGTGAATTTTAAAGTTTATGATGCGCGCGCTGCCATTGATGTTCACTACGAAGGTATTTTGCCTGATCTGTTTCGCGAGGGGCAGAGCGTAGTGGCGCAAGGCATATTTGAAGAAAATAACGTGATTGATGCGAAAGAAGTGTTAGCGAAACACGATGAAAATTATATGCCGCCGGAAGTGAAAGATGCCATGAGCTCAAATCATCAGCGTCCGGCTGAGTCGTATAAAGCTGAACAGGCAGCGCAAGGGAGCGTTAAATGATCCCTGAGATTGGTAATTTTGCGCTGGCGCTTTCTGCTGCATTAGCATTGTTATTAAGTATTTATCCGTTGATTGGTGCATATAAGCAGGACGCACGGATCATGGCGGTTGCCCGTCCGTTAACTTACGGTTTATTAGCCACAACGCTGCTGGCGTTTGGTTGTCTGGTTTATGCCTTTATTATTAATGATTTCAGCGTGATCTATGTTGCGGCTAACTCCAATAGTCAATTGCCGGTGTATTTCCGAATGGCGGCAGTATGGGGCGCACATGAGGGATCATTGCTGCTCTGGATTGTACTGCTTGCTCTTTGGAACGGGGCGGTTGCGGCATTCAGCCATAAAATGCCGCTGGACGCCGTTGCGCGCGTGTTATCCGTTCTCGGTATGATTAATGTCGGTTTTCTGCTGTTTGTTATTTTCACTTCAAATCCATTTCTTCGCACTTTACCTGGCTTCCCGATTGACGGGCGCGATCTGAATCCGCTGTTGCAGGACGTCGGTTTAGTGTTCCACCCGCCGTTGCTGTATATGGGTTATGTTGGTTTCTCTGTGGCATTTGCTTTTGCGATCTCTTCATTGATGGTTGGTCGTTTGGATACCGCTTGGGCGCGCTGGTCGCGTCCGTGGACAACGGCTGCGTGGATCTTTTTGACGTTAGGCATCGCGCTTGGTTCGTTCTGGGCGTATTACGAGCTGGGTTGGGGCGGCTGGTGGTTCTGGGACCCGGTAGAAAATGCCTCTTTGATGCCGTGGCTGACGGGTACAGCTTTGATGCACTCGCTGGCGGTTACTGAAAAGCGCGGCACATTTAAAGCCTGGACGGTGTTACTGGCAATTGTGTCATTTTCTCTCTGTCTGTTAGGTACGTTTTTGGTACGCTCCGGCATTCTGGTTTCTGTTCATGCCTTTGCTTCTGATCCGGCGCGCGGCATGTTTATTCTGGCATTTCTGGTGGTGGTTATCGGCGGCTCTCTGCTGTTATATGCGGTTAACGGTAGTAAAGTCAGTAAAACCAAAGTTCGTCATGAGTTTTTCTCGCGTGAATCTTTCCTGCTGGGGAACAATATCTTGCTGATCGCCGCCATGCTGGTGGTGTTATTGGGTACGTTGCTGCCGTTGGTGCATAAACAGCTAGGATTGGGATCGATCTCCGTTGGTGCGCCATTCTTTGATACAATGTTTATCTGGTTGATGGTGCCGTTTTCGCTGTTGTTGGGCGTAGCGCCGCTGGTGCGCTGGCGTCGCGATGAGCCTTCTAAGTTAGTTAAGCGTTTGATTATTGCCGTCGTTGTTACGCTGGCAGCCGCGATTGTTCTGCCATATTTATTGCAGGATAAAATGATTGCGCTGGCAGTGCTTGGCTTGATTATGGCTGTTTGGGTAGTGGTGCTGTCTTTGATGGAACTGCATGAAAGAGCCACGTATCGCCATAGTTTCTTCAAAGGGTTAACGCATCTTTCCCGCAGTCATTGGGGTATGGTGATTGCTCATTTAGGTGTGGCGGTAACGGTATTTGGTATCGCTTTTAGTCAGAACTATAGCGTGGAACGTGATGTCCGCATGAAAGACGGCGATAGCATCATGATCCATGATTATCAGTTTATTTTCCGCGATGTTCGTGAAATTGTCGGTCCTAACTATACCGGCGGTTCCGGCGAGTTGGAAATTACCCGCAATGGTAAACCTGAAACCACACTTCATGCTGAGAAACGCTACTACAAAGCAGCGGGCAATATGATGACGGAAGCGGCGATTGATGGCGGTTTTACGCGTGATCTGTATGCGGCGCTTGGCGAGCAGCTTGAGAACGGCGCTTGGGCGGTGCGAATTTATTATAAACCGTTTGTGCGTTGGATCTGGTTTGGCGGTTTATTTATGGCATTTGGCGGATTGCTGTGCATCTTAGATCCGCGTTATCGTTTGAAAAAACAAGAGAAAGAATCATTAACTCGTGAGGAAACAGTATGAATCGCAAATTACTGTTTATTCCATTAGCCCTCTTTTTAGTGATGGTTGCCGCTTTTATGGTTCAGTTGCAGCGTAATGCTGATGGCGACGATCCGACGACGCTGGAATCGGCGTTGATTGGTAAACCCGTGCCGCAATTTAAGCTGGAATCCCTTAATGTGCCTGGCAAAATCTACGATCAGGCAACGCTGCATGATGGTAAGCCAATGCTGCTGAACGTTTGGGCGACGTGGTGTCCGACGTGTTATGCCGAACATCAGTTTTTAAATAAGCTGGCAGCGCAGGGCATTCGCGTTGTTGGTATGAATTATAAAGATGACCGCAGTAAAGCGATTAAATGGCTCAATGAGCTGGGAAATCCTTATGCTTTAAGTCTGTATGATAACAATGGCATGTTAGGGCTTGATCTCGGTGTGTATGGCGCACCAGAAACGTTCCTGATCGATGGTGACGGTATTGTTCGTTATCGCCATGCAGGGGATCTTAATGATCGTCTCTGGGAAGAAGAGATTAAACCCCTTTGGCTGAAATATCAGGGGAGCGGTTCATAATGCTGAAACGACTTTCATTTATCCTCTTTGCTATGACGCTGGCGTTTGCTGCTCATGCAGTTATTGATACCTATAATTTTAAATCCGTTGCCGAAGAGCAGCAGTTCCGTGAGTTAACCGGCAAGCTGCGTTGCCCGAAATGTCAGAACAACAGCATTGCGGATTCTAACGCGCCCATCGCCACCGATATGCGCGCTAAAGTTTATGAAATGATGGAGCAAGGGCAATCCCAGCAAGAGATTATTAATTATATGGTTGCTCGTTACGGCAACTTTGTGACTTATGAGCCGCCGTTAACGCCAGTGACGATGATTCTCTGGCTGATTCCTGTGTTATGTGTGGTTTTTGGCGCGGCGGCGATTGTGATGCTTTCTCGTCGGCGCAAAAGCAGTGCTAACGGGACCGCTGAGACAGAAACATTATCGACAGAAGAACAAAAGCGATTGCAGCAGCTATTAAGTGCAAGCAGTGATAACAATAGTAAAAACAGTCACAGCAGCAAAAACAGTGCAAAAGGCAGGAAACAATCATGATGGCATTTTGGCTGGCAATTATTGTATTGATGGTGATCGCTGCTGCATTGTTTATCGTGCCGACCACACGCAAATCGAATGCCGATGCGGATAATGATCGTGATGCGATTAATAAATCCTACTATCAGCAGCGTTTAATCGAGCTGGATCAGGACGAAGAACAAGGCGTGATTGCAGAACGAGAAACGATGGTGGCAGAGCTGCAACATACCTTGTTGGAAGATATTCCTGCGGGACAATCTACTGTGGTGAAACGCGCGGCTCATCATCGCGTGCTGTTATTGCCGGGTGTGGCGTTGATTTTTATCGTATCGATTGGTTTGTATTTGCATACTGGCGGTTTAGGGCAGGTGATGCAGTGGCAGCAAATTATGCAGGAGATGCCTAATCTGCGTAAACGTGCGGATACCGGTCAACTCTCTGCACCGGAAGATATTGCGCGTTTTGCTTTAGGTCTGCGTACCGATTTGTTGTCTGATCCAACTAATGTGCGTGACTGGACGATGCTCGGTTTAGCGGGGCTGAAATTAGGGAATGGCGAAATGGCGCTGCAATCGTATCAAAAAGCCTATGAGTTAGCGCCTAACGATAGCTATATCCAAATTATTTATGCCAAATTATTGACGCGATCTGATGATCCTAATGATATTCAGCAGGCGGCAGCTATTTTGAAAAATATGCTGAAAGCCGATCCTGATAATGTTGATGCGTTATCCGCACTCGCCATGAATGCGTTTGGTCAGGGGCGTTTTAATGAAGCGATTGGCGCGTGGGAAAAATTATTGACTCTGCTGCCAGCCGATGCGAAAGGCATTGATGTGATTAAAAGCAGTTTAGCGTATGCCAAAGAGCAGGTCATCGCAAATGGCTATAAACTGGGCATAAAACTCGCGTTGGCACCGGAATTAGTCAGTCATTTACCTGCTCAGGGTATGATTTTAATTACGGTAACTGATGGCGAATCGCCTGTTCCGGTTGCGGTTAAACAATTGCCGTTAAGTTCATTCCCTCTGGAGTTATCATTAGACGATAGCAATGCTATGATGGCGTCACGTTTGCTTTCCAGCCTGAAACAAGTGAAGATAAAGGTAACCATTACCAGTAATGATCAAGCGGACAAGCAACTTCTTGTTGGTGAAAGTGATATTCGTCCTTTTAGTGGTAAAGAAACAGTTGATGTCACTGTCGGACGTATTACTCAATAATTGCTGCGATAGGATCTGTATCAAGGGAGAATAGAATGAAACGCCGTCTTATTAGTCTTGCACTTGCCGGAGTCATATTGACCGGTGGTTGTGCCAATAGCGGTAACGTAAACGAAGATGGAACCCGCCCTGATCCGATGGAGGGTTTCAACCGTGCCATGTTTAATTTTAACTATCATTACATGGACCCGTATGTTGTGCGTCCTGTCGCGGTAGTATGGCGTGATTACATGCCGCAGCCAGCGCGTAACGGTTTAAGTAATTTCACCAGCAATCTTGGTGAACCATCGAGCATGGTAAATAATTTCCTACAGGGCAATGTTTATGAGGGTTTCCGCCATTTAAGCCGTTTCTTCGTCAATACGTTATTAGGTATGGGCGGCTTTATTGATGTTGCTGGCATGTCAAATGACAAACTGAAAAAAGGTTATAACAAAGAGTTTGGTCAAGTGCTGGGACATTATGATGTGCCGTATGGTCCTTATGCCGTATTGCCGGGTTATGGTTCTGCTACGTTACGTGATGAGGGCGGCGGTTATGTGGATTATGTTTATCCTGTATTGAGCTGGCTGACTTTCTGGGGTTCTGTAGGTAAATGGACGATCGAAGGTATTGAAACCCGCGCGCAGTTCCTCGATCAGGATCAAATGTTAGCGAACTCGCCGGACCCCTATATTTTTGTGCGTGAAGCCTATTTCCAACATCATGATTTCTTAGCCAATGATGGCAAAATGGAGCCAGCCAATAATCCGAATGCCGATGCCTTAAAAGATCAGTTAAATGATATTGATTGATGATTATTTGTGGTTTGATAATTAACCTCAGGTTTGGATAAGGAACTGGCGAGAATAATAGATTAACTTATTGATAATAAAAATAATTTGTAGGGGCGGCAATCTGCCGCCCGTTAATTTCACCGTGGTTTG
>JAISKF010000029.1 GCA_031261005.1 Enterobacteriaceae bacterium | reverse complement strand
GTAATGTTCAACCATTTCAGCGTTGCCATTATCAAGATGACGCCATTGCTGATTAAAATGGTAGGCAACTTCCGCGTTAATAACGAATTGCGGCGTATAGTTGAAACTGTCTGAAATCGCGACAGATTTAGAATCTCCCGCCATAAAGCTGACCGCAGGTGTATGATCATTAAGGCGATAATCGGTATAAGTCAGCAGGTAACGTTCACTGGCGTTAGAACGCTCCAGAGCAGACCAATTACTGGAAGACTCATAACGTTTATCAATATGCGTCAGTTTCGGCGCAACGGTTAGAGATAATGAATAATCTCTGGAATCACTTGATAACCTTGCTCCCCAAGACGACTCAGGATAGACCTGTTTCATGGCAGGATCGTAAATCCGCGTAGATTTAAATCCAGAATAATAGTTATTCATCAAACTGGCAGGCGACTTCAAATAAAAGAGACCAGATTGCGCCCTGAGTTTACCCGCCTCCAGCCTGATACGGTCTGACATCGAATAAGAGAGCGAAAGCCGATCGATTAAGCCTCTTATCCGGTGATCATCTTTTTCAAAGTTGCCGACGCTTTTATATGGGTAATAAGTCAGCGCGTACAGCGAAAAATCAGCATCGAGTTTATTTTCAATCAACTGGCATTTATTACTGACCTGCCCCATCAAATCACTATACATATTATCGGAAGTATAGGGATTCTTACGCTTTATTCGCCAGACAGACGGTTTCTTGTTCACATAAGCGGCTTGACCGGATACCGTAATAGCCGAATCAGACAAACAATTAGCCAAAAGATCTGCCGGAAAGAAGATAACCGGAGACGCCAGCAGAACAAAGAGACAGCGTCTCATTAGTTGCCACCCCGTTGAATATACTCTTTGGTAAAATGAGATTCCGGCAGAGATTCAAGTCTGATGTCGCTGTATTCCATCACCGAATAGCCGCTGCTGCGGGCATCTTTCACGATAATTTTTGTCGGTCTTTCCTTGCCGAGCACTGGCTTATAATCCTGATACAGCACATCTTTAATTAACTTGTTATCCAGTGAATAGTAAGACGCTTTATAAGGGCGATAATCACTATCTTTTTCAACTAGATAAACAACTTTAGGATAAGTTACTTCAGGGGATTTACGTTCCAGTTCCAGCTTATAACACGTTTTTTTGCCGCACGGCGTTTCACCCTGTAGCTGAGAGTTATAAGCAAACTCAAAGTTAGTGACAATAACGTCACCATTGGAAATTTGCCCCAACAGCCGTTGCTGACGGGAGATAGGAATTGGACGGCGCAGCTCTGGCGTATAAAACCATAAATCATACCAGTCAGACAGCATGACTTTACCCTTGTCTCGTGGCGGGTACACAAAACGAACCAGAGAGCGGGCATCAGCCTGAGCGCCGTTTTCTGGTTTCATAAAGCGCATGGATACATCTAAAACCTGTTTACTGGCTTGTTCGGTGTTTCCCGACTTATATTCCAGCACCGTTACGGTATAGCGAAAAGGTTTATTCGGGGAGCGCACCTCGTCCGACTGCCGGATAATCTCCATGACATCAGGCGTCGATGCGTTAGCCCAGCCCGCCGCTGAAAATAACAGAGCGGACATGAATAACCAGAATGGGCATTTTTTCATTATGCTTTCCTTATACAAATTTAAACGCATCAGATATGTTCAGCTTTGATGCCCGACGTGACGGCAGAATTGATGCCAATGCCGCAGTGAGTACTGGCAATACCAACGTAATCCAGATTAAATCGACATTATTTGTTTTTATAAATGCGGTATATCCCTGTGACTGCCCCGGTGATGGCGGCATTGCAATACCATGTATATTGATGACACCAGCAATAGCAAAACCAATCACAAGGCTGCCGATAGCACCAATTATTCCGATAAATATCCCTTCCAGTAAAAACAGTCGGGTAACATGGGCAGGTTTAAGACCAATCGCTCTTAATGTGGTAATTTCCCGCGTTCTTTCTACAATATTCATGGTCATTGAATTGCTGATCATGAAAATAACAATCAATGCGACGATAACTTTTATAAAGAAATAGATACCAGACAGCAAACCTTCAACCTGCTGATAAAATAATGACATTTCTTTCCAGTCACGAACAATTAATGGCAGATGCTTATCGGCAATAAACTGATGAAGTTTGGCGCTGAATACCGGCAAGTCATTATCATCTTTAAGTAAAATTAATATCTTACTGACACCGCTCGTTCCCATAATACGCTGCGCCGTATTCAGCGGAATTTTCATCGCGACATCATCATAATCTTTGATACCAGACTCAAAAATACCGCGTACTTTCAGAGATAACGCGCCCTGACCGCCGCTGGTATTGACTACCATCAAATCCAGCCAGTCTGAATAATGTGCATTTAGAGTTCTAGCCAGACCGCTTCCCAGTGTGACTTCATCACTCTTAATACGTGATAAATCACTGCCGGAAACCAGCTTATCAAAAGAACCCAGTTTCAGCGCAGGCAAAGGCTCGACACCAAGTGCGGAAAAATAACTTGATGTTTCATTCTCATACTGTGAAACCACGCCGGTAAATTCCAGTTGCCCTGAAATCGTAGAAATATATTGAGATAATTCACGATCCTGCAATATTTCATCTTTCAGCGTTTCGTAATTATCAATAATACTCTGGCTTTTATTGGACGTTTCAAAATAGGACTGATTATAAATTTGCACATGACCAATATTGGTTCTTATTGTCTGCTCTTTCAGAATCCAGAATGAATAATCGATAAATCCGCCATAAAGAAAAATAGATACGCCGCCAAGAATAATGGCAATAATCGTGGAGAATGAACGCCTTTTATGTCTGAATAAATTTAGAAAAGAAAATTTCAAATCCTGCGTTTTAAAAATAGCACAGTAAAGCACAAAGCCTAAAACCAGCGTGACAGCGATACTCGTCAACACAAATCCGTTAAACATTTACTCCCCCTTAACCAAAGGCATCATAACTTGCGTGACTTCATTAACATCCCATTCGGGAGTACCATCAACGCCCAGAGACAGTAAATTCAGATTCGGATTTTCTTCTTTTATCTGAGCCAAAAGAGCGTCCGCCTGTTTATACTCTTTACAACTATAAAGAGCCCGATAACGCATATAATTAATCTGTGCCAGAATATCTTTATCAAACTTTGTTTTTTCTTTAAGCAGAATATCCGTGTCATATAGCGTCACAACACAGCGACCAAGATTTGCTGGCAAATAAGCATCAACACGCGCCCGCAAATAACGAACGCGCGGATTATCCTCATATAAATCTACGGCTTCATCAAGATAGAAAAAACCCGTCTTGGCATATTCAGAGGCTCTGACAAAATCATTGACCTGACTAAAATGATTAGCCAGTCTTAACATGCCGTAAGAATAAAAGACCAGCGAAGAAATATTTTTCTGACTTTCATACTCCTGAAATAATGAATCTGTCGTTTTTTCCAGTTCATCTGCTTTAACAGGAAAACCTTTCTGCAATATAGTTTCTACCGCCGGTGCATTATTAGCGGGTACATTATTAGCTGGTGCATTATTAACAGCGCCCGTCGCATGAAAACTCGCAGTAAAAAAGGCACAGCATATCCAGAAAAACAACAATATTTTATTTTGCGGAATCATAAACAAGCCCTCCATCATTGATTTCAACAACGCGTCTGGCTCGATCTTTAAGCTGAGTTGAGTGAGTGGAAATAATAAATGTCGTTTTAGTTTCTTCATTAATTTTCATTAATAAATCCAGAATGGATTCACCGGTAGCCAGATCTAAATTACCGGTAGGTTCATCAGCGACCACAACCGATGGATTGTGCGCCAGCGCTCTGGCGATAGCCACGCGCTGTTGCTGCCCTCCAGAAAGCTGCCCTGGTTTTCGATCGGTAAGATGACTCAGACCGACACTGTCCAGATAATGCAGCGAACGTTCCTTTGCTTCTTTTTTATTAAAATTACCATTAAGAATTAAAGGGTAATAGACATTATCAAACGCATTTAATACCGGCATTAAATTGAAAAACTGGAAAATAAAACCAAGATATTTGCTTCGGACAAAAGAAAGATGGTCTTCATTTAAGTCATTTAGCAACTTATTAAGAAACATTACTGTTCCGAAAGTTGGTTTATCAATACCAGATAAGATATTCAGCAGGGTACTTTTTCCGCTACCGGAAGGACCGCATAAAGCAAGAAATTCTCCCTGAGCAATTTCTAAATTGATATTTTTAAGAGCATCAACTTTGCTTTCACCAGCACCATAACTTTTATAAATATCACTTAAAAGTATTGCCGGTAATTCCTTAACATTATTCGCCATAATTATTCCTTGTTAATCTGATTATTTGTTAATCTGATTAATAGCAGGTATCGAAATAGTCATAACCACCAAAATTATTTGGCGCAACCGTTCTCATTTTTCCTGACGAAGTGACATTCTGATCAAGATATATCCAACTTAATGCCGGAGACAGGCAACCGCTGCTGCCATATACATCGTTAAGGCTAATAACATCAGAGTCAGAGAGTTGTTTCTCATTGGGTAATATTTTGGAAATAGTATTTTTCCGTAATCCCGTATAAGAGATCAGATCAATGTCAGACCATGTTTCAAATGATTTCGCTTCCTGCCGCTGATCTGCGGAGGAAATAACGTAATTCCCGCAATTTATTTTCAGCTTACTTTCCCGATTACTAAAAATAAAACAGCCGACACGTTCAATAGACAGATTGACATTAATTGCTTTTTCTTTGCTTCTTTCTGCACGTTTAACCGGAATATCTTCATCAGAGAATGTCAGAATAGGAACAGCGCGATATGCCGCACAGATCACCACGAAGTCAAAAAGCCCCCAGTTAAGATAATCTTGTGCAACTCTCATTGCCTGTATTAGTGATTGTTTTTCACCGCGCATCTTGCAGGTGAAATCTTTCACCGAAAATTTCTTCACCAAATTTTTCGGTAATGTGTCAATCGTTGAGGTATGTAATGCAGTGGGATTATCCTCAAATACGCCAGACTCTCCCCAAGTATCAACATAAATAAACGCAGTACGCGATTTCATTAATGACATGCGCTCTCTGCTTGCCATCTGTTGTAATGCGCTATCAGATACCTGCTCCATCGCATCAATATATTTTATATATGGAGGGGTTCTTATCATTTCTCTGGCATAAATATCTTTTGTTGTGCCAAAGCGTTTAAATCCCCAGCCATGAGTATTAGTTGATTTCAGCGCTTTATTATAGAGATGAGATTCCCAGACATTCAGCCAACTGGGATAATACAAATAAACGCCGTCGTCAGGTTCAGTCACAGAGAACGAGGATAAGTACATCATTTTTTCCATATTAACTTACCTGCCAGAATTATTATCAGACATAACCACACCGATAATAGAGCCATCAATTCCGATACCGACTTTTAGCAGATGTTTTTTATCGTGCTTTACCGTTCCTTGATCAACAAGCAAGTACGGCGCAATATCCTTGATGATCTCATCATTACCAACCGGAGAGATCAGTTCACCATGTAGTAATGAATGGCAGCCAATAACTAAATCAACAACACCGGAACCTGTCGTGGTATAACCAATTTGTCCCTTATATGCCAGAACCGGTACTGACTGTTCGTTTAACAGCATAGATATGGCTTTTGCTTCTGCTTTATCACTGACTTCCGAACCATTGCCGTGAGGAATAATCGCGCAAATATCGTCACAAGTGACACTTGCATCACTCATAACCTGATTCATCACTTTCAGCATGTTCACACTCAGATGAGCAGCATCATTACTTCGGTTAGCACTGATTTGTGTATAAGCCGATTTAATGCGGATACCGCCGGTAACCTGTCGGGCATCTCTGTGTGTACTACTCTCCAGTAATATCGCGTTGAAACCTTCTGCGAATAACACACTTTTACTGTTTTCACCGAAAGGCTGAACGACGTCACTATCCAACATAGACTGGCTTTGCAGAAACCAAATATCTTGTGATTTAATCTTTGAACAATTGATCACCATCACCAGATCAATATCGCCTTTCTCTATTGCCTGACAGCCAAGATGTACGGCTGCCAGAGAAGAATTACTGGTGCAGTGCATATTTGGGGGTAGATATTTCAGGCAATATTTGTCCGCAATATTATGCGCTAATTGTTCCTGAGACATTTTACTGGCATGAAGATTTTGCGCTGATGTAGTAAGTTCAACATCATCAATATCATTCATATCGTAGAAACATTTAAAATCTAACGCATCTACTCTGGGACCTAATCCGGTCAAATAAACTCTGACGTTATCCCCTGACAGGCAATGCTTATCCAGCATTGCCTGTGCAAGAACATCGTCAATCAGGCGATATATCAATTCAAACGCGCTATCATTTTCATCTTCCAGTCGGGCAACACGTTTATTAATCCCAAATCCGCATTTTCTTGCCTCTTCATCAGACTTAAACCAAAACGTTTTATTAACCTGATGTCCTTGTTTTAGATTATTAATTAACTCACTGCCGTTTTTTGCAAACGGCAGATGCACACTGTAGCCTGAAATAATAGCTGCGTTATCCAAAGTATTATCCCTTTATAACGAATGCGTAATAGTTGCCGCCTTCCGTTGCACCAACCAGTAGTACATGTTTCACCGGCATTTTCAGAGGTTGACGGACGAAGTTAATACGTTCATCACAGAATTCCTGTGTATACGGAATAGCAGGAACAGCTTGTTTCTTAATGCAATCAATCAGTACGGCGAGATTCATCAAACCGGCAGAAGACGCTACAAAGCCGAAGAAGGCATTATAGTTAACCACCGGAACTTGAGGATTTTCCTGTTGGAATGACTGGTAAATAGCCTCAATCTCTATCTGAGAATTACTCTGGCTGCCGTTACTCGTACCGCAAACAAGATCAATATCTTTCGCGCTAATACCCGCATCATCTAATGCGCGCGCAATAGCCAAAGACATTGACTGCGCTTTTTCATCGATCTGAGACGCATCAAAATAGCTGTTACTGCTGGATTTACCATAACCGGCAATCTCAGCCAGAATCTCCGCACCGCGCTCCTGAATAGCTTCCACACTTTCCAGCAGCAACATGCACGAACCCTCACCAGGAATAAAACCTTTCGGCTCTTTACCATATATCTGGTAATCACGGGCATCGGAGGTCATGTGAATTTTCTGCGTAACCGCATCCATATACAGCGACATAGACGGGAAGTATTCATCAGCACCGCCGACAAGAACCTGCGGCTGCAACTCTTGACGAATGATTTCATAACCGTAGGTTAATGCGCCTAATGCCGCATTTTCACCCGTTGCCAGTGTGGTGGTGTAGCCTTTAATCCCCTCAGAAATACCGCAGAATGTCGGTATTGAATTCATCAATGAACCAGGGAATTCAGAGGTACGGACTTTGCGCGGATCAGGTTTCAAACTCTGTAAATATTTATACGTTGTTTCCTGCGGACCGCGAGACATGCCCATGACGAAACCGAACTCATCACCATCTTTTTTGATCTTGCGTTTTGCCGTATTTAACGCTTCCGCCAGTGCGATCAGTGCAAATGTGCCGCCGCGTGTTGCTTTGCGCGGATCATAACGGCGCAGATGTTTACGAGGTTCCAGATTGCTGACCTGAAATGTTTTAAAATTCTCATCATTTTCAGGTAACGCATTTGCGCCAAGCGCAAAATCGCTGCCCAATAATTCTTCAAACTGGTGAGTCGTCGTCAAAACGTCCAACAGTTCTCTGGTCTCTTCCAGAGTATCGTCATAGAACTTAACTGAACCCAACTCAACGGATTGATTATTTTCCCAGATGAAATCCACGATCTCATTCAGCGTATGCCCAATCGCAGAAACCGCACCAATACCGGAGATGGCAACACGTTTCTCTTCATAAGACGTTACCGGAATAGAAGTCGGTTTAGTGCTCACAATCATGCTGCAATTATTACCGCCGAACGCATAATTGTTTTTCATGAAAATATTGACATCTTTTTCTCTGAATTCATTCGGCACGTAATCCAGATCACAGTTAGCGCGCGGAACGGTAAATGCAAGAGTCGGAAGAACTTTTTTCTCCGGTAATGTCACTAAGCAGGCAATAAGTTCCACAATACCGGCAGCGCCAATATTATGACCAAAATAGGATTTGGTGGAGCTGACCAGCAGATTTTCGTTATTGGCGAACACTTTCTTCATCGCCAGCGTTTCAATGCGGTCGTTAGCTTCAGTACCCGTACCGTGCATATTGACATAATCAATTTGTTCCGGCGTGATACCGGCATTCTGCATGGCTTTCGTCATTACCTGTACTGCACCGCTGGCACGCGGATCTGGACCGGTTTCATGGAACGCATCACAAGAGGTTGCGTAGGAGAGAATTTCGCCATAAATCGTCGCACCGCGAGCGACAGCATGTTCATACTCTTCCAGCATGACCGCGCCCGCCCCTTCGCCGATAGACATTCCCGGATTGCCGGAAAATGGCGTACAGGAATCAGGGTGCATAACATTCAGAACATAGAAACCTGCATACGTCGGCAGATAAATCGGTTCAGTCCCCACAGCCAGCATGGTTTTACTTTTACCATTCTGAATGTAGTCAAACGCCATACCAATAGCATTTGGGCTGGCAGTACAAGCCGTTGCCACTAACTCCATGCCGCCTTTCAAGCCTAACAGCGTGGAAACACTGGAGCAGCAGGAAGAAAATCCGCCAGAATACATGGCTTTTTTCAGGGAGAAATCCTGAATGCGCTGTTCAAACAACGGTAAAAAGGCTTCTGTTCCGGCTGATGAGACACCAACAATCAGACCTGTTTCGTTAAGTCTTTCTTTATTATTAATTAATCCAGCCTGCGTCAGTGCGTCTTTACTTACTTTATATGCCCAGAGCGCGGCGTTATCGAGCGACTCAATAAGATCTTCGGGGAGTTCTGAATAATCAATATCATGTAATACTTCAGCCGCACGTGCATTTTCAAACCATGTTGAAAATCGTTCGCTGTCAGTAACACCGCATTTTTTATTCAGTAATGCTTGTTTGAAATCTGAAACATTATCAGCCAGAGATGACAATATCCCCATTCCCGTAATTACAACTCTTTTTCTGTCCATTTTCATAATTAATACCTGATGATTATTACTGAATAACTAACAGCAAATATGCCATACATCAAAAACGGTATTGGTCTGAATTGACTATCACAAAATATTTCAATTCAGACCGGTTGCTGTCTGCGAACGTGTAATTACACTCGTTTAATTACATTTACTTAATTACAACGAGCGTTTTAATTACAACGAACTTTTTGGTTTCGATTCATCAATAAAACTATGTTCAGTCGGGCTAACTAACATACTAAAGTTATAGAGGAACGGAACACTTTGAGTTTTGGCGATAATATTTCCATTACTGGTCTGAATTTCAAAACCGTTAATATCGGAATAAGCATAATCACCATCAATTAATGCCAACGCAATAAAAGACTGGAGAGCAGGAGAGAATACCGACTTAATAACAACACCTACAGATTCTCCGTTAACCAGCACTTTATCATCAGTCTCAATACCAGCACATTCAGATACCGGAATCATACCGATAAGTTTGCGTTCAGCATTAGTACGAGAGAATTCTTCTACGGCTGATTTGCCGACAAAATCCTCTTTATCGTACTGAATAGCCCATTGCAGTTGCAGCTCAACCGGATTACGGGAATAACCGGCATAAATTGATTGATCCCAACCAGTATTTTCCACACGAACCGTTTTTTGATAATCCAAACCACCGGTTTTCAGTTGGAATTTTTCTCCGGCATCAATAAGTTTTTCCCACAAATCGGTCAACGAATCTTGTTTACCTACTGCCATATAAGCAAACTCACCGTGTTTACCGCAGCGGAAAATCATCAGTTCATCATCAGTAATCATGAATTCATGATATGGCAGACCAATAATGTCAAAACCATAAATTTCTGATAATACTTCCCATGAATAAGGACCTTCTAAAAGAACTGTTCCCCAGTCATCACCCACGGCTTTAATTTCAGGCGCTTCTTGAATATCTAACTCATCTGAAAGTGCTAAAACACCGTTTAAGCATTCGATAATATCGTCAGCAGACATATTTTCAGAAAGAATATAATATCCGTCATCGGAACACAGAACATACATATCTCCGCGAATTGTTCCGTCTTCATTCAGAACTAACGAATATATGCCTTGTTCATCGCGAATCGTAGATACATCAGCAGAGGCAATATGGTTTACCAAAATCCAGGCATCATCACCAATAACACTGACAATAGACATGTGAGAATAATCAACTAAGAGTGCATTTTCTCTTAATGCTTTATATTCAACTTCCGCAGAATTATAAGATGCCGGAACGGACTTATTATTATAAAGACCCATTTTTGCATTATGCTTTTGGTGCAAATCATAAAGTGTTTTCATGTAAAATCCCTATATAATATATTAATTTTTCTAATTAATACTTATAATTATTTTTAATTAAGACTTATTTCTTTTCTTGATAACAAAAGATGCCAGATTATTAATGCTCCGCATATAAGACGGATCATCACTTTCACTAACCTGAATATCAAAGACTTTATCCAACAAAACCAGAATTTCTGTCGCATCAACAGAATCAAGTTTCAGTCCATTACCAAAAAGCGCTGTATCATCATCAATCTGAGATTCATCTTTTTGGATATTTAAGCGCTGAATAATCTCAGTTTTAATGGTATATAAAACCTTTTTACGCTCTTCAATATTTTCTTTAATTGTGCTCATCTACTACACCCCTTTTTTATTTATTTAACTTCACGAAAGTTGATAATTGTTCCCTGACTAATAAGACGTTTTCCTACATGAGCAGAGACAGAATAATGTTTAAAGCCATGATCATCCGAGAATGCCAGTTTACTGACAACCTCAATCGAGTCACCCGGATATGCAATATCTTTAAATTTTAAATTCTGCGCTGCTAATACTCCCCGAACCTGAGAACGACGGGTACGAATAATATCACGCATATTTTCATCATAAATTTTTGAATGAATATCACGCAATGATTTCAAACTTTCTCCGTAACGTTCATTATAAATGTCACAAATATCCGTTAGAAATGAGAGGTATTCACTTGCCTGACCAAATATTTCAGAGACGATAACGCCTGGCATAATTGGATCTTCCGGAAAATGCCCTAATAAATAAGGCTCATTGTATGTAACATGTTTTACAACCTGCACATAACCATTCTCGCCATATTTATAATCATCAATACGATCAACCATTAACAAAGGCTGTCTCCAGCCGCCCATTTCCAGAAAGATTTTAGAAGGAATTGAATATTTAGACATAAATCACCGCATAACTAAGCCGCCATCGATAACGATGGTCTGACCAATAATGTAACTGGAAGCAGTAGAGCTTAAATAAACGATGGTATTAGCAACTTCATCGCATTTACCTAAACGCTTTAATGGAATTGAATTCAGCACGTCACGCACAACGGTGCGGGATACTTTTTTCACCATTTTAGATTCAATCATGCCGGGAGCAACGGCATTAACCCGCACGCCTCTTGGTGCCAGTTCAGACGCCAGAGTACGGGTAAAAGCAAGAATTGCACCTTTTGACGCACTGTAGTTAGTTTGCCCATTACTTGGGATAAGCGCAGCAATAGACGCAACATTCACGATCGCTGGATTTTCGCCAGATCGCAGTAACATCAACGCTTCTTTAGTGAGTCTGAAAACACCCAACAGGTTGGTATCAATCACAGCGCTAAAGTCTTCAAAACTCATTGATGCAAACAGGCTGTCTCTGACAATCCCTGCGTTATTGACCAGAACATCTATTTTTCCGACCGTTTCAGTCAGGTGAACGCATAGCTGCGTAACCGCATCTTTATCCGCAAGATCACACTGGAGGATATGCAAGTTATCGCCCTGCGAATGTTCATTTTTAAGTTCGGTTAAATCACTGGAATTTGACTTATACAGCGCATAAACCTGACATTTCTGTTCCAGAAATTTGCTGCAAATAGCCAAACCAATATCACCGCTGGCGCCGGTTACCAGAACCGTTTTATCAATAAGGTCATTATATTTATACATATAGGTATCTCTGCTACATTAATTTTTAGAGGTCATGAATTTTTAGAGGTCATGGCAACAACGGCAATAGCATGAGTACGGCAATGCGAAATACTCATGGATATATCCGAAATATCCATCTCTGTGATTACTTCTTTTAGCTGCCCCGAAAAAATAAAATGTGGGCAACCATATTCATCATGGTGAATATCCATATCATGAAAACGGATACCATTACGAAATCCTAAACCAATCGCTTTTACCATTGATTCCTTTGCTGCCCAAAATCCAGAGGCTCTTTCATAATCTGGATTTTGGGCATCGATTTGATCAATTTCCTGATCAGTAAAAACGCGCTGTAAAAAAGCCATTCCTAAATCTGAAATCAATCGCTTAATGCGGTCAACTTCAACAATATCTGTCCCGATACGCATATTCGTCCCTGATACTAGAATTGATAAAACAGGTTAAAATTCACATTAAGTGAATCCGTATCCAGTTCATCTGGATAAAGCAGCGGTGCTGACAAAGAAAAATCATATCCAAGTGTGCTGAAACTGCCTTTCACACCAGTAACGACACCCATCAGTTTTTTGCTGTTATATTTAGTTTGCGAATAATTAGACTTTGCAACTTGCCCGTAATCCGCGCCGAAATACAATTCCGCGTCCTTAAATCCGGTCATGAAACTTACTGTGTTCTGAATATAGAAACCTTTATCGCCGTAAATACCGGTACTATTCTCAAAACCACGCACATTCCACCGGCTGCCAAGCGTAAATTGATCCTGTAATGTCAGCTCAGACAGTGAATACTGCCCGCCAAGCCGAAGATTGTAATAAGCATTAAAAGGCTTCAAATCCAGTAACTTGATATAATTCGTATCCAGATTCACGATATGACTTGCGGGTTTCACATCTCCCGATTTCATATCCGGTGTTTCTGTTCCCCCAAACCAAGTGACAAAGCGCTGATAAGAGAGCGCGGCATCAAGGGCTGAGCCGACAAAATTTTGTTTATAATTAACACCGAAACGGATATTTCCCATATCCCGTTTCTGAAGTTTCAGCTCAATACCATCCAGTTTATAACCTGACTTTCTTCTGAATATTTCAGTGAATCCGGTAATTTTTTTATCTTTATCCCGATATAACGTTCTGGAGGCCTTTAAACTGAGATATTCACTTTTCCCGACATAATCAAGATCCATTGAACTAATATTGACCCCTTGACGAGAACGGCTATTGCTGTAAAAAAGCTCATAATCCCAAAAACCAAACGGAACAGAATAATATGTACTGATATTTGTATAATCACTAGTGGTACTAGTTGAGCCTGACAAATAAAATATATCGCTCATTTTAGCCAGATTATATAAATAACCCGTACCGCCGACTATATTTCGCCCTGTACTTTCATCACCCCAGTTATTAAATGACAAGCGAGCGTCCCAGCGTTTAGTACGATTGGTGTTGATCACTATGTTGCTATAGCCATTTTGACTGCCTGGCTCAATATTAATCTTAATATCAACCCCTGAAACTTTCTGTAAGTTTTCTAATCCTTGTTCTATATTTCTGATATTAAGAATATCTTCTTTGCCAAATGGCAATATCCAGCTTTTTACATCATTATTTTCAATAATTACATTTTCAATTCTGCCTGGTTTAATCATCAAAACCAGTCTGCCGAGTGATAAATCCTGATCTGGTGTTTCAACACGAGTCGTGGCGTAGCCTAAATTAATAATATAATCCTGCAAATTAGCAGCTAACTGCCCAATACCCTGCACGCCAAGACAACTGCCGACCATATCCTGCTGCATTTTTTTTATTTCGGTACTTCTCAGGAAGTTATTACCTATAACAAGCTCATTTATTTTAATACATTGTTTTTCTTCTGGAATATTAGTGTTATCAATAACACTAGTTTTCTCTACACTTGAGTAAACATCTTTTTTTTCTATTTTATTTTCTTGTCGAGAATTACTGTCATTATTCTGCTGCTCTTTCACTAACCGATCAAAATCAACCTGAGCGGAAACACTAAGAGGATAAGAAAAAATTAAAGAAGTTAATAAAAATCCCTGTATAGACTTCATAATATATCTCGTATAAGTAACAGTCGCAATAATGCGACTGTTACTTATTATTTATTATAACCCGACAATAGAACCTGTACCTGTGATCTTACCTGATACCTGAGTACCACGAAGACCGCCTAACACAGCGCCAGCTCCGTTATTATAAACGGTTTTACTATTTAGCTGGACAATTCCATTACTAAGCATATTTTTGTAATTATAAATGCCAGCGGAAGTATATTCCGTTAACTGAATATCACTAACTATATCACCCCAGTTCTTAATATCACCGTTAGCAACTATAGAAACTACAGGTGCAACAATTTTACTAGTACTGTTGTTATTGTTAATAGTCATACCGGTAACGGTTAAAGCAGTACCCGCACCCATGTACATATAATTATTAACCACATTAGATTTAACATTTAATGCAGAGTTTGAATTGAAGATTTTATTGTTATTAAGAGTACCAGTTACATTAATACTTGAATCACCGTTACTGTTGATCCAACCATTATTTGTAAAATTACCATTAATATTCAACTCTAAATTTTTATCAGTCGTAATAATACCGGCTGCGGTATTATTAGCGAGCGCTCCGCTACTTTTGAGAGATAACGTATTCGCATCTATCTTCAGATCTGCTGCACTATAAATAGTGGAGTTATCAGCACGCAAATCTCTGGCTTTAATATAGGTAGTTTCACCATACCCGCCAGCAATCGTTGCTTTGGCGTTATAGAGTATATCTGAATTCAATTTCACCGCACCACTCACAGCAACGATACGGCTACTTTCATTGTTGATATAAGTTTTGGCTGTAATGTCAACACCGCCTCGACCAACTATACCGCCTTTCTGCTGAGGCATACCGAAATAAAGACCGGCAGAGCTGAATTTATTCTCTGAAGAATCGTTATTCACATAAGAACCTGCATTAATGGTTAGCTTGTCATTTGCTACCATGAATGCTGCTAAGTTAGAAACCCAAGTAGCAGAATTAATATTGAGATTATCTCCCATTATAAAACCATTATTGTTATTAACAGCTTTGCCTTTCAGGTTAACATCACCCTCTTCAGAACTTATTACCCCGATGTCGTTAACAATGTTATTGACTGCATTGATAGTTACACCTTGCTTACCGCTTAAACCAGCCTGACTGTTATTTACGTTAAGTGCGTCAATCAATATTTCATTATGTGACGCGAGCTTACCATTGGCATTATTAACATCGGCTTTACTCTTCAGCGATACATCATGTCCTGAGATGATCTGTCCGACACGGTTATCTATCAACTTTTCAGTTGCAATCACTACATCGTGACCGGCAACAATACCCAGAGAATCAGAACTTGCTGCATCTGCTGTTTTTGTTTTGCTATTGACTAATGTTACAGCCGCAAGGTTAACGTCACCGCCTGCCGAACGAATCAACCCATTATTATTTTGAATATATCCGGCACTGATCATCTCAACATTACCAGCCGAATCAATGATCGCCTTATCGGTATCAATATTAGTAGCCTGAATACCTACATAGTAACCTTTGATTTGACCGTTATCATTCATCAGGTTACCGGTATTTAACGCAACCGCACCAGCTTCAATACCAACAGAGACACCCTGACCGTAATTAGTCAATGTATTCTTATTAGTATCAACCGCCAGAACATTACCCGCAGCAAGTTTACCATTGGTATTATTAATAGCGCCGCTGTTAATATAAACGTCATAACCAGAAGCAATCTGACCAGTATTGGTGTTAGTGATTACGTTCTTATTGGTATTAATAGAAACAATACCATCACTCATAATTTTGCCGGTAACATTGGTCAGCGCACCATTAGTTTTCACATCAATCGTACCGCTGGATTTAATCTGACCATTGTCGTTGATTAACTTGCCGTTACTGTTAATCTGAATACCGCCCAGACCTCCGGCAATAGCACCGATATTTCGGACACCAATACCGTTTTCAGTGCTAACCAGATTAATCCTATTGGCATACATACCGCCGAGTTTAGCGACATCAATACCGTAGGTACTCTTACCCTTAGCGGTAACACTGCCGGTCACTTGCCCGTTAGCGTTTACATAGTTATTACCTGTAACGATGGATAGATCTTGACCAGCGGCATTGATCATGCCATTCACGACAACTGAACGAGCCAGAATTTCTGTCGGAGATGAACTTTGCATCTGACCGACAGTAACAATACCGCCATTAACAGAGTAACCTTTCAGTGAACCGTCTGACTGCACTTCTGGTTTACCAGTTGTTACAGTAACTTTATCGGTATTAATAAAGCCACAGCTCTGACAGCTAATACCATTCGGGTTTGCAATGATCAGATGAGCTTTATCGCCAGCAACTTCCATTACACCATTCAGGGCACTCTGTTTGGTTGAGGTGACTTCATTGAGGATAACTTTTGCAGAACCAGAACTCAGGTTACTGTTACCGTTAATCTGACCAGCCAGAGTAGTATTTGCACCATTCTTACTGTTGTTGAAAATTAAACCGCCTTTATCAACATTCAGTGAATCATAAACATTATGTGAAATACCTTTAGCATTCGCTTTACTGATGTCAACAACCGTCGCACCATTTACGGTAGATATTTTACCATTCTTAATACTAATTTCGGCAGCATTTGCTCCGATAGATAAAGACAATATGATGGACGCAGCAATTGGGTTGAATTTAGCAATTCTGCATATATTCTTTTTCGCTTTCATTTTTACTTACCATAGTGATTTGTTATTAATGACAGTTTAATTAAATGATTATGCAGATAAACTATCCTTGTAAAATAAAAATGAAATACCATATTTCCTTATATATCATGCGGCTTCTTCATTTTAGTTAGACTGAACGAGACAAATCTACTAGTAAATTTACCAGTAGATCTTATCAGTAAGGAAATATATCAGTAAAAAGAAAACAAAGTAAACTATTTCCAACTAAAACCAATCTTATAAAATAAAAATTTTCATTTAGTATGATAAAAATAATTATATTAGTATTAAATTAGATGTAATTTGATACTAATATAATCACGATATTTTCAAAAATTATTTTTATTATTTAGTCAACTTAAAATCCACATAAGAAACTATATTTCCAGCCGGAAGATTTCGTTTTTAATAAATTCACCATAAAAACTATAAAATTCATAAAACTTCTATGGCAGAAAATTTTGCTAAAACCGCTATTGTTTTAGCACAGACGCAATAAGATGTATCTCCTATTGCAAAATAAATTAATCATGCCCAAGTCATTATTATTTTGAAAATTCTCATCAAATAATCAGATCATGACTTGGGCATTTTTCAGGTTACTTATTATAAACCGACAATTTCACCTTTACCGGTAAGTTTATTAGTTATAAGTTCTGTACCGTAATAGCCGCCTAACAGAGAATTAGTCCCGTCAGTGGAAACATTATTACCGGTGATACTGGCAACTCCGCGGCTAAACATACGATGGTAGTTATGAATGTTACGAGTAGAATATACCGTTAACAGTAAGTCACTAACAATGTAACCGCGGTTATTAACATCACCGCCATTAGCCACTAATGTAACCACTGGCGCAACCATATTACTGGAGCTGCCGTTATTGTTCACATAACCATTTGATGCAACAGTCAGAACAGTACCCGCTACCATGTCTTTATAATTATTAACACCTGCACTGGTCGTAATCTCTAATGCCGCATTTGAGGCAATAGCTTGATTATTATAAAGAACACCATTTACACTCACACTCGTATCGCCTTTACCGCTAATCCAGCCATAGTTGGTGAAACTACTGCCAATATTCAGTGCTAAAGCGCTATCAGAAGCAATAATACCCGTCGCGTTATTGTCAATGAGACTACCGTCACTTCTGTTAGATATAAAATTAGCGTCTATCTTCAGATTTCCGGCGCTATAAATAGTGGAGTAATTATTCCACAAATCCCTGGCGTTGAGATAAGAGTTACCATCAATATAGCCCTTACCATTCGCATCAGCCTCCGCTCCGGCACCGCCTGCGATCATCGCTCTGGTGTTATAGATAACATTTGTATTTAATTTCACCGCACCAAGCTCTGAAACGATACGGCTATTGTCATTGTTGATATTATTTTTTGCAGTAATATCCACACCTTCTTTACCGATTATGCCGCCTTTCTGCTGAGGCATACCAAAATAAATACCAACGTTCTGCCCGAAATTACGCTCTGAATCTCTGTTATTCACATCAGCGCCAGAAGTCATAGTTAATTTTTTCGTCGCACTGATAAGTGCATTGCGGTTATCAACCCAAGACTTGGCAGTAATATTGATGTCATTTCCCGTGATCAGCCCGCCATTGTTATCAACAGCATTGGCTTCCAGATTAACATTACCATCGTCAGAGCCTATAACGCCGATATAGTTAGTAATGTTACCCGCGACACTGATACTCGTGCCGAACTTACCGCTTAAACCAGCCTGACTGTTATCCATGCTGGCACCAGAGATAAATATTTCATTATTGGACGCAACTTTACCGCTAAGGTTATTAATAGCGCCTTTACTTCCCAGATACAGATCATGTTCTGATGCGATCTGTCCGCGACGGTTATCCACCGACCCAGAGGTAGAAATTAAAACATCGTGACCGGCAACAATACCCAGAGAATCAGAACTTGCGGTATCCGCTGTCTTCGTATCATTGTTGGTTACTCTATTAGCACTAAGATTAACATCACCGAATGCTGAACGAATCAGCCCGCGATCGTTATCAATGATACCGGCACTGATCATTCCAACATCATAGAACGCATCAATAAGACCTCTATTGGTATCAATGTTAGTCGCTTCAACACCGATATAATAACCTTTGATCTGACCGCCATCATTCATCAAGTAACCGGTATTCAGTGCAACTGCACCGGCTTCAATACCAACTGAGATGCCCTGACCGTAATTAGTTAATGTATTCTTATTGGTATCAACCGCCAGAAGATTAGTCGCAGCAATCTTGCCATTGGTATTGTCAATAGCACCGCTGTTAATATAAACGTCAATAGAAGAAGCTATCTGACCAGCTCTGGTATTCGTGATTG
Source organism: Enterobacteriaceae bacterium (assembly GCA_031261005.1). Lineage (GTDB taxonomy): Bacteria > Pseudomonadota > Gammaproteobacteria > Enterobacterales > Enterobacteriaceae > JAISKF01. Next base: position 30,978 of record JAISKF010000029.1, on the reverse strand, counting down.
CAGTCTTGTTGGTATCAATAGAAACAATGCCGTCACTCATGATTTTGCCGGTAACATTGGTCAGCACACCATTAGTTTTCACACTAATTGCACCACTGGATTTAATCTCAGCATTATCGTTAATTAAACGCCCTTTACCGTCAATCTGGATACCGCCTGCACCTGCGGCGATAACACCGATATTCCGAACACCGATACCGTTTTCAGTGCTAACCAGATTAATCTTATTAGCATACATGCCGCCAAGTTTAGCGACATCAACACCATAGGTATTTCTGGAGCCTCTAGCGGTAACACTACCGGTCACTTGCCCGTCAGTATTTACATAGTTATTACCTGCAACAACAGATAAATCACTACCAGTAACATTGATTCTGTCATTAACAACAACGGAACGAGCCAGAATCTCGGTCGGAGATGTGTTTTGTAACTGACCTATAGTAATGATACCGCCATTAACAGAGTAACCGTTCAGTGAACCGTCTGCCTGCATATCCGGTTTACCAGTTGTTACCGTAACTTTATCGGTATTAATAAAACCGCAGCTCTGGCAGCTAATACCATTCGGGTTTGCAATGATCAGATGGGCTTTATCGCCAGCAACTTCCATTACACCATTCAGGGCGCTCTGCTTGGTTGAGGTGACTTCATTGAGGATAACTTTTGCAGAACCCGTCGTCAGGTTGTTGTTACCGTTAATCTGACCAGCCAGAGTAGTATTTGCACCATTCTTGCTGTTATTGAAAATCAGACCGCTTTTATCAACATTCAGTGAATCATAAACGTTATGGGAAATACCTTTATCATTCGCGGTATTAATATCAACAGTCGTCACACCATTAACGGTGGAGATTGCGCCATTCTTAATACTGATTTCAGCAGCATTTGCCCCGATTGACAAAGACAGTATTATAGATGCAGCAATTGGGTTAAATTTAACAAACCCGTATATGTTTTTTTTCGCTTTCATTTTTACCTACTATAATAATTTGTTATTAATAACGGTTTTAATTAGATGATTATGCAGATAAACAAATAAAAACTATCCTTAGTTTTCCGTATCAATACACTAATTTCGACCATCGCTTTAATAGCCTGAATTGACCATTAAATTTGGTATGACAACTAGCTTATTATTCACATCAAAAATAATACCATAATTAAATTAATACAATATCACAGCAATATTACAATGATACTGTCAACGATATATTTATCGATGTAAAGCTACCGTTCTAACGCTATTCGCCATATTAAATCCCTTTGATTTTATTTAACTATTTTAAATAAAAATGAAATTTTACACTTCTTTGATATATCGTATTTATTTTATTTAAACTGTGATAAATATAATTCACTAGTAACTTTACCATCATGGAAATATATCAGTAAGAAAATAACAAAGTAAAGTATTTTCAGTTTTTATAAGATAAATTATATCTGGTTAGTAATATAAATGTATTAAATTAGTATTAAAATACTAATTCTTATTTAAGAGATGGTTTATTATTTAGACAAATAAACATATTAAATTAGCTCCAATAATAAACTAATTTATAAATAATAGATTATTACTATTTCATTAATCAGAATTTCGGATAATCAGTTATATTATTACAATAAATTTCAAATAATTATGTAATTTCTGCGTAACGGCGGCAACCTGCCGCCCGTAAACCCAGCGCGTTGTCGCCAATACGAATTATTATAAATATATTAACCTTATATCCAAACATCAGGTTAATTATGTCATTTATATACAGGTAACTTATTGAACTCAAGCCGATCAAAAAAGGCATAAGATTTTTCAACCTTATGCCTTTTCTATTTACATAATTAACGTCAATAAATCAGCGCGTTCCATAAACCACAATCGTTTTACCATGCGCGGAAATCAAATTCTGATCTTCCAGCATCTTTAAAATACGGCCTACAGTTTCGCGGGAACAACCAACGATCTGACCAATTTCCTGACGAGTAATCTTAATCTGCATACCGTCCGGATGCGTCATGGCATCAGGTTGTTTTGCTAAATTTAATAGGGTTTGGGCGATACGACCGGTTACATCGAGAAATGCCAGACTTCCGACTTTTTCCGAAGTTACTTGTAAACGCCGCGCCATTTGACCGGACAGACGCATCAGAATATCAGGATTAACCTGAATCAGTTGGCGGAACTTCTTATATGAAATTTCAGCGACTTCACAGGTCGTTTTTGCTCTGACCCAAGCGCTGCGCTCCTGATCTTCTTCAAAAAGCCCTAATTCGCCGATGAAATCACCTTGATTCAGATAAGAGAGGATCATCTCTTTACCCTCTTCATCTTTAATCAATACTGCGACTGCACCTTTTACGATGTAATAAAGGGTTTCTGCTTTTTCACCCTGATGAATCAGCGTGCTTTTTGAAGGGTATTTATGAATATGACAATGAGACAAAAACCATTCGAGTGTAGGGTCTGTTTGAGGTTTGCCGAGAACCATTTGTTGTTATCCTCTTTGTTGTCACTGCTTGTAGCCATTGCCTGAAACAGCAAAGCGAGAAGCCTGCCGAAAATCTAACTTGCCCCGACGCTGATAAATCACGTCTGAACACGATGCAAAAAAGAATATTGGTGTGTTTGTCTTTAACTACTTAACACGACTTAACTACAGTCACACCATAACGAATCTATACCCATCATCTTTCAAATTACAACAACGGCTGCATTTTGAAAGCGATCAGGTAAAACAATTCGTCCTTATATCTAGTGGTTTTAACACAGGTTGAGGAAACTGTCTCGTATTGTGTTAATAATGTCATTATTAATAATAAGGAGTATGAAAAAAAAGCGCTCATAACGAGCTTATCCTAATAATGTATTACGCGACATAATTATCGCTTATACCAATGTTTTGCCTTCTAATAATTGTTGGATCAGCGGTGTGATGATTAGTTCCATCGCCAGACCAAGTTTACCGCCCGGAATCACCAACGTATTGATTTGGGACATATAAGAGCCATGAAGCATAGCTAATAAATAAGGGAAATCGATACCGGTCAAACCGCGAAAGTGGATCACCACTAAACTTTCATCAAGAGTTGGAATACTCTTCGCAGAAAACGGATCGGAGGTATCGACAGTCGGCACACGCTGAAAGTTGATATGAGTACGGGAAAACTGCGGCGTAATGTAATGGATATAGTCGTCCATCGAACGCACCACCGAATCAAGCACGGCTTCGCGTGAATGTTCACGCTCACCAGTATCGCGGATAAGTTTTTGTATCCACTCCAGATTCACAATCGGCACGACACCCACCAGCAAATCAACATGTTGAGCAACATTCTGCTTACTCGTCACGATACCGCCGTGTAATCCCTCATAAAATAGCAGATCATTATCTTCCGGCAACGGCTGCCACGGCGTAAACGTACCCGGAATTTGGTGATAAGGCACGGCTTCATCATAGGTATGCAGATATTTTCGCGTCTGCCCGATACCGGTTTTACCGTATTCGATAAAACTGCGTTCTAACAGCGCGAAATCATTGGCTTCGGGACCAAAATAGCTGATGTGGCGACCATGTTCTCTGGCTTTGCGGATCGCAGAATCCATTTCAGGGCGGGTATAACGATGATAAGCATCGCCATCGATACGCGCAGCATTCAGTTGCAACTGCTGAAAAATTTTGCGGAAAGCCTGACTCGTGGTGGTTGTACCGGCTCCGCTGGAGCCAGTTACTGCAATAATCGGGTGTTTTGCCGACATTCGCTGATTCCTTATTTTTCGATGATTGCCGCTAATAATCAGGAAACGGCTGCTCCGCTATATTATCCATATCATCACTAAACTGCTCTTTTAGCATAATATTGATAGTTTCATGCAGTTCAGACCAGATCAATACCAATTTACCGCTTTTTAGCTGACGTTTTATATCATCAACTTTCTGTTGCAATGTTTTTTCCTGCTCGCCGTAGTCAGTACCTTCGCGCAGCACAAATGACTCAATGATGCTGTCCAGCGTTTCAGGGGCAAGTTCTTGATAGGGAATTATCATGCACTTCTCTCCAAGTGATTTTTTTCTAATTTATTAGTTGTTGTTAACCAAATAAGGGGCAAACCAGGCAGGAATGCGCTGTTCCAGCCACAGTTGCGGTTTTTGCCAGGTGCCGCTGACAAATCCCACATGCCCGCCGTGTTCAGTGATCTGATATTCAATATTTTTCGGTAATTTATTGAGATCAGGAATAACGTCCGCCGACATAAACGGATCGTCTTTGGCATGAATAATCAGCAGCGGAATGCGGATTTTCGGCAGCATAGGCAAAGCGCTGCACAGACGGTAATACTCTTCGGCATCACGAAAACCATGCAGCGGCGCGGTTAACTGGTTATCAAACTCCCGAATCGAGCGGATATTTTTCAGGGAAAAGTCAGTAAACGGCATAATGTCAGGATAACGCTCTAGTTTCCGCTGCGTACTTTGCTTCAATTCATTGAGCAGATAACGATGATAAATCCGTGAAATACCTTGTTCCAGACGGCGCGAGCAGGAGTCCAGCATAAACGGCGCTGAGACAATCACCGCCGCTTGCAACGCGGTATTCTCTCCCTCTTCTGCCAGATAACAGCCCAACATATTGCCGCCTAATGAATAACCTACAGCAACCGTTGGCACTTGCCCAAAATTCTCCGTCAGCCAATTCAGGAAAAAACGTGCATCGTTAGTTTCCCCTGAATGATACGCGCGCAGGCGGCGATTCGGCTCACCGCTGCAACCGCGAAAGTGCATCACCACACCGAGCCAATGATGCTGACGGCAAGAATCCAGCAACCCGTGAGCATAAGGACTATAAAAGCTGCCCTCTAAGCCATGAAACAACACCAGACGCGGCTTATTACGCGCATTCTCCGGCGCTTCACTCCATGCCAGATCGATAAAATCACCATCAGGTAACTCCAATCGCTGCCAAACGGGTTGCTGTTTGACTTTCCGGCGAATTACGCGGGGCAGAAGCGTTTGTAAATGCGGATTCGCTGCACCGCGCATCGGCTGAAATTGTGTATCCATAATGAATTAAATTGCACTTAGATGACGATTAAATGATGAGAAGACTTGTGCGATCAATATCACACTGTTAGGTTGAATGCGATGACTATAAACACAACAAAATTTGAAGCGTTACGCAAAACAGAGGCATGTGCAGAATGGAATTAAGCTGGTTTTTTTCAATGTTGATGTTTTTATGGATCGCCGCCATCACGCCGGGACCGAATAACATGCTACTGACTTCATCTACCGCCAACTTCGGCTTTGCACGCGCGATGCCGCTGCTGATCGGCATTATGATCGGTATGCAGTTGCTACTTTTGTTGATGGCAGCAGGCGTTGGCACATTGATCACCGCTTATCCCTCATTACATACCACACTAAAAATCTTTGGCAGCGTGTATCTCGTCTGGCTGGCATGGAAAATCACCACTTCGCGCTACGAAAAGCTGGAAACTGACAAAGGCACGACTAAACCCGTTCGCCTATATCAAGGGCTGCTATTACAAGCGCTTAATCCTAAGGCATGGCTCATGAGCATCGGCTCAGTTGCCAGCTACAGTCTGGCGGGAAGCTGGTACAGTGCCTCAATCATCGCCATCAGCATCGCTATGTTTGCGGTAAATCTGGTTGCCGGAATCATCTGGATGGGTTTCGGCTCTGCCATCAGCCGTTTGTTAAGAAACCGCGTTTCATGGGCAATTTTTAATGTCTCAATGGGAATATTAACGGCAGGGTGTGTGGTGTTTATTTGGTTATAGCAATTTGACTGCAACAACGTGATCCCTGCAACTTAAAAAATGACAGGTATAATCCCATTCACTTATTAGAAAAACAGAGGAATAACGAATGCAATCCATTGAATGTGTGCTGTTTGATTGCGATGGCACGCTGGTTGATAGTGAAATTTTATGTTGTGAATCTTTTTCCAACGTGTTTAACAGTTACGGGATTTCCCTCTCTACCGACGAGTGTATTCGACGTTATAAAGGCACTAATTTATATAAAGTTTTTGCTGAAATAAGAGTAGAATTTGGTCTTAATCAGCCTGATGACAAACTGGAAAAAGAGTATCGGCAAGAACTGGCGCGGTTGTTTGATCTGCGCTTAGAACCCATTGAGGGTATTTTGCCGTTACTTGAGGGAATTTCGGTGACGATGGCGGTAGTTTCTAATGGACCAGTCAGCAAAATGCAGCATTCGCTGGGCTTAACTAAGCTGCTCGATTTCTTTGGTGATCGTCTGTATAGCGCGTTCGATATTCAACGCTGGAAGCCTGATCCGGCGCTGTTGCAGTTTGCCAGTGATAATCTGTCGATTCCGCTGAATAACTGTATTTTGGTGGAGGATTCCGTTTCCGGCGCTCATGCCGGTATTGCGGCAGGGATTCCGGTGTTTTACTACTGCGCTGATCCCCATAGCAAACCTATCGATCACCCGTTGATCACGCCGTTCTATCAGATGTCAGAACTACCTGATTTATGGCGCGCACGCGGTTGGGATATTTATCAGAATAACTAATTGAAATAAAAATTATTTTTACCGTTGGGCGGAAATTTGCCGCCCGCATTAACAGCGCGATGGGTTCACGGGCGGCAGATTGCCGCCCCTACAAAAATCATATAATTACTTGAATTTAAATATATTAATTCACATTAATCGGTGATTTCATCAACCAGCCAAACAGCCGTCTTTTGGATTTCGGTTCAATAGACGAATAACGCTTGCTGACCCAGTTCGCTACGACATCGAGCGATAAGCAGAGGATAAAATAGACCAGCGCGATAAACAGGAACACTTCCGTTGGATAAACCATGCTGCGGTTATTTACTTGAGTTGCCAGAAACGTTAGCTCGCCGACACCGACGATATAGGCGAGGGAAGTATCTTTAATCAGGGAAATCCATTGATTAATAAACGATGGCACCATCATACGTAATGCTTGCGGTAAGACGATATAACCCAGCACTTGCCAGCGATTGAATCCCAGCGATAATCCTGCCTGCCATTGACCGAGACCTATAGCGATAATGCCAGCTTTCACGCCGTGCGCCAGATAAGCGGAGGAAATCATCGCCAGCGCACAAATCACCGAAGTGATCGCCGGAATATCAACGCCAAACAGCATCGGCAACATAAAGTATGCCCAGAAAATCAGCATAATGACGGGAATAGCGCGGAAAAAGCCGAGAACGGCAGCGATAATACCGCCAATCCAGCCGCGAAACATCGCCAGCGCAACACCGAGGATCACACCGAGAATGGCGGAGATAACACCGGCGATCAGGCTGATAATCAGCGTAAGCGCCGCGCCGCCAATAGGACCGTCAGGATAAGCCCCCCACAGCATGTAATCGAGATTGTCGTAAATAACGGTGAAGTCCATATTAACGGCGCTCCCTTGCTAACAAACGATGCTCATACCAGATTCCCCATGCTTCCATTACCGCAATGGTGACGATGTACAACACCGTTGCCACGCCGAATGCCTGAAATGCACGCAGGGTTTCGGTTTCCACCTGACGCGAAGCATAAGAGAGTTCCGCTACACCGATCGCCATCGCCAAAGAGGTACTTTTCACGATATTCATGTACTGACCGAGCAGCGGAGGGAATGCAATTTTTAACGCCTGCGGTAACACCACATAGCGCATGGCTTGCCAGCCGCTAAGACCTAACGCCAGCGCCGCATATTTTTGCCCTGTTTTCACCCCGCGAATACCGGAGCGGATCTCTTCAGCTATAAACGCCGAGAAATAAACCGTCAGCCCAAAAATCGCCGCGATAAATTCAAAAGAGGGCCATGCAAGCGTGATATTAAATAACGTCACTTCGTGCGGCATATTCAGCCAGGGGATTACGCCCTCCGGCAGTAATTTGCCGACACCGAAATACCAGAAAAATAACTGCACCAGCAGCGGTGTATTACGAAATAGTGAGCAGTAAGCAATTACCGGTAAACGTAAAATCGCCAGTTTGCTGTCACGCGCACCGGCGATCACCATGCCCAGCAGCGTGGCAGCGATGATGGATACGGCGGATAATCCCAGCGTAAGCAGGAATCCGTCCCACAGCCAGCCGAGATAGCGCGGCTCTAATAAATACTCCGTTAATGTTTTTTCGATCATGTTTTCTCGATCTTTTGTTTCTATTTTTTGTTTCTATTTGAGTGGAGATGTTACCGTCATACAAACTATACCCAAAATAATTCAAGTTGCATTGAGGCGGCAAGTGAGCGACAAATATTCGTCTGGAACGAATTTGAACAGCCGCAGGCTACCTCTGGTGAGAGACACGATGTCTCTCATTAATCCCGATGAGCTTAGTAAACTAAGTGATTCGGGTGAGTGAATGCAGCCAACTGTTTATTAATAAGAACAAGATGCAGCTTGAAGTATGACGGGTATAAATCAGGGCATATTAAATATGCCCTGATTTTTTACCTAATTTTTTGTGGCTATCGGAGCAAAAACATTAGCCTTTAGAGGGATCTGGTTCTACCGCACCAAACTTAAAATCACCGCGCGGTTGAGCAGATTTGGTTTCAGGTCCAAACCAGCGATCGTAAATTTGTACTGCTTCGCCGTCTTTTTCCAGATTCAGCAATACATCATTCACGGCTTCGACCAGACGAGTTTCACCTTTGGTAACACCAACACCTTGATATTCTTTGGTAATGCTAAATGGTGAGATTTCAAAATCTGCTTTGACGGCATCAGGCAGATTCGCCAGTAAACCGACTAATTTCGCATCATCTTGAGTAATGGCTTGCACGTTGCCGTTACGCAATGCGGTGAATGCTACTGGCGTATCATCATAAGAAATGACTTTTGCCGTTGGATAATTGTCACGCAGCGTAATTTCCTGCACCGTGCCTTTATCCGCGCCGATACGCAGTTTTGCAATGTCATCTGGTTGTTTTAACACGCCTTTACGGGCGATAAATTTCTGTCCGGTGACAAAGTAAGGAATGCTGAAATCCACTTCTTTCGCACGCTGCGGTGTGATGGTGAAGTTAGCTGCAATCAGATCGATTTTCTTTGAGGTCAGAAGAGGAATACGGTTAGCCGGATTGGTGGCAGTCAGTTCAACTTTAACACCTAACGCTTTACCGATAGCGTTAGCAATGTCTACGTCATAACCAACAATTTTTTTCGTTTGCGGATCAACATATCCAAATGGCGGATTGCTATCGAATACCGCAATATTCACCACACCCGCTTTTTTAATATCATCAAGCTGATCGGCGTGAGCAACGGTTGCCATACCGGAAATACCAGCCAATAAAGCCAGTGAAAGTACGCTCTGTTTTAATGTTAGTTTCATCGTTGACATCCTTAATTCTGTGATTAATTGGTGTTTTATTGCTGGTTAGTTAAAACCAGCGCTATATGAAAGTAAAATAATAAAAACAGATTTATATATTTCTTTTTGATATATATGTTTTATTCCCATAGATAGGGAATAGCGATTTAATCATGACAGGCTATTTTTTAGACAACAAACTTTCTATTTCATCACCACTGCGATGGCGAAAATCTTGCCCTTTGACAAAATAAAAAATAAATTCGCAGATATTTTGGCAGCGATCGCCGACTCGTTCGATGGAGCGCGCGCAGTTGAGGGCGATTAATACGCTGGGAATCGAGCGCGGATCTTCCATCATATAAGTCATTAGCTGGCGGATAATACCCTCGTATTCTTGATCGACTTTCTTATCTTCACGATAAATACGAATGGCTTCATCAATATCCATGCGCGCAAAAGCATCAAGCACATCATGCAGCATTTGTATGGTGTGATGCCCTAGCGATTCCAGATTCACCAGCAAGGGTTTATGTTGATGGGAGAATTTTTCCAGCGCCGTGCGGCAAATTTTATCCGCCACATCACCGATACGTTCCAGTTCGGAAACCGTTTTGGTGATCGCCATAACTAAGCGTAGATCGCTGGCAGTTGGCTGACGTTTGGCGATGATACGCACACAATCTTCATCAATCGCCACTTCCATATTGTTTACTTTGCGATCGTCTTCAATCACTTGGTGCGCCAGCGCTTCATCGCCCTGGTGCATGGCGTTGATGGCATCAGTAAGCTGCTGTTCAACCAATCCGCCCATCACCATCACTTGGGTGCGGATATGTTCCAGCTCGGCATTAAACTGACCGGAAATATGTTTGTTTAAATTAAGGTTTTCCATCTAAATTCCCCGTTATCAGCCGTAGCGACCCGTAATGTAATCTTCTGTTTGTTTCTTTTGCGGTGCGGTAAACATCGCATCAGTATTAGCATATTCAATCAGTTCGCCCAGATACATAAACGCCGTGTGATCTGAACAGCGCGCTGCCTGCTGCATATTATGGGTGACGATAACAACGGTATATTCCGATTTCAGTTCACTGATCAATTCTTCAATACGACCCGTTGAGATCGGATCAAGCGCCGAACAAGGCTCATCAAGCAGCAGCACTTCAGGGCGGATAGCAATCCCTCTGGCGATACACAAACGCTGCTGCTGCCCGCCGGATAAGCTATAGCCGCTCTGATTAAGTTTATCTTTAGTTTCGTCCCACAGTGCCGCTTTAGTCAGCGCCCACTGCACGCGTTCGTCCATTTCGGTGCGCGGTAAGCGCTCAAACAAGCGCACACCAAAAGCGATATTGTCATAAATCGACATCGGAAACGGCGTAGGTTTTTGAAATACCATGCCGACTTTGGCGCGTAATAGCGCAATATCCTGATTATCTTGCAGGATATTTTCGCCATCGAGCAGGATCTCTCCGCTGGCTTGCTGTTCAGGATAAAGCTGATACATCTTATTGAATGTTCGCAATAACGTAGATTTACCGCAGCCAGAAGGTCCGATAAACGCCGTCACCTGATTTTTCGCAATATCCAGCGAGATATTTTTCAACGCGTGAAATTTCCCATAATAAAAGTTCAGATCGCGCACCTGAATTTTGCTTTCTGCCGTGTCGTTATTCATCATTACGCGCTCACTTATTGGATTCATTAACCGTCTCTCTTAATCTTTCTTTTTGGCGAAAATCACACGCGCCAGAATATTTAATAACAATACGCATAGAGTAATCAGTAATACGCCCGCCCACGCCAACTGTTGCCATTCGGCGAACGGACTCATGGCGAATTTAAAGATTGTTACCGGCAAGTTAGCAATAGGGTGGCTGAGATCAAGACTCCAGAACTGATTAGACAGCGCAGTAAACAGCAGCGGCGCTGTTTCACCAGCAATACGCGCAATCGCCAGCAGCACGCCAGTGACGATGCCAGAAACCGATGCTTTCAGGGTAAGAGATAAAATAATCTTCCACTTTGGCGTGCCTAAAGCGTAAGCGGCTTCACGCAGGCTGTCCGGCACTAAGCGCAGCATATTTTCGGTAGTGCGGATCACAATCGGCACTTGCAGCAATGCCAGTGCAATCACGCCAGCCCAGCCGGAGAAGTGCTCCATTTGCGTCACAACGATGGTATAGACAAACAGACCAACGACGATAGACGGCGCAGAAAGCAGAATGTCATTAATAAAGCGCACGACGGAAGCCAATACGGATTTGCGTCCGTATTCAGCCAGATAAATGCCCGCCATAATGCCTAACGGCGTACCGATCACGGTTGCCCACAAAATCAATAAGCCGCTGCCCGCTAACGCATTAGCTAAACCGCCGCCTGCCGTGTTCGGCGGCGGTGTCATTTCGGTAAACAGCGCCATCGACATGCCGTCGAAACCTTTGGTGATAGTGGAAAATAAGATCCAAATCAGCCAGAACAAGCCAAATGCCATCGCCAGCATGGAGATAAGCAGCGCGAGACGATTTTTCTGCCGCCGCCATGCCTGCATACGCTGACGACTGACATCAAAAGCGGCGGCATCGGATTTGGTTATCATCGGCATCTTAGCGCCCCTCATTGCGGTTAAGTTTTAAAATCATCAACTTGGATAGCGAAAGCACAATAAAAGTGATAACAAACAGGATTAAACCCAATTCCATTAGCGCCGCAGTGTGCAAACCGGATTCCGCCTCTGCGAATTCATTAGCTAATGCGGAAGTAATACTGTTGCCTGGCATAAACAACGAGAAACTGTCGAGCTGGTAGGTGTTGCCGATAATAAAAGTCACTGCCATCGTTTCACCCAGCGCACGCCCTAAACCAAGCATAATGCCGCCTATAACGCCGTTTTTGGTGTATGGCAAAACAATGCGGCGGATCACTTCCCACGTAGTACAACCGATGCCATAGGCGGACTCTTTTAGCAGGACGGGCGTTTGTTCAAAGACATCGCGCATTACCGCAGCAATATAAGGAATGATCATAATTGCCAGAATCACACCAGCCGCCAGAATACCGATACCAAAAGCAGGACCGGAAAACAACGTACCAAGAATCGGGATATTCGCGGCAATACTGTTTACCGGTTGCTGGAAATATTCGGCAAATAACGGGGCAAAGATAAACAATCCCCACATGCCGTAAACAATGCTGGGGATCGCTGCCAGCAATTCAATCGCTATTCCTAACGGGCGTTTTAACCAGCTTGGTGCCAGTTCGGTAAGAAATAAGGCGATACCGAAACTCACCGGTACGGCAATAATCAACGCGATCACCGATGTTACTACCGTGCCATAAATCGGCACTAACGCGCCGAACTCTTCCGCGGGTGCGTCCCACTCTTTATGCCAAAGGAAACTAATACCAAATTTTTCCATGCTCGGCAGTGAGGCGACGATCAGGGAAACAATAATGCCGCCCAGCAATAAAAGAGTAATCAGCGCCGCCAGTCTGACTAGCGCGCTAAAAATAATATCGCCTTGTTTTCCCGGCGCTTTCATAACCGGTTTATATGCAGCCATTGCGTTTCTCTTTAGGTCATAATTCCCCTCCATTGAGGGGAATTAATATCAATCAATTAATAAATTGCTTTACCGCTGCTATCTTTAATCTGCGTTTTCCATGCCGCGCGGACTTGTTCGATAACAGAATTCGGCAGCACGGCATAATCCAGATCTTTCGCCAATGTGCCGCCTTTGTTGTAGCTCCAGTCAAAGAACTTCAACACGGCGCTACCGCGTTTAGCATCTTGCTGAGTTTTGTGTACCAGAATGAATGTGGTTGAGGTGATCGGCCATGCGTTTTTACCTTGCTGGAAGGTCAAATCTTGGGCGAATGATTTTGACCAGTCCACACCTGATGCCGCTGCGCTGAATGCTTCTTGCGTTGGGCTGACAGCTTCGCCATCAGCGGAAATCAGTTTGGTGTAAGCCAGATTATTCTGTTTGGCGTAAGCGTACTCAACGTAGCCGATCGAACCAGGTAAACGCTGAACAAAAGCGGCGATACCATCATTGCCTTTACCGCCGACACCGACTGGCCATTTCACCGTTGAACCGACACCGACTTTATCTTTCCAGTCAGCGCTTACTTTGGCTAAATAGCTGGTAAAGACGAAAGAAGTACCAGAACCATCAGCACGGCGCACAACAGCGATGTCGAGATCCGGCAGCTTCGCTTTTGGATTCAGTTTTACAATCGCCGGATCATTCCATTTTTTAACTGTACCGAGATAAATATCACCCAGCGTTTTGCCGTCCAGCGTCAATTCACCGGATTTAATCCCCGGAACGTGAACCGCCATCACAACACCGCCGATCACGGTTGGAAACTGAAATAAGTTTTCTTTCGCTAAACGCTCATCATCAAGCGGAGCATCTGACGCGCCGAAATCAACGGTATTAGCATTAATTTGCTTCACGCCGCCGGACGATCCGATGCCCTGATAATTAATATTGTCACCGCTCTCTTTTTGATAGCCATCTGCCCATTTAGCATAAACCGGCGCAGGGAAAGTAGCTCCGGCACCGGTAATATTTTCAGCGGCAAAAGCTGACATCACGCTAAGTGAAATCGCGGCAGCAATACCGTAAGCAAGAGTTGTACGTATCAGTTTCATCATTCCTCCTAAAGGAATTAGTTGGTTCTGTTTCGTTAATAATCAGACTGGTGATGAGTACGCAGAAAACGATAAGACGGTTCGGTGACAGTATAATGTCAGGTTTGTTGCAGTTTTATGACAGGGTGGATTTAGGGGGAAATTGGAAGATGTTTGGGATACCAGATGTGAAAAAGCCCCTTAATAAATTAAGAGGCTTTGTTAAACAACATCTTGTTATTTATCAATAACCGTTACTCAACCGTCACCGATTTCGCCAGATTACGCGGTTGGTCTACATCAGTACCTTTGATTAACGATACGTGATAAGAGAGTAGTTGCAGCGGGATTGTGTAGAAAATCGGGGCGGTTATCTCTTCCACATACGGCAGAGGAATGATGGTCATGCCCTCTGCGTTGCTGAATCCGGCATCTTCTGATGCGAAGACATAAAGCTGACCGCCGCGTGCGCGGACTTCTTCGATATTGGATTTCAGTTTTTCTAACAATTCATTATTTGGTGCAACGACGATAACTGGCATATCGGCATCGATTAGCGCTAATGGACCGTGTTTCAACTCACCAGCAGCGTAGGCTTCGGCGTGAATGTAGGAGATCTCTTTTAGCTTTAACGCGCCTTCCATTGCGATTGGATATTGTTCGCCGCGACCCAGGAACAGCGCATTGCGTTTTTCTGAGAAATCTTCTGCCAGTGCTTCAATAGCGTTATCCAGCAACAGCATTTGATCGATACGATTTGGCAGTGCTTGCAGAGCGTGAATAATATCTTTCTCTGCTTGCTCCGGCATACCATGTAAGCGACCAATACGCGCCACCAGCAGTAACAGTACCGTTAACTGAGTCGTAAAGGCTTTAGTTGATGCCACGCCGATTTCTGCGCCTGCACGAGTCATCAGCGAAATATCCGATTCACGTACCAGCGAAGAACCGTGTACGTTACAAATCGCCACAGAACCTAAATAACCTAACTCTTTGGATAAACGCAACGCTGCTAAGGTATCTGCGGTTTCACCTGATTGAGACAAAGTTAACAATAAGCTGCCTTTACGCATTGCAGGTTTGCGATAGCGGAATTCAGAGGCGATTTCAATATCGCAAGGAATGCCAGCAAGAGCTTCAAACCAATAACGGGCAACCATACCGGCATGATAAGACGTGCCGCAGGCAACGATCTGGATATGCTGCACTTTTTCCAGCAATTCGATGGCTGACGGACCGAGTTCATCAAGGTTGACTAAACCGTGATTAATGCGTCCCTCAAGGGTGTTTTTTATCGCCAGCGGTTGTTCGTAAATCTCTTTTTGCATGTAATGGCGGTAAATGCCTTTATCACCGGCATCATACTGACTGGTAGATTCAATTGACGGGCGATCCACCAGCGCGCCTGTTTTATCAAAAATAGTGACAGAACGGCGAGTAACTTCGGCAACATCACCCTCTTCCATATAAATAAAGCGGCGAGTTACCGGCAACAGCGCCAGTTGGTCGGAGGCAATGAAGTTTTCACCTAAACCTAAACCGATAACCATTGGGCTGCCAGAACGGGCAGCAACTAAGATGTCAGGATTACGGCGATCCATAATGACCGTGCCGTAAGCACCGCGCAACACTTTCAATACGCGCTGTACGGCTTCCAGCAGGCTGAGTTCACTGTGATTTTTCAGCTCTTCATGTACTAAGTGAGCGATAACTTCGGTATCGGTTTCGGAGGTGAATACGTAGCCTTTCGCTACTAATTCATCACGCAGAGATTCGTAGTTTTCGATAATGCCGTTATGCACTACCGCAATAAAACCAGATTCATGAGGGTGAGCGTTATTTTCTGACGGTTCGCCATGCGTTGCCCAGCGGGTATGCGCGATACCTGTACCGCCCGACAGAGGGTGTTCATCAACGGCGTCACTGAGCATTTTCACTTTACCCAGACGACGAATGCGCTGTAAGTTATGCGCTTCATCAACCACCGCCAGCCCCGCAGAATCATATCCGCGATACTCAAGACGACGTAAACCCTCTAATAATATTTCAGCTACATCTCGCTGTGCTACTGCACCAACAATTCCACACATCGTTTCTATTCCTGATTTAAGAGCCGGAGGTTTTCCTGACTCTGCGATGCCCTTGACCTTTGTTTACCGGTTTTTTCCGGCTTCCCCGAGCCTGTAGAGTTGGGGATTATTATGTTTTGCTATCACTCTTTATTTTATAACGCCCTTTATTCATAAAAAGGGTGATGGCAAAACACACTGACGCAAAAATTACTACCAGCCCATTATTCTACAGAGCTGGCAGTATTCTATTCATTATATTTGCTTTAATTTACTTTTTCTTTACCGGACGCTGCCAGCCAGTCACATGTTTTTGTTTTACACGGCTGACCACCAGCTCATCTTCCGCAATATTGCGTGTCACGGTAGTACCGGCTCCAATCGTTGCGCCGTTAGCGACGCTAACCGGCGCTACTAATTGGGTGTCAGAACCCACAAACACATCATCACCAATAATGGTTTTATATTTATTCGCGCCATCGTAGTTGCAAGTGATTGTGCCTGCACCAATATTAACGCGATCACCGATTTCTGCATCACCTAAATAGGATAAATGACCGGCTTTCGAGCCTTTACCCAAACGCGCTTTTTTGATTTCAACGAAGTTGCCGACATGCGCTTCATCTTGCAGATCCGCACCCGGACGCAAGCGTGCAAACGGACCGACTGTACAGCCAACGCCAAGTGTTGAATCTTCAATTACGCTGTAAGGGCTAACGATGCTGTCATTACCAATAACACAATTTTTCAGTACGCAGCCGCTTTCGATACGCACGCGATCACCCAGCACAACGCGACCTTCAATAATGACATTGGTATCGATCACCACATCACGCCCGTGAACCAATTCACCGCGCAAATCAAAACGCGCCGGATCGATCAGCATCACACCCGCCAGCAATAAACGTTCAGCTTGTTCTGATTGATAAACGCGCTCTAAACGGGAAAGTTGCAGGCGATTATTCACGCCCTCAACTTCGCTTAAACGCGACGGGTGAACAGCAGCAATGCGATTGCCCTCGTTATGAGCCAGACCAATAATGTCGGTGATGTAGTATTCACCCTGTGCATTACTGTTATTGAGCTGACTTAACCAACGTTTTAAATCTTTACCACTGGCGACCAGAATTCCGGTGTTGATCTCATTGATTTTATGCTGTTGCGGTGTGGCGTCTTTGTGTTCAACAATGCTAACAACCTGATCGTTTTGACGCACAATACGACCATATCCGCTTGGATCATCAAGTTTCACGGTTAGCAAACCAATGCCGCCTGCTGGCTTGGCTTCAATTAAACGGCGCAGCGTATCTTCCGCAATCAATGGCACATCACCGTATAACATCAATACATTTTCATCATCAGCAAAGAAAGGGGCTGCCTGCTGCATTGCGTGACCCGTACCCAACTGTTCAGCTTGCAAAACCCAGTTGATCGGCTGCCCGTCTAACGTTTGTTTCAGTAAATCACCGCCGTGACCATAAACCACGTTAACCTGCTGCGCGCCTAATTTAGATGCGGTGTCGATAACATGCTGAACCATTGGTTTTCCTGCCAATAGATGCAGCACTTTAGGAAGGTCTGAATACATGCGTGTCCCTTTGCCTGCGGCAAGGATCACAACGCTAAGTTGAGATTGTGACATAAACAACTCGCTAGAAAATGAATTGGCGAAAGTAAACCCGTTTAGAATGAAAATTGCTACTTTTTTTTGATAAAAGAATGACCGATGAGCCTTATAGCATACGATTAAAAATAAAAAAATTGCCATTAATTTCTTAATAGCAATTTTTTCAACGAATAACCGAACATTACATTTTAATGAGATTTTCTTGGTTACTGTGCATCATGCCCGTATTGCGGTGAGCGCGGACCATAAAGAATACCATTCTGGTTGTTAGCACTTAGCAAGCGGGAAGTCGCGATACCTGCAATCTGGTAGCTTTTATCAGATATGGTACTGGTTATTTGAGTAATTGCCGCATTAATCAATACCATCCAACCATCAGAATAGGAATCACCCTCAGTAGAAGATGCAGTGGCAGAACCGCTCCATAATGTCGTTCCTGATGCCAAATCAACTAATTTTGCATTAGCGGTAACGCGGGTATCACTGTTGATAATCTGATAAGCAGTGCCGTAGCTCGTTACGGTAATGTACAGAGCGCTATCGGCGTTAAAAATTTCTTTCAGTTTTGCAGGATTAATTGCTTGAATATCACTGCTGTTTGTCACGCCGTTTTGCTTGAACATTTCATCGACAACAGCAACCGGAAAGACGTAATAACCCGATTCCGCTAAAGGACGTGTTGCTTGCGCTAACACACTATGACTGGCGTTAATATCCGGTGAATTATTTTGCGGTAACACCACCAAGATACTTTTCGGTTTATATTGTTTAAACGCAGAATAATCATAGGAAGTTGGTTGCACACAACCCGTCAGCAATAACGTAGCGAATAAACCAAAGACAGCAATAATCCGTTTCATTTTTTGCTCCCTTTACTTTTATTAATTAAAGAATCCATAAAAACGGCTGATTCTGGAAATAACGATTTTTCCAAACCAAATTCGGTTATCGCTAATTCCGAGTGACCAGTATTGCTATATAACATGCCTAAATGAGCATGTAATCCTGGCGGAACAGGTAAATTAGTCGCTTTAGATTTTTCAACCACTTCTTGTAAAGAGGCGATTTGCTGTTCAGGCGCAACTTTATCTGATTGATAATATCGGTAGACAGTATTTTGATAATCGCCCCAATAATAAAGATTTTTAGATGGCTGCGCGCAACCACCTAAAAACAAAACAACCAGCAGAGTGATGATGCTATTTTTCAATTTCATTATATTCACTTAGATAATGATTCTTATTGTTGTACTGGCTTCCACGCGCCATTCTCAATACCGGTCACTAAATTATTCACCGCTTCACGGATAGCTAAATCGAGAACTTTGCCGTTTAGTGTGGGATCGTAGCTGGCTGTACCGCCGAAACCTAAAATTTCACGGTTTGATAGTTCATATTCTCCAGCGCCTTGTGCTGAAAAAACCACTTCGGAAGTCTGTACATCAACAACATTAAGACTGACTTTAGTATAAGCGATTTGTTGTTTACCGCGCCCTAAAATACCAAATAGCTGGTGATCACCAACTTCTTTACGACCGAACTCCGTCACATCACCGGTAATAACATAACCAGCGCCTTTAAGCGTTTGTTGTTTTCCTTTAATCGCTGCTTCGGTTTTTATTTCGTCCATATTGGTACGATCTAATACATTAAATCGCCCGGTTTGCTGTAAGTGGGTGATTAAAATGGTTTTAGATTGATTACCTAAGCGATCAACACCATCAGAAAATATGCCATTCATATAACTTGAACGGTTATCAAACTTACCTACTGAAATAGCACTTTTCTGACCGTTGTAAGGAACGTTATAAGAAGCAACTTTATCAACCTCAACAGAATGAGAGGACTCCGTTGCACAACCCGCTAACAGCGTTGCCATCATTACTGCAACGGCAGGAATTAAAATGATATTTTTGCCCATTTAATAAATTTATCCTAAATGTAATTAAATAACAGAGGGGGGACATTATTATATATAAAGATAGCAGGATAGCTGTCAATTTTTGCAAAAATTGCAGAATGAAAGGTAAATTCAGACGTTATTTTAATTGTCATTATCGATATGATTTTTTATTGCCTCCTCTGTTTCGGTAATCAGTCTTTAAGGCGATATGAGATATGTCATGGGGGATTAACCTACGAAACAAGCTGTCGCCCGAATTAACAACGAGGTAAATTCACGGGCGGCAGATTGCCGCCCCTACGGTTTTCGTGTTATCGCCCGTTTTTCGTAGGGGCGGTTGTTAACCGCCCGTTAAACCATAACCCGATGATTCCCCTGCTATTCATCTGGATTTCGTTTCATCACTTCCACTCGCATCAAATAGTGATAAAGCGGTGCCAGTTGTTTAAAGCCCTGTTCCAGTTCAGTGAGTAAGTTCTCGCTGAACAGCTTTTCCATCTCTTGGCTGGTTGTCATCACTGCGAAACTTTTGCGGTTATACCAATTGGCGATTTTCGCGTCCTGCTCTTTCACCAGCGGGCGTTTATAGCTTTCTCCGTCTAATTCAAACGGCGATTTGCAGCATTTTGCTACGGCTAAAAATTCTTTTGGTTCAGTACGCATCAGCAAACGCAGCAAATCCATCGTTTGTTTACCGGCATTGTAATAACCGAGTCCGTAACGATAAAAATCCGGCGCAATTTCAAAGAAATAAGCCGGTGACTCTTTCCAGTCTTTACTATGACGTTTAAATGTCAGCCACATACGGCTGCGATAGCGGGATTTATCATGACTGAATCGGGTATCGCGATGGATTCTGGAGAGGGTTTTACCAATGGCGGGACGAATTTCAAACTCTTCGTCAATCATCAGCATACTTTGGCTGAGATCGTCCACCAGGCAGCGAAACGGCGTCAGAATTTGTTCATCATAGATATGGCGATTCTCATCAAACCACTCTTTACTATTGTGGATTCTGACTTCCTGTAAAAACGTTAAACCTTGCTGACTGAAACCTTTAAACTTCGTCATAGCGACTTCCTGTTTATTGATGAACCTGCGAACAATAGCTTATCTTTTAACAAGTTATTTTCCCGCAAGAAAAAAGCGGAATGCAGGATTCTTTGTCTCATCGCGATAATCATAGCCGAGTTGTTCAAGATGCTGTTCAAATTCGGCATCATGCCCAGCCAGCTCAAACGCTGCCAGCACGCGGCCATAATCCGTACCGTGGCTGCGATAATGGAACAGGGAGATATTCCAGAATGCGCCCAGCGTTTGTAAGAATTTAAGCAATGCACCAGCAGATTCTGGAAATTCAAAGCTGTATAAACGTTCGCTTAATGGCTTGGCTGGTCGTCCGCCCACCATATAACGCACATGCAGTTTCGCCATTTCATCATCAGATAAATCAACCACCTGATAACCGCCGCTATGCAGTTCATTGATGATCTCTTGGCGTTCCGTTGGCGCGCCGCTTAACCGCACACCAACAAAAATGCAGGCTTCTTTATCGCCAGAATAGCGATAGTTAAATTCCGTCACTGAGCGTCCGCCAAGCAGTTGGCAGAATTTCAGGAAACTGCCTTGTTGCTCTGGAATCGTCACCGCCAACAGCGCTTCGCGGTTTTCGCCTAATTCACAACGTTCTGAAACGTAACGCAAGCTGTGGAAGTTTAAATTCGCGCCGGACAAAACGCAGGTCAGGCGTTCGCCCTGCAAATTGTGTTCCTGTGCGTATTTCTTCAATCCGGCAAGTGCCAGCGCGCCTGATGGTTCGGCAATAGCACGCACATCTTCAAACAAGTCTTTAACTGCGGCACAGATGGCATCGCTATCTACGGTGATCACATCGTCCAGATATTCACGGCACAGGCGGAATGTCTCATCGCCAATGCGTTTTACTGCCACACCATCAGCAAACAAACCGACGCGATCCAGATCCACGGGCTGACCGGCATTCAGCGCCGCGACCAGACAAGCAGAATCTTCGGTTTCCACGCCGATCACTTTGATTTCTGGCATCAACTGTTTAATCAATACCGCAACTCCGGCAGCTAAACCGCCGCCGCCAACGGGAACAAAGATGCGATCGATGCGGGCATCTTGTTGGATCAGCTCCATGCCAATCGTTCCTTGCCCTGCAATAACGGCTGGGTGATCGAACGGCGGGATAAAGACATAGCCTTGCTGCTGAGAAAGTTCAATAGCTTTGGCTTTCGCTTCATCAAAATTTGCCCCATGCAGCAGCACTTCGCCGCCAAAACCACGCACCGCATCAACTTTGATGTCTGGTGTGGTCATCGGCATAACAATTAAGGAGCGAATACCTAAACCGGTCGCAGAAAGCGCGACACCTTGTGCATGATTGCCTGCTGATGCGGCAATCACACCGCGCGCTTTTTGCTGTTCATTCAGTCCGGCGATCATGGCGTGCGCGCCGCGCAGCTTGAAACTATGCACTGGCTGGCGATCTTCACGTTTCACTAACACGGTGTTATTTAAACGTGCAGACAGTTTGTTCATGGTCTGCAATGGCGTGATTTGAGCCACATCATAAACCGGCGAGCAAAGCACGGCACGCAGGTACTCTGCTCCCGTAGGTGCAGAAGAAAGCGGTAATGGAACAGCCATGATAATTAGCCTCCCAGCTTGCTTTTATCTCTGACTGCGCCTTTATCAGCACTTGTTGCCAGACTTGCGTAAGCACGCAGGGCGAAAGAGACGTGACGATCGCGGGCTTTTGGTGTCCACGCTTTCTCAGCACGGGCAATCTCTGCCTGCTGACGCACAGCCAGTTCGCTGGCAGCAACATCAAGAACAATACTGCGTTTAGGAATATCAATATCGATCAAATCGCCGTCACGTACTAAGCCGATTAAGCCGCCGTTAGCCGCTTCCGGTGAAATATGCCCGATAGATAATCCTGAAGTACCGCCAGAGAAACGACCATCGGTGATCAGCGCGCAGCTTTTTCCCAATCCCATTGATTTCAGGAATGTGGTTGGATACAGCATTTCCTGCATACCCGGTCCGCCTTTAGGTCCTTCATAACGAATGACGACGACATCACCGGCAACCACTTTGCCGCCTAAAATCGCATCAACGGCATCTTCCTGACTTTCGTAGACTTTTGCCGGTCCGCGGAATACCAGATGTTCATCATCAACACCGGCAGTTTTTACGATACAGCCATCAAGCGCTAAGTTGCCGTTCAGCACCGCTAAACCGCCCTCTTGACTGTAAGCATGAGCTTTATCGCGGATACAACCTTCAACGCGATCGTTATCTAACGAATCCCAACGGCAATTTTGCGAAAAGGCTTCTGTGGTGCGTAAACCCGCAGGACCAGCGCGGAAAAATGTTTTCGCCGCGTCATCGTTGGTTTGCATAATGTCGAACTTCGCCAGCGTGTCGGTCAGATTCAGCCCCATCACATTTCGGACATGGCGGTTCAGCAAACCGGCGCGATCCAGTTCACCGAGAATCCCGACTACGCCGCCAGCGCGATGCACATCTTCCATGTGATATTTTTGGGTGCTTGGTGCGACTTTGCAAAGTTGGGGAACTTTGCGTGATAAACGATCAATATCGCTCATGGTGAAATCGACCTCGCCCTCTTGAGCAGAAGCCAGCAAATGCAGCACCGTATTGGTCGATCCGCCCATGGCAATATCCATCGTCATGGCATTTTCAAACGCCGCTTTGGTGGCGATAGATCTTGGCAGAACGCTTTCGTCGTCCTGCTCATAATAACGTTTGGCTAAAGCAACAATCTTTTCACCGGCTTGCAGAAAAAGCTGTTTGCGATCCTGATGGGTGGCGATAAGCGAGCCATTGCCCGGCAGAGAAAGCCCCAACGCTTCGGTCAGGCAATTCATGGAATTAGCGGTAAACATACCGGAGCAAGAACCGCAGGTTGGGCAAGCGGAGCGTTCGATTTGCGCGCTGTCTTCATCACTGACATTTGGATTCGCGCCTTGAATCATGGCGTCAATCAGGTCGAGTTTAATCAGTTTATCGGATAGCTTCGTTTTACCGGCTTCCATTGGTCCGCCGGAAACAAAAATCACCGGAATATTCAGGCGTAATGCCGCCATCAGCATTCCCGGCGTGATTTTGTCGCAGTTGGAGATACACACCATTGCGTCAGCACAATGCGCGTTAACCATATATTCCACTGAGTCAGCAATCAACTCACGTGAAGGAAGAGAATACAGCATGCCGCCGTGCCCCATTGCGATACCGTCATCGACCGCAATAGTATTGAATTCTTTCGCCACTCCGCCTGACGCTTGAATTTGATCGGCTACCAGCTTACCTAAATCACGTAAATGCACATGTCCCGGAACGAATTGGGTAAATGAGTTCACTACGGCAATAATCGGCTTACCGAAATCGGCATCAGTCATGCCGGTTGCGCGCCATAGCGCTCTGGCACCTGCCATATTGCGGCCATGTGTAGTTGTAGCTGAACGATACTTCGGCATGCTTTATTTACTCCCATTGATTAATTCGGGCGAAATCCTCGTCATAATCCAAGCTGTACCTGCATTTGCCGCCTTGATACAACTTGAATTATTTAGGGGATATAACTGACTTCGCCCGTTTTATATGATGCTATTTTGATTTTTTAATTATTGATTTACTGGATCTAACCAACCGTATTTGTCTTCGGTCTGACCGTTAAACAAGCCGAAGAATGTCTGTTGGATACGTTTAGTCACCGGACCGCAGCGACCGATACCTACTTGCAGACCATCGACACTGCGTACTGGCGTGATTTCTGCTGCTGTACCGGTCATAAAGACTTCATCAGCCAGATAGAGCGATTCACGAGACAGCACTTGCTCACGAATTTCGATACCCAGATCTTTCGTCAGTTTCATCAGCGCATCACGAGTGATACCTGGTAATGCAGCGGAAGTTAATGTTGGGGTAAAGACCACGCCATCTTTTACGATAAAGATATTTTCGCCTGCACCTTCAGAAACGTAGCCGTGAACGTCCAGCGCAATACCTTCGGTATAACCGTGACGACGCGCTTCGCTGCCGACCAGTAAAGAAGAAAGGTAGTTACCGCCTGCTTTCGCTGCGGTTGGAATGGTATTTGGCGCAGCGCGATTCCATGAAGAAACCATCGCATCAATACCTTGATCCAGCGCATCTTCACCCAAATAAGCGCCCCAAGGGAAAGCGGCGATAATCACATCAGTTTTGTATCCCGGCGGTGGATTAACACCCATGCCCACATCACCGATAAACACTAGCGGACGGATATAAGCACTCGTCAGATTATTTTTACGCAATGTCTGGCGGCAGGCTTCCATCAGTTCATCAACATTGTAGGAAACCGGCATACGATAAATTTTTGCTGAATCACTCAAACGCTGCATGTGTTCGCGATGGCGGAAAACAGCCGGACCTTTATGGGTATCATAGCAGCGCACACCTTCAAATACGGATGTACCATAGTGCATCGCATGTGACATAACGTGAACTTTTGCATCAGCCCACGGAACCATGTCACCGTTAAACCATATATAGTCTGCTTTTTTTGTACTCATTGTTTTATCCCTTGTCGCGCTATGCGCGTATTTGTTGTGATTCGTGATTGAGGATCTCAACACTGCTGATATCCACGAGTTTACTTAATTGGGTCGATAACAAATTTACCGGTCTCTCACTGGCAACGGTCAAATAGACGCTTATGTTATCGCCATTAGCTGTTTGATTCATGTTCATTTTACATATCTGGAAACCGCGATGACGCACAACGCGCAATAGACGCTCCAAAACTTCTGAACGCGAACGGGTCTGAATAAAAAGTTGATGTTCTGTCATGATACTTTCTCCAACATGGTTTCGTTACCCGCACCCGGCGGAACCAGAGGCCAAACGTTTTCTAATTCGTCGATCGCGACATGCAGTAAATAAGGTCCGTCACTGGTTAATAAAGTATTAATCGCTTCATCTACCTGATCTTTTCGGCAAATGCTTTGACCAGGAATGTCAAATGCGCGCGCCAGCATCAGGAAGTCTGGATTATCGGATAATGTCGTTTCGCTATAACGCGCATCAAAAAATAATTGCTGCCACTGCCGCACCATGCCCAAACGCTGGTTATCGAGCAAGACGATTTTAATCGGTAGCTTTTTGCGTTTTATGGTGCCGAGTTCTTGTACATTCATCATAAAAGAGCCGTCACCGGAGATGCAGATAACCAGATCGTCAGGGCGTGCCATTTGAGCGCCGATCGCTGCCGGAATACCAAATCCCATCGTGCCTAATCCGCTGGACGTGATGAAATTTTCAGGGCAGCTAAATGACATGTGCTGTGCGCTCCACATCTGATGCTGACCGACATCTGTGGTGATCACAGCATTTTGTGGTTTTTTATCAGAGAGTTGTTTTAACAGCAGCGGCGCATAAATTGGCTCACCAGGGTGATCATAACGAGCGGCATATTCGGTTTTCATGGTCATCACCGTTTTGCGCCAGTTCTCAATGCTCATCGGTTGTTGCAGCGCAGGGAGCATCTCGTTTAAATCTCCGCATAGCGCAACGTGCGGCGTGCGAAGTTTGCCTAATTCGGCGGGATCAATATCCATATGGATAACTTTGGCATTTGCCGCAAACGCGTTGAGTTTGCCGGTAACGCGATCATCAAAACGCACTCCGATAGCAACCAGCAAGTCGCAATCCTGCACCGCTAAATTAGCCGCTTTCGAGCCGTGCATGCCCAACAAACCGAGATAACAGGGATCTTGTGCATCAGCAGCGCCTAAGCCTTTTAAAGTGGAGACGCAAGGCATTCCGGTAACTTTGCTAAATTCACGCAAAGCGTCAACCGCGCCAGCCATTCCGACACCGCCGCCAACATATAGCATTGGTTTTTTCGATTCGGCGATCATCGTTCTGGCAGATTGCAGATCATCATCAGCAACCGCAGTAAGTTCTTCTACTGGCAATAAAGCGGGTTTTAAATGATCGCCTGCTGCCATTTGAATATCTTTCGGAATATCAATCAGTACAGGTCCCGGACGACCGCCGCTGGCAATAGCAAACGCTTGTGCGATGATGGCGGGCAGCTCTTCCAGCGATTCCACCAGATAACTATGTTTGGTGCAGGCGAGCGATAATCCTAAAACATCAACCTCCTGAAAAGCATCAGTGCCAATAAACGGGGAAGCAACCTGACCGGTAATCGCAACAACGGGAACGGAATCTAACAGAGCATCAGCCAGACCAGTAACCAGATTTGTTGCACCGGGACCCGATGTTGCGATACAAACACCTACTTTGCCGGTCGCTCTGGCATAACCAAGTGCAGCAATGGCAGCGCCTTGTTCATTACGGCACAGCAGATGCTCAATACCGCCATCATACAATGCGTCATAAACGGGCATAATCGCACCGCCGGGATAACCAAAAACAGTATCAACCCCTTGATCCCGTAGCGTTTGTACAACCCACTGTGCTCCATTCATTAGTTTTACCCCGTTATGCTCTGAACCGATTTTTATATCGTGTGTTTATTCTTTGATATTTATTGTTTTTTTCTGCCCATAAAAAAACCCCCGACTTTTCAGTGCGGGGGTTCTTGAATTTGGGACCGTTAATCAGGTCTTTCTTTTGCCAAGTACCACCCCGCACGGTGGGATAATAATCACCACCACACTAATAATCACGAGGCTAATCACTTGGCTTACTGATTTCATAATTTCAATAAAAAACTTTTTCAATAGAATGAATGACTACAGAATTACCATAGTTTCTCATTTATTGACAACCTGTTTTTTATTTTCCTTTTTTATAACAAGGGAAATGAGCAGAGGAAATACGCTATTTTTCAGGGTAATAAATATAATTTACTGATTAAAAATATTTTTATGCGCTCTGGCGCGCACAACAACCGTCATATTGACTATAAAGAGATAATCATTTTGGAATTTATCTCTAATTTTTTAACTAAAAATAAAAAATATACGAATAAATTACGCATAACTCTGACAGGATTATCTAAAAAACAATACGGATAATTTGGCATGTCACTAGCAATTGTTCATACCAGAGCATCAATAGGCGTTCAGGCTCCGGCAGTCAGTGTCGAAGTGCATATCAGTAACGGAATGCCTAACTTCACGTTGGTCGGTTTACCTGAAACTACGGTCAAAGAAGCAAAAGATCGTGTACGCAGCGCTTTAATCAATAGTGGTTTTTCTTTCCCGCCGAAAAAAATCACCGTAAGTTTAGCGCCTGCGGATCTGCCAAAAGAGGGCGGCAGATTCGATCTTCCTATTGCGGTTGCTATTTTGGCTGCATCAGAGCAAATATCTACCGAGAAACTAAAGCAGCATGAATTTTTAGGTGAACTGGCTCTATCGGGGGAAATAAAAAGAGTTAACGGCGCGATACCCGCAGCGCTGGCTGCGTTAAACGATCAGCGGGCGCTAATTCTGTCGAGTGAAAACTCAGCAGAAATCGCCTTGATTGAACAAAGTCATCATCTGGTAGCGGATACATTGATCGACGTCTGCCGCTTCCTTACCGGTGAAGACAATTCGCTATCTACGCCTCATCAGGAGGCGATTTGCGAAGATCCTGAGTTATTACCTGACCTGAAAGATATTATTGGTCAGGAGCAGGCAAAGAGAGCGTTAGAAATATCTGCCGCTGGCGGTCACAACTTATTACTGCTAGGTCCACCGGGAACAGGGAAAACTATGCTGGCAACCCGTTTAAATGCGTTATTACCGCCGTTAAGCGATCAAGAGGCGCTGGAGAGCGCAGCAATAGCAAGTCTTGTCCACACTCCGCAAAATGCGTCAAATTGGCGAAAACGCCCTTTTCGAGCACCGCATCACAGCGCATCAATGGTTGCGTTGATCGGCGGCGGTTCAATTCCTCGTCCCGGAGAAATTTCTCTGGCACATAACGGCGTACTTTTTCTCGATGAGCTGCCCGAATTTGAAAGAAGAGTGCTAGATGCGCTGCGCGAACCGTTAGAATCCGGTGAAATTATCATTTCCAGAGCCAGTGCTAAAGTTTGTTTTCCCGCCAGAGTGCAGCTTATTGCGGCAATGAATCCAAGTCCGACAGGACACTATCAGGGAATCCAAAGCCGTTCTAATCCACAGCAAGTCATGCGTTATTTAAATCGATTATCAGGTCCTTTCCTCGATCGCTTCGACTTATCCATAGAAGTTCCGCTATTACCGCAAGGCGTATTAAGCCAGCGCAGACAAGAGGGGGAATCCAGCCAATTAGTCCGTCAGCGAGTCCTGAAAGCACGCGAAACGCAAATAAAACGAAATGGTAAAATTAATGCTCAGTTAAGCAGTAAAGAAGTAGAGCAGATATGCCAGCTTGATGCTAATGACGCGCTATTTCTCGAACAAGCGCTGGTTAAACTAGGCTTATCGGTACGCGGCTGGCATCGAATATTGAAAGTGTCGAGAACCATTGCGGATTTGTCGGATTGTCAAAACATAAAAAAAGAACATATCGCTGAAGCACTGAGCTATCGCAGTATGGACAGATTGTTATTACAGCTTTACAAAGCCATTGGATAAAAACAGGGATCAAAAAACGGGGCATTAAGCCCCGTCAGTTAAATTAATCATCCGTGTCGCTAAAGTCTTCTACTGTATCGACTTGCGGTTTACCGCCGGACAAAGTGTGGAAGCGTTTAGGACGGCGAATGCGATCAAGATATTTAGACCATACTTTTTCAGCATCGGTCACTGGTGCTCGTTCACCGCGGCAAACGCCAACAAACAGTTTTTCTTCTTCAGTAACCGGTTCACGTTTACCTAAATCAAGTTCATTAAAAGCATAGCCCAAACTCTCTAGCAATTGAGCTTCTTTAATGGTGAAATCCCCATGACGAGAAAATCCGCGAGGATAATTTTTATTGTCAAAAAAACGATGCGTCGTAGAGAAGCTTTCCGCCATCTGACATACTCCTAAGTATCTAAATTAATGCCATTATGTCGCGGAGTATTAGTGAGGCTCGGCAGAGTGTAAAACAAAAAATTTGAATCGTAACGATAAAATTATTTGGAGAAAGAGTGGATACCGAATTACTCAAAACATTTTTAGAAGTCAGTAAGACTCGCCACTTTGGCAGAGCGGCTGAATCACTCTATCTGACTCAATCTGCGGTTAGTTCGCGTATCCGATTGCTGGAAAATCAACTCGGCGTGAATCTTTTTACGCGTCATCGCAATAACATACGGCTCACCTCTGCGGGAGAGCAGTTATTACCTTATGCGGAAAATTTGATTACCACATGGCAGCAGGCACGACATGCCATCATTAAGAGCAGCCCAAAAAATAATATGTTATCCATTGGCGCGTTAGCGTTGATCTGGGAGAGCTATCTTACGGACTGGCTTGAATCACTGTATTTACAACATAAAAATTTACAGTTTGATACGCGTATCGCGCCAAGAACTCTATTAGTTCAGCAATTACATGAACGGCAGCTCGATCTATTCATTGCCACTGAGCCGTCTAAAATGGACGAGCTGACCAGCCAACAGATTGGCACTATCCCGCTACAGTTATTCACCACAGAACGCCAAATCAGCGATAAAAAGCGTGCTTATATTTCATTAGACTGGGGAGTCGATTTTATTCAGCAGGAGCGAGATATTATTCCTCAAGAAAACGTAATATTGCTGACGAGTTCTTCTGCCTCAATGGCAAAGCAACTCCTGAAAAGTACAAATAGCTGTGCATTCCTTCCCGAAAGTTGGCAAACACAATATCCAGAACTTAGCCCGATTCCATCGACTAATATCATTCAACTGCCTATCTATGCTATTTGGCTACAAAATAGCGAGCATGAGCAATTGATCCAACAGCTTCTAATCAAGTAAGAGCTATAGAGTCAAATAATACGATGAGATTAAAAAGAAAATAGAACAGGTGGAAAATTAAATGACAAACAAAAAACCCTTTGCTTTCACAAAGGGTTTTCTTTTTATGGCAGGGGCGGAGAGACTCGAACTCCCAACACCCGGTTTTGGAGACCGGTGCTCTACCAATTGAACTACGCCCCTAAAAGGGTGGCGGAACGGACGGGACTCGAACCCGCGACCCCCTGCGTGACAGGCAGGTATTCTAACCAACTGAACTACCGCTCCACCGATTCTGTTTCGTTACTAAGTCAATCTCTTAGTAACTGAGTCCTACTTCCCTCGTTTATATTTGTCTTTCATAAACGAAGAATTACTATTCAAAGCCTGGCAGTTCCCTACTCTCGCATGGGGATACCCCACACTACCATCGGCGCTACGGCGTTTCACTTCTGAGTTCGGCATGGGGTCAGGTGGGACCACCGCGCTATCGCCG
>JAISKF010000023.1 GCA_031261005.1 Enterobacteriaceae bacterium | reverse complement strand
TAGATAGAGATAGCTATTATTCGCCCCGTTCAAACGATTCCTCTGTAGTTCAGTCGGTAGAACGGCGGACTGTTAATCCGTATGTCACTGGTTCAAGTCCAGTCAGAGGAGCCAAATTCAACGCCGCAGAATTTTAAGTAATTCTGCGGCGTTTTTCATTTCTGTTTTTCACTTCAACTTTATTGCAACAAGCTAACGCATTAAATATTCTTATTAAGAATAATTCTCATTAAATCAAGCGGATTGTGTAAATAAATTCTGCCATATCGATCATGTAAAATTTTCTCTGCTCGCTAAATTTGATGATTACTGTTGTTTTTACTATTAAAAATAATTTATCAAAATTTAATTCTATTGTTTGATTATTATTGCGATAATTTAATCTAAATTAAGTGTGTTTTACTGGTTTTTAATTCTATTTAGTGTATTTGATTTTAGTTTATTTATCTATATATTGATAAGTAAATAGTATAAAGGAGTCAGGGCGGTTACGGATCTGATTTTCTGTTTGGTGGAGAGCATACTGAAATGATTGAAAATTTAGGTGTTATCAATCTTTGGACTTATATCATTGGTGTTGTTTTTATTACATTGATTCCCGGACCTAATTCTATCTTTGTGCTGACCAGTAGTGCGAAACAGGGCGTCAGGGAGGGATATAAAGCTGCGTTTGGTGTTTTTCTGGGTGATGCCACATTGATCTTTCTGGCGTTTATTGGTGTTGCTTCACTGGTGAGAACGTCGCCGTTATTTTTTAGTGTCATCAAATATGCGGGTGCTGCATATTTGTTTTATCTCGGCAGTAAAATTATCTACACCACGTTGATAAAAAGAGAGAATCATGCAGCAAATGATGTACCAAAAGTCAGCAGGGAACATACTTTCAGAAAAGCCTTTTTGCTTAGTTTAACTAATCCAAAAACGATTATCTTTTATGTCTCGTTCTTTGTGCAGTTTGTTAGCCCTGATTACCCGAATACGGCTGTACCATTTTTCATTTTGGGCAGTATTCTGGAAGCATTTAGCATGGCTTATTTATCATTACTCATTTTCAGTGGGGCAACACTGGCATCAATGCTTAGGCAGCGCCATACGCTGGCTAAATTATCTAACGGGTGTATTGGTACACTATTTCTGGCTTTCGGATTAAAGCTGGCATTAGCGAGTTGACTAACACCGCTGCAATTTGCAAGATGGCGTATATAACAGTAGTTAAGACTTTTATCCTGATAATTTACTGTTATGTTTTATTTTTAACTTTTTATACTATAAATACTCACCTTTTCTATAACAATCAGCATGTCAATGTTATTTAGCTGATAGTGAAATGATAGCGTCTCGTTAATTGTAAATGAGTAGTTAATGTTGGGTTTTGCTGATCTAATGAGTAGGTAATGTGAGTAATATACATAGCTTTTGTGTTGTTATTAAATCGATTATATTTCTATTTCTTTTCAGAAAATTTAATTTAATGTATTTCAAATTAAAAAGAAAATAAATAATTAACATGCTTATTATTTTGTTGCTTTGTAAATATTGATAATATTTTAGTGAAAATATCAATAAGAAATTTATTAACCAGGTGATAGGCTATTTAATATTTTTTCGTTTAAAATCAATTTAATATGTTTTATTTTGTGTTCGGTAATATCACGGGTAGTAACAGGTTTATAGCAACGAGAGCAAATAGCACCATGAATATCATTTAATGAATTAATTGGGTGACTGGAGCGAAAAGAGGTATTTTCACACTTAGAGCAATGAAATGTAAAATCGGGAAACATCATGACCTCTTGATGTGTGACAATTCAGAAGATGTGGGAAGTTATACCACTGTTATTATTTTAATCAAGATGTTCTTTAGTACACCAAATTGAAAATGTTAATTTAAGCCAATCTAAAATATTTTTATGAAAATATCAAATGTGTTTTTAATAAAAGTTGATTTTTTAGATATAAGATATGTTGAATGTGTTATATGCGTTAATTAGTCATATAGCAATTTATTAGTAATGTATTAATTTGATGTTTATTTAATACTAAATTTATATCTTAATATTCTGGTATAACATGGTTAGTAATGAGTTGTTTTTATTGGTAATATCTTTTATTATTCAGTATGTTATATTGATTTTTAGGCTTTAACTAACCATGTGTCACCTGCTATTACGCAATATTCTAATGCTTTGTACCTACAATTTACTGTTGTTTTCATGGAGTTCTGGTGCGGTAACTCCTGCTAAATCTATTAGTTTTAGTAAAGCTAAACAGTTAGCGATTGATATTCATAAAGGTTCAGCACAAACCTTTTATTGTGGTTGCAATATTCGCTGGTCGGGAAAGAAAGGTATCACTGATTTAAAAAGTTGTGGTTACAAAGTGAGAACCAATGAGGTGAGAGCGAATCGTGTTGAGTGGGAGCATGTTGTTCCTGCGTGGCAGTTTGGACATCAGCGAAAATGTTGGCAAAACGGAGGCAGGAAAACCTGTAGCAAAGATCCGATTTATAAACGTATGGAAACTGACCTGCATAATTTGCAGCCAGCTATCGGTGAAGTGAATTATGACCGCTCAAATTTCCAGTTTAGCCAATGGAATGCTCAGGCAACACAATATGGGCAGTGCAAAATGAAGATAGATTTCAAAAGAAAAAGCGCTGAGCCACCGGAAAGGGCAAGAGGCGTTATTGCGCGGACTCACTTTTATATGCGTGATCGCTATCATTTGCGGTTATCAGAGCAACAAACTTCGCTGTTTAATGCTTGGGATCGATATTATCCAGTAACGCGCTGGGAGTGTGAAAGAAATCGGCGCATTTTAAAAGTGCAGGGCAATGATAATCCGTATGTGAGTAAGGCGTGTAATTGAATATAGAAATGTTAACAATGGATTAAATATGATCTTTTCGCTAATAAAAATGCCTATAGCAAGAATAACTGCATAAAAATAAATGTATAAAACGACATCATAATTGATGCCGTTTTAGTTTATAAATTAATCAGAATGACGTTCGTTTGTAGCAGCGATATTCAGGATTCCAGAAATTATTATCAATTTCCTGTTGCAGCGCTTCATCAGAAGTCAATACAGCGACAGATTCCAACTGCGCGGTTTTCGCTACTTTCAGTGCGATATAACGGGAAACTTCTTGAATATCTTCCACTTCTGGCAATAACGCACCCTCGCCATTTTTCGCCAGTGGTGAACAGTCAGCCAGTGCCCGGCTTGCTGCCATTAACATGCCATCAGTGACTCTGGTTGCTTTAGCCGCCAGTATGCCTAAACCGATACCAGGGAAGATATAAGAGTTATTGCATTGCGCGATAGGATAAATTTTATTTTTATACACAACAGGTGCAAACGGGCTGCCCGTTGCGACTAATGCAGCGCCGTCAGTCCAGTTGAGAATATCTTCAGGACGACCTTCAACCCGTGACGTTGGATTAGAAAGCGGCATGACAATCGGGCGCGCGCAATGACTGTACATTTCACGGATAATTTCTTCGGTGAACAAACCAGCCTGACCAGAAACGCCGATCATAATGCTTGGTTTGGCATTACGCACGACATCTAGCAGTGAAATGGCTTCATTTTCAGTATGCCAGTCAGCCAGTGATTCACGTTTTTGTACCAGCTTAGTTTGGAAATCCAGCAGCGTCGGCATCTGATCAGTCAACAAACCGAAGCGATCCACCATAAAGATACGCGCTCTGGCTTCTGCTTCATTCAAACCCTCACTGATCATTTGGGCGATAATTTGTTCGGCAATACCGCAACCCGCAGAACCAGCGCCGAGAAATACGACGTTTTGATCTTTTAACTGAGTCTTCGCTGCACGGCTGGCGGCAATCAGGCTGCCCAATGTTGCGGTGGCAGTACCTTGAATATCATCATTGAAACAGCAGAGTTCATGGCGATAGCGCTCCAACAGCGGCATAGCCGTTTTTTGTGCAAAATCTTCAAATTGCAACAGAACATTCGGCCAACGGCGTTTTACAGCACGGATAAATGAATCAACAAATTCAAAGTATTCATCACCGGTAATTCGTGGGTGACGCCAGCCCATATATAGCGGATCGTTCAGGCATTGCTGATTGTTTGTGCCGACATCAAGCACAACAGGAAGAGTATAGGCAGGGCTGATACCGCCGCAAGCGCAGTACAGAGATAGCTTGCCGATTGGAATTCCCATACCGCCGATGCCCTGATCGCCAAGACCAAGAATACGTTCGCCATCGGTGACAACAATGACTTTAACGTTTTGTTTAGTGGCGTTTTGCAGCATGTCATCGATATTGTCTTTATTCGGATAAGAGATGAACAAACCGCGATGACGGCGATAAATATCAGAGAAATGCTCACAGGCTTCGCCGACAGTTGGTGTATAAATCACCGGCATCATTTCGCTTAGGTGATTGACAATTAGGCGATAAAACAGTGTTTCATTAGTGTCTTGAATGTTACGCAGATAAACATGTCTATCAATATCGGTTTTAAATACCTGAAATTGACGGTAAGCGCGTTCAGCTTGTTCTTCAATCGTTTCAATCGCTTCTGGTAATAAACCATGAAGATTGAAATTACCGCGTTCTTCATCAGTAAACGCGCTGCCTTTATTGAGCAGTGGTGTTTCGAGTAAAGCGGGACCTGAATAAGGAATATACAACAGACGTTTACTTTCGTGTTCCAGTTCCATGAAATTAGCTCTTTTAGATCGGATACAGGTGAGTGGATAATCGGGAAACCCCGAAAATTGCCCGCTAATTCTAAGAAACTGGATACAAATGTACAATCAATGTTATTTGTATATGGATTTTTTGTTGGATATTGAGATCCAAACAACAAATTTGTTAGCTAAATAAATGTACCAATACCGGAAAGATAAACGGAGCGATCAGCGGTGTGAGAATACCGCAGATAACCAGAGCTAACGAACTGTAAGCACCTTCCTGATAATTTTCTTCCGCACAGCGCGCAGTTCCCAAAGCATGAGAAACTGAACCGATTGCTAATCCCCGCGCAGATGGCGTACTGATTTTTAACATATTAAGGATCGGATAACCAAATACCGCGCCCAATATACCGACAAACATCACGCAGATTGCACTAACAGCCGGAATGCCGTGAATAGATTGCGCGGTTGCCATTGCCAGCGGTGTTGTTACCGATTTTGGCAATACCGATGCAGCCAGTTCTGGTGATGCGCCCATCCATAATGCCAATCCAGTACCGCTGATCATCGCTGCAAGACTGCCAATTAAACAGATGATTATGATGGATTTCCAGCGCGCTCTGATTTGATGCAATTGCTCATATAGCGGAAAAGCCAGCGCCACAACAGCCGGTTGCAACAGATAATTAATGATCTGACTGCCCTGAAAATAGCGCTCATAGCTGGTATGTGTCAGCAATAAAACAGGAATAATAACCAGAAGAGAAATCAACAACGGATTAATTAATGGCTGTTTTAATTTGATTGCCACATAACGCGCACTATAAAATCCTATTAATGTCAAAGGAATAGCCCACCACATTATAGCGACTCCTTATCATCATCTGACGGCATTCTTTTGATGCCATGAATGTAATGAGATGAATAACCGACAATGAGCATCGTTATTAAGCTGCTAACTGCACATGAAACGACCAGCGGACCGAACTGGTTGATTAATAATTGATAATATTTCATCACACCAACACTGATTGGCACGAACAGTAGCGCCATGTGGCGAATAAACAGGTAGCAACCGGGTTTCAGCCATTCAGCAGGTAAAATTTGCGAAGCGAGCAGAGCAAACAGCACCAGCATACCGATGATGCTTCCGGGAATTTGTAATGGCAGAAGTGCTGAAATCGCATTACCTGCCAGCAGACAAAGATAGATAAGAATAAAGGCTCGGAGGTATTGCCAGCAGAGTCTTAAAAACGGGAGCATAAAATGATCCTCTGCAATGAACTTTAATCTAAAACACGATTAATTAATCATACAATTAATGATGCGAATTGTGCTATAAGTCACACAACAAATGCAACGACTATTGCTATAAATTTTTCTATCCGATGTGAATCAGTTAATCGTTTCAGTTACCGGTAATAATTTTAGCGTGATCGATAAGTAACAAAATATGATTTTTATCATTAGATGTTGCTTAAAAAATGGTTTTCTCCGGTTTTTTTAGCAGGAATAAATTATTTCTTTATGCACTATTGGCAAGGTGTAGGTTGTGGTGCAAAATGCACGGAAATAATAACCGGCGTAAAAAAACGTTGGTTATTTTTTTGCATCGTGCCAGAGAAAAATGGTTATAAATCTGCTAGTTGTAGATTTATAGGGCTTATTCCGAGGTTAATCACTATTCACGAATACCGTTTAATACCGGTAACCTATTGAATAAGGAATAAAAATGAAAAATTGCATCTTAAAACCACCACCCTGCGCCGGTAATCATTACCGTCGCAGTGACTATGGAGCCGGAGCTGTTCCTCAAGTCAACCATCTTTCCAGCCGATGTTACATTCCCCTTATTTCTAGCCGCCTGACATGTTATTCCCCTGCGGCCTCTTTACTTTGTGTTGTATCGCTTCAACAAAGTGAGAGCATGGGGGAATGCAGACATGTCCATTAGCCTTTCTGTAACAACTGTACCTGTTACTAACCAAGTTCAGCTCAAACGCTCACTAAAACTGTGGCAAATTGTCATTATCGGCTTGGCGTATCTCACGCCGATGACTGTTTTTGACTCCTTTGTAATTGTTTCGGGCAAAACGGAAGGGCATGTGCCTAGCGCCTATATTCTGGCTCTGGCGGCAGTGCTGTTTACCGCATTGAGTTACGGCAAATTGGTGCGTCAATTTCCTGAAGCCGGTTCCGCTTATACCTATGCACAAAAAGCGATAAATCCGTATATCGGGTTTATGGTTGGCTGGCTGTCGCTGATGGATTATATGTTTCTGCCGATGATCAATACATTGCTGGCGAAAATCTATTTATCAGCGCTGTTTCCGGAAGTTGCGTCGTGGATTTGGGTTGTCGGTTTTGTGTTTGTCATGACCGCGATTAACCTGCGTAGCGTGAATTGGGTCGCAAATCTGAATATGGTGCTGGTTTTTTTCCAGATCGCCATCTTAGTGGCATTTGTTTATCTGGTCTGGCAAGGATTGCATCTCAGTGAGGGCGGGCATCAGGTCAATTTGACTCGACCGTTCTTTTCCAGTGACGCGCATCTGATCCCCATCGTTGCCGGAGCGACAATACTTTGCTTCTCATTTTTGGGTTTTGATGCAGTAAGTACGTTGTCAGAAGAAACGCCTGATCCAACGAGAACCATCCCGCGCGCGATCTTTTTAACTGCGCTGTATGGCGGGATCATCTTCGTTTCGGCATCGTACTTTATCCAGCTTTATTTTCCTGATCTCACGCTGCTGCATGATCCTGACAATGCCACGCCAGAGATTGCGCTGTACGTTGGCGGCAAAATGTTTCAGTTCATTTTGCTGTGCTGTACCGTTGTCGGCGCGCTAGCTTCCGGTCTGGCTTCTCATGCCAGTATCGCCCGTTTACTGTATGTGATGGGGCGCGATAACGTGCTGCCGGAAAAAATGTTTGGTTATGTTCACCCTAAGTGGAAAACACCGGTTACGAATATTTTGCTGGTCGGTGTCGTTGCGTTAGCGGCGCTATTTCTTGATCTGGAACGCGCTATTTCGCTGATTAACTTTGGCGCATTGGTCGCGTTTAGCTTCGTGAATATCGCGGTGATCTGGTTTTTCTTTGTGCGTCAGCAACGTAATAAAACCACTAAAGATATTATTAGCTTCTTAGTTCTGCCATTGATCGGCGCAGTGATGATTGTGATCCTGTGGCTGAATCTGGAATTGGATTCTTTAATATTAGGATTGACGTGGGGCGCTTTAGGGCTGCTTTATATGGCGTATATCACTAAAGGCTTTCGCCAGCCCGTGCCGACATTAGGCGCGAAGATGAGAAAAGCGCCGGTGATTGAATAGCCATAAATATACAAGGGCAACTTTCGAGGTTGCCCTTAATCCTACTCTCTAACGTATTTCTGCCGATGAACTAACCAATCTTTTAATTCCCCCGACATACACAGCAGCAAGCCAATCCAAATCAGGCTAAAGCTGACAGCTTTAACCAAATCAAAGAGTTCATGGAAGAGGAATATCGCCAGCAAGAATTGGATTGTCGGTTCGATATATTGCAGCAATCCAATAATAGTTAGCGAAGTCCGTTTTACCGCCGTAGTAAAAAATAGCAGCGGCAGAATGGTAACTGGTGCAGTGAGCGCGTAATAGATATGGGTGATCGTATCAGCATCGTCGAGCGTTCCCTCACCGGAAGCTGACAGCCAAATCATTAAACCAATAGCCAGCGGAACCAGCCATAACGTTTCAATAGTCAGCGCGGTGAACGTGTCATAGCGAACAAATTTACGCACTAATCCATACAGTGCAAAAGAGCTGCCCATCACCAGCGCCAGCATCGGTAGCTGCCCGTACTGCCACAGTTGATAACTGACTCCGGCAACAGCAAATAGCACTGCAAGTTTTTCAGCCGGTTTCAGGCATTCATGCA
Source organism: Enterobacteriaceae bacterium (assembly GCA_031261005.1). Taxonomy (GTDB): domain Bacteria; phylum Pseudomonadota; class Gammaproteobacteria; order Enterobacterales; family Enterobacteriaceae; genus JAISKF01. The sequence goes on along the minus strand of JAISKF010000023.1, from coordinate 78,393 downwards.
GGAAGATGATCCCCAAAAGGATTGAAAACAGCGGATTGATAAAGTAACCGAGACTGACAGCAAGCACTTGCCCGTGTGTCATAGCATAAGTAAAAGTACACCATGAAATCGCCATAATACTTGTACCCAACAGGCAAAGCAGCAGGGAACGTTTATCTTGCCAGACTGCGTGCCAGCGGGTGCGTTGCTTGAATAATAACCGTATTAATAGCAATAATGGCACTGACCATAAAACGCGCTGCGAGAGTAATTCAAAAGGAGAGGCTTCGGGCAACAGGCGGTAAAATAACGGAGTGATCCCCCAAAGGACATAAGAAAATATCGCTAATGCAGATCCAGAACAGAGCCTCATATTTTTTGCCTGACATTAAAAAATATTATGACCACAATGATACGCTAGATAACCTGAAATATGTAGATGTATCAAATGCGATAACAAAATATAACAGTGCGTTACACTATATTTTGTTATTTCAGGCAAACTTCAAATCGCATCGATAGTTAATATAAAATTAACCAACCAGCTCTTCGGCATAGCGGAACAGCAATTTAAGCTGCGTGATTTTATCAGCATTATCGCTGTAAATTTCCGCCAGATGCTCAATTTTAGCCACATATTGTTGCAAGCGATCCGTTGTAAGAACAGCCTGACGATGTGCCAGCCAACGACGCTGTTCGCTGTCATCAAGTGTTGCCGGATAGTTGCGCGCACGATAGCGAAACAGCAACGTTTCCAGTCGGTTATCATTAAAGGTTAAATCCAGTGCGGGTAAATTTTCTGGCTTGGTTTGCTGAATAATGCGAATCGCAGCGCGATCGGCATCACTGAAAAAACCGTCATATAAGCGACCATCAACATCAGTTGGCGGAATAAAGGGTTCGGCATCAGCAAAAATTGCGATCACTTTTTCCCGAATTTCAGGGCTGTTGCGTAATAATTGCAGGTTTTCCAGACAGCGTTGGCGATCGATACCTAAACGCATCGCATTTTCTGGCAGCAGTGTTTTTGCCGGAGCTAATACAGGGCATTTATTGGTATGAACCAGTTTTAACGGCACGGGGGATTGATCTTCCGCCAGTTCATCACGGCGAGTATACAAACGCTCACGTAATGTATCGGCATCAAGTTCTAATAAAGGCGTCATATCTCCCGCCAGATCACAGACGATAACCGCATTGCTGTTTTCAGGGTGCCACGCCAGCGGCGCAACCCAACTGGTATTGCCGCGAAAAGCGCCGAACATGCCAGAAACATGAACTAACGGCGTCATTTTTGCTATATCGATCAGGTTAGCGACTTTACGCTTATTTCTTAGCTGATAGAGATAATCAAACAGTTTAGGCTGCACTTGTTTCACCAGCTTTGCCATTGCAATTGTGGCGTAAACGTCCGACATGGCATCATGCGCGTGAGTATGTTCCACGCCATTGGCTTTGGTCAGATGCTCTAACCTAAAACTTGGCAGCCCGTCATCATTCAAAGGCCATTCGATACCATCAGGACGCAGCGCATAACAGGCGCGCATTACATCAAGCAGATCCCAGCGCGAATTACCGTTTTGCCAGCTATAAGCGTAGGGATCGAAGAAGTTACGGTAAAAGATATTACGACTCACTTCATCATCAAAACGCACATTGTTATAGCCGAGAATACAAGTATTCGGCGCACTGAACTGTTCATGAATCTGACGAGTAAACGCCGCTTCAACCATACCTTTACTACGCGCTTCCTGCGGTGTAATGCCGGTAATCATCACGGCATCAGGGTCAGGCAGATAGTCATCAGCAGGCTTACAATAAATAACTAGCGGTTCGTCAATAATATTGAAATCCCCATCGGTACGCACGCCAGCAAACTGCGCTGGTCGATCATAGGCAGGGCTGATACCGAAAGTTTCATAATCATGTACATAAAAGGTTGGCTGCGCTGACTGGTTTTTCATATCGCGAATTACTTTTGGTTATTTTTTTGGTTGTAGATAGACGCTGTTAGCAGCGAATTGATTTGCGGATAAGGATACCATCAAAAAGCAGCAAGAGGATTTTGATTTCAGTATAAATATTCATCGGTTACACAAAATTGTCACCAAAATCGCAAAGAGGATATTTAAATTTATTACCGACTGTGGAATAATCATGCGTCCGCAACAAACAGGCATATCATTTTGCCGATATAGCTCAGTTGGTAGAGCAGCGCATTCGTAATGCGAAGGTCGTAGGTTCGACTCCTATTATCGGCACCAGTATCTACGCGGCTTCACGCGATATTCACCAGTTCGACAAAAGCGTCTTGTGCCATATTTGTGCCATTCCCCGCCAGGAATGAGTCGATTTGCATGGCATGCTGCGTCAGGTGGTTTGGTGCCAGATGCGCATAACGCTGCACCATCTCGATACTTTCCCACCCGCCCATTTCCTGCAGCGCACTGAGTGGCACGCCGGACTGTACAAGCCAGCTTGCCCAGGTGTGCCGCAGGTCATGGAAGCGGAAATTTTCTATACCCGCCCGCCTCAACGCTGCGCGCCATGCCGTGTTGGCATCAGATCGCATTTTACGTACAGCCTTTGTTCTCGTTCCATCCGGGCGAACGGATGATTCAGTGTGAACAAAGACCCACCGGTTATGTTTCCCCAGCTGATCCCGCAGCACCTTACAGGCCGAATCGTTCAGGGCGACGCCAATCGCCCTTCCTGCTTTCGCGTCCTCGGGATGAATCCACGCTACCTTCCTTTGCATATCAATCTGAGACCACTCCAGATCGGTGATGTTCGATCTGCGCAGCCCCGTCGCCAGTGCAAAAATAACGACAGGCTTCATATGCCCGGGAAGCTCCCGGATCAGGTTTGCCGCTTCCTCTTTGGTCAGCCAGCGAATGCGCTTGTTTTTCGGCACCGGGCATTTGATGTTCGGCGCTTTGGCTATCCATCGCCATTCGTTGGCCGCGCAACGCAGTAAAGCCCGGATGAAAGCGAGGTGCGTCGCCTTTGTGGCCGCCGCTGCTGGCTTATCCTTGAATTCAGGAACCGGCTTCCCCCTTCTCAGCAGGCTATCCCGCTTCGCTTCCCAGTTCATGCGATGCTTACGATTAACCATCGTGCTCACTGCCGAGAGTATTCTGTCCTCGGTGATTGCTGACAAATCCATTCCCATGAAGTGCAACCGCCAGAAACCGATCCGGCTTTTGTCATCGTCCAGGCTTTTCTTGTGCTGCTTTTCGTTAAGCCAGCGAACGCACGCTTCATCGAACGTTCGCGGCTTAAACTCTCCCATCTTATCAACTCGCCACGCTTCAGCTTTCAGCTGGTCATGGAGCTCCTGCGCTTGCCTTTTGTCCGTTGTCCCAAGAGAGCGTCTAACTCTGCTCCCACCAGGCGTAACGAAGTCGCAGTGCCACGTACCGGCACGTTGTTTGATTGACATGCTTTATCCTCCTGCACATCAACCGCATTCACGGGTTGATTGTGGATCGGGTTCTTCACCGCCGCAACACAGTCTGTCTTGCAGATCAGGTACGGGCTTTTTTTCTTGTGCGGATTCTTTCTGGTAGCAGCCAGGCGACCGGACTTTATCCACTGGGCGATCGTGCCCTTATCCACTTTAAGAAAGGCCGCCGCCTCATCTCTGGTGAAAATTTCTTCTTCCATCGATGTTCTCCAGTGGCCCCGGCGGGGCCGTGGTAAATGTTCAGTGCGTCTGCACTGGCAGATTGCGCAGCCGACGAACGCCGATCATTGCGGTTGCGACATAGCTGGTGGCTCGGTTGACCACCTCGACAGTGACCTTTATCCCGTCGACAACGACGGTGTAATTGGTCCGGTGCTTCTGCCTGCCGTAATCACCGAATTTTTCGTGGTGCGCCGCCAGCGCGCTTTCACATGCCCGACGTGCCAGCGGTGATTGCTTACTGCCTCGGTTAATAAGCTTCATCATCACTACACTCCCAAAGTGGCTACGACATCACTCGCCGTTTCGCGGGTGCTGCCCTTGCTGGATATAGCCCGGCGAGCGCTGACACTGTGCAGCGTGAAGCCGTGCTGTTCGTAAAGTTCAAGTACGCGCGGTGCGGTAGAATTGCTGATTACCACCTTCGCCCCCCGCAGGTGTGCTGCCACGCAGCTTTCGGCAAGTTCGATCTGGTTATCCCACGAGAAGCCACCAGCCGCGTAGTTGGTGAAACCAGCTGTGCCGAGCATCGGTTCATAAGGCGGATCGCAGTAAACGACATCACCATCGCCAGCCAGCGCGAGCGTGCGCTTGAATCCTGCATTCATGAACACGCAGTGGCGTGCCTTCTGCCTGAATGCTTTGATTTCTTCCTCCGGGAAGTAAGGCGCTTTGTATTTTCCCCAGTTCACATTAAACGCGCCGTCCTGGTTGTAGCGGATCAGGCCGTTGAAGCAGTGGCGGTTCAGGAACAGAAAGGCAGCTGCTCGTTCCGGCGCGGCCAGGCTCTGGGCGTTGAACTCTTCGCGCAGCTCTTTGAATGCCTGCTCGCTGTTGGAACGGCTGAACAGCATTTGGGCGTAGGACTGCACGCGGATGTGATCTGCCTCCAGCATCTGATAGAGGTTGATCAGGTCCGGGTTGACGTCAGCCAGCAGGAAGCGTTCGTGCTTGTCTGAGTTGAGGAACACAGAACCGCCACCCACAAAAGGCTCAATGAGGCGTTTACCTGCGGGGATCAGGCGATCCAGAACAGGCAGCAGCGAATATTTTCCGCCAGCCCATTTCAGGAACGGGCGCTGCCAGCTGCGCGGCGCAGGTTCTTTTACAGGAAGCACAGCGGCGATACGTTCTCCGATCCAGCGCATAACAGGTACTGCCATACTGTTGCCGATTGCCTTGTAGCGCGGTCCGTCAGGACATTCAGCGACATCCTTTCCGCGCCAGACAATCAACGTGTGGTTGTCAGGGAAACCCTGTAGACGTTCGCATTCAACTGGGGTTAGCCGGCGTACGGCCAGATCACAAGATATGACGGCATTTTCTTGACCGTGGTTACGCCCCAACGTATGGGCCATGTTTTTGAGTATGTCAGGGTCCTGAGTGCCGTGAATCGCGTAGGTTTCAAGATCCTCATCTGTGCTACTGCAGGACTTTGCGAGCAGTGTTCGTGCAACATCTGAATAAGTCACAGCAAGATCGGTTGCGTCGAGCTTTTACGGTGGACGCTGTTTCGTCATCGGCATATTCCCCGAACGCGCTCATGCGGAACGCTTTAACTATTGGCGAATGGAGACTTGTTCCAACACCATCCGCAGCAATTGCGGTAGCTGTTTTTTTCGTTTCTCTGCGCGGTTCAATATCCCTGCGCACGCCCTCGAACTCAAAAAGTACTTTTGCGGGATCGAACCCCTTTCGAGCACTTGTGACAACGAACACACGTTTGCGTCGTTGGGCCACTCCGAAGTATTGGGCATCTCTGACAATCCAGGCCAGCGCGCGCTGTTGTCCATAAATACAACCACGCTTCGGCCATGCTGCAACGTGCTTATTGGTTTTTTTGTTCCAGCGCCAGTATTCATTGCTTTTGCCTGTTGCAGGTCGATCACCTGGTTCAATTGCTTCATCTTCTCCAACCAGTCCGGCAAGAAAGTGGCCGAAAGCGTTTTCTTTATCCGAGAGGACTCCTGGGACGTTTTCCCAGACGATGATCGCTTCTTCTTCTCCGCATTCGCGGCGTTTGTCGTCGATTGCATTCGCTAATTCCACGTAGGAAAGGGTTAACTGCCCGCGCTCGTCGTCCAGGCCATTGCGCAGACCAGCAATACTGAAAGCCTGGCACGGCGTACCGCCCACCAGCACATCTGGCGCTACAACGTCACCAGTTCTCACCGTAGCGGCGATTTTTGTCATGTCGCCGAGGTTCGCCACTTCAGGCCAGCGGTTTGCCAGCACCGCAGACGGGAAGGCTTCAATTTCGGCAAACCACGCAGGCATCCAGCCCAGTGATTCCCAGGCAACGCTTGCGGCTTCAATCCCGCTGCAAACCGATCCGTATCTCATGCTGCCACCTGCTTTTCGTTAAATTCTTCAGCCAGGGGGAGGCGCACCGCGCCAACCCCGATTACGTGCTGCCCGAGCGTCATAGCGCATAGATAGAATGAGAAGGGAACGGAAGACCGATCGGCGCGAACGGGATATCGTCGTCAAAGTCCACTGGCGGCTGACTGCTGTTCTGCTGGAGGCGTGATTGCGGCGGGTTGTTTCCTGTCTGATTTGCATAAGGGTTTCCACCGGTCTGGGCATTGCGCGGGCCAGAGAACTGCGCGCCGCCGTGGGAGCGCTCGTCTTTATCCTTCATCGACAGCTCAAGTGCGGCGATTGTCTCTGCTGGCGCATTCTCAGCATGTTCGGCGTAGGTCTTGCGAGTGCCTGGCTGGAATACGTGGCGCACTTCGAATTTGTAGCCGTCGCTGTTATCGTTTTTGGTGTACAGCACCTTCTGGAGGAACAGGCCAACTTTTTTACCCACCAGCGCCGGGCAGTGCCATTCAATGCCGTCTTTCCCCTGAACCTGCTGTGGCTGAGCCTGCTTTATCTGTGCGGCCCACATCAGCGCGGAAACCAGTCCCATGCCGAAGGTCTGCTGGCCGTCTTTGCCGAGGAAGTTAATGCGCAGGTAGTTCGCTTTGAGCCCGTTGGAATCGAGGCTGATCTCCAGCGCCTGGGACTGGCTGCCGTCCTTGCCGAACGTATAAATAGCGGACGTGATATCGCCCTCGTAAGCGCCGGTTTCGCTGATCCCGCCAGCCGCGCCAGCTTTCTTCGCCATTTCAGCCGTTTCGTTGTTCCACATAAAGGTCATTGGTTGGTTCATCGTTAAATCCTCAAAGTTACAATTCGGTCATAAATTCGGTGATAGCCACGTCTACGGCGTGGAGGTCGTTATCCATTTCCGTCTGATCCGGGAAAAGGTCCGGCGGCGCTTTGGCGGTGTCGTTGTCGTCGCCTTTAATGAGAAAAACGTGTTTGCCGTCCTTTTTGATGGCGCGCAGCACGATGGAGAAATAGCCCTCTGGCGTCAGCTTCTCGTTGAGCATCTTCCCGGTGGTCTTCATGCGGATCTTCCCTTCGGTCTCTTCGGTGTGAGCCAAAAAGTAAACGCGGAAGTCGTCCGGGAGCTCGGTCGCCGCCATGATGATTCGCCAGATGTGATCGGCCATTTCGGTGAATTTGGCGTAGCCGGTCTGGTACGCGCGATTCATGTTTTCGTGCTGCATGACCACCTGGAAATCGTCGATGATCAGGACGCGGCGCGTTTTCGACTGCACCATGCGATAAATGGTGTCCAGCACCGTTTCCCAGTTATCCGAGCGAAGGACGTTGCCGCGCTGTTTGCTTCCGTCATCCAGCTGCTTGCCGTGGAGCTTCCAGCCCGAAGACTTGAAGGGCAGCATCTTGGGGATGCACTGGAGCAGCATCACGTCGTCCGGATTGAAGTTGCGCAGGTTGTAGGACTTGCCCGCGCCAGAGTCACCGAGGATCAGCACTGGAGTACCCATCATTTGCCCCCGTTCAGCCAGTGACCGGCAGTGAACAGCACATCTTCATCGTCGCTGTTGGCAACGAGCCAGCGCAGGTAACCCGGTTCAGTTTTCGCCAGCTCGGCGAACGAGACGCCTTTATGCTTGCCGAAGCGGAGCGCATTCAGTAGCGAAGGGTTATTGGAGATCGCGCGCATTTCGCCCATCGTCCATTTCGCCAGGCGGCCCATATAGAGCAGCAGTTCGGCGGTGACATAGCAGTCATACAGCGCGCGGTGAGCGTACAGACCTTCCGGTACTTCCGGTTTCAGCCCGAGGCTGTAGCGCAGGTACTGGTTGCTGTGGCTCTTGTGCTCTGGCAGGAGTGAGCGCGCCAGCTTGGCGGTGCAGATCCACGGCGCATCAATCTGCGGCAGTTTGGATTTGTCGAACTTCGCGTTGTGGGCGACATATGCGTCGGCACCCAGATAGCGGCCAATCACCTCACTGAGCAGCGGCGCGCCCTCCACCATGTCTTCAGTGATATGGTGAATTGCCATGGCCTCAAAGCCGATCGCCACGCCAGGCTTAACGAGGTCGCTCATTGGGTTGCAGATCACGCCGTCGACGATATCGACGCTGGCAAGCTCAACAACAGTTTCTGGTCCGCCTTCGAGGCCGGTCGTTTCGGTATCAATGACACGCAACATTGTTAATCCCCTGTGTTCTGTAATCACAAACTGCGTCGAAGTGAGCGAGCTGGTGGGCAATGGCCTCAAGATCAGTTGGCGATAAGTGGTACATCAGGCACAGCAACGCGATAAGGTTCATGGCTTGCTGTTGGTTTTCGGACCGCATTGTTTCTTCTCCTGTTCTGGAAGCCCGGCACCGTGGAGGCTGCCGGAATCAATTCAGTCTTTCGGGTTGAGCTTTTCAGTCAGTTCTGCCACGCAATCGCGTCCAGATTTTTTGTATGCTTCGGCTGCGCCGCCGTCATACTTTCTGTCTACAGCCTGTTCGAACTGCTCAATGGAACCGAAGAAGCAACCCGCAGCGATTCGGAACTCTTTTCCGGTCCAAACGGCGAAGATGGTTCGGCTGGAGTAACCGCAGTTTTCACGGTAAGAAACGTTCGTGATCTTCTCCGGGCTCAGGTAGAGCGAGCCGCCCACGTTCAGATTGTCCGGCAGCGCGGTGATGCTGGTGCCGCGCAGGTCGAGCCAGCCGCCCACGTTCAGATTGTCCGGCAGCGCGGTGATGCTGGTGCCGCTCAGGTCGAGCGAGCCGCCCACGTTCAGATTGTCCGGCAGCGCGGTGATGCTGGTGCCGCTCAGGTAGAGCGAGCCGCCCACGTTCAGATTGTCCGGCAGCGCGTCGACGCCGCTAACATCTTCCAGATCCAGATTGTGGGTGACGGTAATATTCCCGTTATCGGAAACAGTGTGCTGAATATCGTTTTTAACGAGGTGCTTAATTAAGTCGAACATTGCTGATCCTTAACTTTTACGTGTAACAATCCTGTCGCTTTAGTAGCCGACCATTCGGTTAAATCCGGTTTTCCGATCCCTGCTAATGGGTGGCAGGTTTTCCGTGCTGGTTGAGATAAACCTCTATCTCTTCGCTGGTGATCCGCAGGCGCTCAAAAAGGGTGAACAGATACAGCCCCTTGCCTACGTTTGCTGAAGCGCGGTAGGTGCGGCCTTGATACTTGACCAGCATCCCTGGTACCACGCTGGTTCTTGGTAATGTCGTTGTGCCGTAATTAGCCATCTCATCCCCTTGCCGTCTTCCCGGCTGCCAGAACTTTTACCCGGCATTCGCGTTTGAATGCGTTGTTTGGATGAGGTGATTATTAACCGTTGGTTATTTTTGGTCAATAACCGATGGTTAATTATTTTGGGCGTAGTTAATAACCAACTGAAAATTAGGTTAATTTAGTTTTTAGCCGTGGAGTGATATGATGAAAAAAACAGCTATGGAGGTGCTTATGGGCTTTAATGAAGAGCGTGCGGGGTTAATTTCTGGGGCGATCGGGATGGCTGTGGTTAATCTTATAGCCTTTGGTGTACCAATCACCAGAGATAACCTTGTCGAAGAACTGGAGCGGGTAAGGCGTGAAACGGGGAACGTGATCGGGAAGGGGGTTAATCGAGATGCTGCGGAGATCGTCAGGAAAGGGATATAAAAAATCCGGCGCAGTGGCCGGATTATGACTATCTACGGTAACGCAAAACCGAGTACCAGAACACAAAGCCGATGATTTCTACATCGTTTTCGTTGGCCTCTTCGTCATCATATTCGCGATTGATGCTGCGAATTAATACCTTCCCGCCAGGCTTGCGGTACAGCTGTTTGATACGCTTCAAATCGCCCTGGTTTATGGCGTACAGCTCACCATCAACGATTTTTTTATTTCCGGTATCCACCGCAACGGTTGCACCATCAGGAATAACGGGTTCCATGCTATCGCCGGAGGCTGGAAAGCACAGAACGCCAGATCCATCAGTGCTGGCACCTACGCGCCGTAGAGTTGATTTGGAAAAACGTAGCTTGAAACCGTTGTAATCTTCATCTGTGACGCGCCCATCCCCGCAGGCAAATTCGATATCCTTCAAGAACGGCACTTCAACCTCATCTTCTGGTAGAGGGGTATTCCTATCCCAAGATCCAACTGTACCCCACTCGCTTATGGGAGGGAGTGCATCATCAGCCAATCGTTTATCTGCGTTTTTTTCGCCTCGACCATACTCAAGCCATTCTGGTGAAACGCCGAGCCACTTACTCAGAGCCATGATGTTTGTCATGTCGGGAATTGCCGCGCCGTTAAGCCATTTCCAGATCCCTGGTTCAGAAACATCAATGCTTTGAGCTTTTAATGCGTTGCGAATTCTTCCCGCGAGTCCACGCCCACCTACACCAGCATCAAGGCATGCAGTGTGTAGTCGTTTAGAGAACTCTTCTTTTAAATCTTCATTTTTAACCATGCGTTAATTATCGAATAAAGTTGACATAACTGTCAGTTAAGAATTAATCTTAACCCGTAGTTAATTTGGTTAATGGAAAACGCTATGAATCCAATGCAATTCGCTATTGAAGCTGTAGGCGGCCAAACAGCAGCAGCTCGCCTATGCGGACTGTCGAATGTGGCTATTCATAAGTGGGTTAAGAACGCAGCCTTACCGCGCACTGAATACACAGAGAAAACCAATTATTCACAGATCCTTGCTGACGCATCTGGAGGGAAATTCACCTCTGAATGGTTGCGCCAAGCAGCAAACCCAGACCGGGAAAAAGCACCCGACGCCGCCGCTTAATCAGCGGCAAATGTTTTTACGAGGGGATTATCACCAATGGAGAACGCAATCGCACGAAAGTTAGACCCACCAGTTATCAATCTGGTTGAGATAGAAAGCGTTCTGCTCACCCGGCTTGCGTCAGTGGGCCAGAAGTCATACGCCGAACATATGGGCATCAGCGAGTCGACGGCCAGCAGGCGCAAAGCTGAGGGGCATTTCTCCAGTATGGCGAAAGAACTGGCATTTCTGGGAATTCAGGCCGCGCCGCCGGAAGCGGTGCTGGTGTCGCGGGAATATCTGGCATCGGTGGAAACGCTCGCTGATATCGGGCTGAAAGCCGAACGGGCCAGACCGGGGCCGCTGGGGTGGGATTGAAAATGGCTACAGCCAAAAAGGCGAAAGCCGCAGTGCTAGAACACATGCGGCCTTCAGGTGCAAATACGGCAGTAATTGCAGGAGGAATAATGGCAAAAAATACCCGTCATTACCAGACCGCTGTACATAAAAACATTACTCGATACCGCTTCGTGCGTTCGATTAATCCCGTGGTGGCCGAGAAGATGCGCGCGATCCTGGAAGAGTTGAAACGCAAGGAGGGTGCGCGTGAGTAACCTAGCAACAGTAACCCCAATCAGGCCGTCTCTGGCGGCCGTGGAGCGTCAGGTGGCAGATCTGGATGATGGTTTCATCATGATCGCCATGCAGCTTTACGAAGAGCTTATTGGCGCCAACCTGACCCGCAATCAGGCAAAAGTCGCGCATGCCGTTTGCCGTAAGACGTACGGCTTCAAAAAGAAAATGGACCGCATTGCCGATAGTCAGTTAGCGGAGCTGGCGCGCATCAGCCGTTCGAAGGCGAACATAGCGAAAAACGAACTGATTTCAATGAAAGTCCTCATCTCGGAACGCGGGATGATTGGGCCAAATAAGAACATTCAGGAGTGGAAAATACCCACCTGTTCCCAGATTGGTAACATTGTATCCAAAGCGGGAACAAAAAATGTATCCAAACAGGGAACACCAAGTGTATCCAAAGCGGAACACACAAAAGATATCTTTAAAGATAAAATAAATACCCCCTTACCCCCAGAGGGGGAAGAGGTCATTCAGGATGAAAAAACTGTCTCAAAGAAAACCCCAATCGACTATCAGGCGGTGATGTTTGCATACAACTCCACCCTGGGAGACCGTCTTCCCCTGGCGGAAGCACTGAACGACAAACGCCGCAAAGCAATCAAGCGCCTCCTGACCGAACTGAAAGAGCCGACCGTCGAAGCTGTGGAGAATTACTTCGCTGCGTTCGCCGAGCGTGCGCCTAAGTTTTACTTCGGTGAAAACGACAGGGGCTGGCGCGCCAGTTTCGATTATCTGCTGCGTTCAGACACCCTGCTGAAAACCAGGGAGAAGGCGCTATGACCGACATGAACATGATCCCGCAGAACCTTGAAGCGGAACAAAGCGTGCTGGGCGGCATGATGCTGGATAGCGGTAGCGATCGCTGCCAGACGGCCATGTCCATGCTCAAACCCGAGTCGTTCTACATCCGGCCCCATCAGGTGATCTTCGCCGAGATGCGGGAGCTGGTAGCCAGCCAGAAACCTATCGACCTGATCACCCTGATTGAGTCGCTGGAGTCGAAAGGGCTGGGCGAACAGGCTGGTGGTTTCGCCTACATGGCCGAGATATCCAAAAACACTCCCAGCGCGGCGAACATCGTCCACTACGCGATGCTGGTGCGCGAGAAGGCTATGGAGCGCTACGGCATCGACAAGCTGACCAGCGCCACGGAACTGCTGTTCTCCCGCAACGGCATGACCACCAGCCAGAAGTTCGACGCTATTCAGACCCTGTTCACCGACATCGCGGACTATGCCAAAACCGGTAACCGCCGGGGGCTGCGTGAATTCTCTGACGTCATGGGCGACTGGGTAGACGAGGTGGAAGCGCGCTGGAGCGACTCAGACGCCACGCGTGGCCTGTCTACGGGGATCGGCTCGCTGGATGGTCTGCTGCAGCCGAAAGGTCTGGTAAAAGGCGCTCTGATGGTGATCGGTGCGCGCCCGAAGATGGGGAAAACCACGCTCTACAGCCAACTGGCCGTCAACTGTGCCGAAGTTGAACAACTCCCCGCGCTGATGTTCAGCCTCGAAATGCCGGATAAGCAAATCGTTGAACGCATGATCGGGCAGGTCAGCCGCGTTAATACCGACGTGTTTTATGGCGATCGGTACGACGATGCGCAGGTGGCAATGGCCTTTGCTGCTGGTAGACGTCTGGCCCAGACCGGAAACCTGTATGTGGACGACACGCCCGGGATCACGCTGGCGCACATCGTCGCAGAGTCACGTCGCATCAAACGCGAGCGCGGCGCTGTCGGCATGGTGCTGGTGGACTACCTGACCCTGATGACCGCCGACAAGGCTGACCGTAACGACCTGGCCTACGGGATTATTACGAAGGGGCTTAAGAACCTGGCGAAGGAACTGAACTGCATCGTGGTGCTGCTTACCCAGCTGAACCGTGATCTGGAGAAGCGCACCAACAAACGCCCGATGCCGAGTGATTCCCGCGATACCGGTCAGATTGAGCAGGATTGTGATTACTGGGTGGGTATTTACCGCGAAGGCGCATACGACGAAAACGCGGATCAGGCGGCTACCGAGCTGCTGCTACGTTTGAACCGCCACGGCCCGACCGGCGTTGTGTACTGCGACCAGCGCAACGGTGCGATCTACGACTGCGACCAGTCTGCTGCTGAGCAGAAGCGCCGAGCGAATGATGCCAGACCCAACAACAAGAGGGACTTCTGATGAAAATCTACATTGCTGGGCCAATGACCGGCATTCCGAAATATAACCGTCCTGCATTCCATTTTGAGGCGATGCGCCGCCGGTTAAGTCGTGTCCGTGCGATGGTGATTCGCAATGCTGGGTTACGCGTGGCTGGCATGAAACTAAACTAGTGGTGTGACATGTCACAATGCAATCAATAACATACAAGCCTCTTCGGAGGCTTTTTTGTTGCCGTTAAATTGCTTTTGGCTGTATGCCCAGCCATAATATCCCTGTCAGCCTGAACAACTGACACCCGGACATTCGCGCCACGGAGAACACCATGGCGCAGCACCACCAGCTAAAACACAGTCGTCTGACGTTACCATGCGCCAGCGATTTGTCGTATCTGTCGCGCACCCTCCTCGGAGGTGCCGCGTGAGCCAACAATTTCACCTCGTAAACGAAAGCGTTAAGCAGAACGCCATCAACTACATCCGTCAGCTGCCGGTCGACAATAAACGCCCGATGATTCTCGACGTCAAAGAATCGACGCGCACCGCCATTCAGAACCGCAAGATGTGGCCGCTACTGAAAGACCTTTCCGACCAGGTTCTCTGGTTCGGCAATAAATACGACTCAGACGACTGGAAAGACCTGATCACTGCGCTGGTGGCAAAAACCAAAAAGCAGGAACAGCGAATGGCCCCCGGTCTCGATGGCGGCGTCGTGATGTTCGGCCAGCGCACCAGCAAAATGACCATCCCCCAGATGGTCGAGGTCATCGAGACAATTTACTGGTTCGGCACCCAGCAGGGCGTCAACTTCAGCGAGCAATCCCGCAATGAAATCGAGTGGGCAAAGCGTTGGGGTAACAAATGATTACTCACTTCCACGGAACCCCTATTTGGGGTGACTCTGGCTCTGTCCACCGCATAGCAGTAGCCGGAGCTGGTGCGTTTGTCTCATACGCCCGACCAGATCAGTTAGCCGCTTCAATTAAGCATGCGGTAGAGGTTGGGATTGATAATGGCGCTTTCTCGGCTTGGAAGCGTGGTCTCGTTATTGATTGGGGCCAATTTTATCAATGGCTGATCAACTGGTATCACCACCCTAAGGTTAAATTTTTCGTTATTCCAGACGTTGTGGAAGGCGGCGAGGAAGATAACGATGCGCTTATAAAACAGGTTCCTTCGATGTTCAAAGATAAAGCCGTTCCTGTATGGCACTTGCATGAGAGCATTGATCGTCTGGTCGAATTATGCCGTAACTGGCCGCGAGTATGTTTTGGTTCTTCTGGTCAATTCGCAGTTATTCGAACCCGTCAGTGGCATGCACGTATGACTGAAGCGTTTGAGGCAATTTATTGCCGTCATAACCTCAAGACGCTGATTCATGGTCTGCGTATGCTCGATGGAAGGGTGCTTGGAAATTACCCATTAGCAACAGCGGATAGCACAAACTTAGCCTGCAACGTTCCCAAGTTCGACAAAAAATACCCTGAACTCACCAGGGCGATCCGGGAGGCGGATTACTCAAAAGGTTTGAGTGAAAAAGAAGTAAAAGCGCTCGTCTTGCGTGGTCGCTGCGCAATCATGAAAAACACCATTGAATCAGTTCTTCCGCCAACCCCTGAACAGTGGGCATCCTCGTATCGGGAGGCAGCGTAATGGCTATCTACCGTAGCAAAAAGTGGCTATCCGCTGTCGGGCAGATCGAACGGTGCGTGTTATGCGGTTCGTGGGGTACGCAGGTAGCGCATCGCAATGAAGGAAAAGGCATGGGCCTGAAAGTCGATGATTGCGCAACGGCGGCGATCTGTGTTTGCTGCCACGACAGCATCGACAACGGGAGCAAGCTATCGCGCGAAGAACGCCGCCAGCTGATGGACCGCGCTATCGTTCTGACGGTTATCCAGATCGCCCGCCTTGGGCTGGTGGTGCCAGCATGAAAATTTACGACATCACACCACTCGGGAAACCGCGCATGACCCGCGCAGACAAATGGAAAACGCGTCCGGCCGTCATGCGTTACCGCGCGTTTTGCGACGAAGCTCGCCTGCGTCGAATCCATCTGCCGGAGTCCGGCGCGCATGTGACCTTCGTTATGCCAATGCCCACGAGCTGGAGCAAGAAGAAACGAGAGCAGCTCGACGGCAAACCTCACCAGTCAAAACCAGATTGCGACAACATGCTTAAAGCGCTGATGGATGCGCTATTCGACGATGATTCCAGCGTCTGGGATTGCCGCATCACGAAGCTATGGGGCGAGAAAGGCCAGATCATCATCCGGGAGAACGCACAATGACACGCAACGACGTTAACAATTATCAGAAGGCTTCTGTTGAGCGCACCAAGCCGCAAAACGCCTGGGTGAAACTGGCTGCCACTCCACGCCGATCCTATCTGGGGAAATACCACCGCCTGACACCATCGCAAAGCCGCTGGGTGCGTTCGCTGCTGAACCATTGGGGAGGCATGCTAGGGGGAAGCGGAACAGAGCATCTTTCTGGTGGTGGCGGTATGTGGTCGATGATCCTGACAGGATGGTCTGGCGAACAGCAGGAGCGGATCACAACCGTTCTATCTGGTCTCCGTAAGATTGGCTATAGCGGCGATGCACTGCTCGAACAGGCAAAGGCCATTATCTGGCCCAAGAAGTCTCTTTCTGACCTGATCGGCAATGCTGGCGATCAGGAAGAGGCGGCTTTTATGGAGGCTATCATCCTGAAGTCATTCGAGCCGGGAAACCCGGTGTATGAGATAGGGAAGGACTATTACACCTGGCGAAAAACCATCAACGACATGGCGCGCTGGATGCAGTATTACTACGCCCCATTCCTGACTGAAAAACAATGTATCGACAGAGTGCGCTGGTGCATTGAGTTGTTCAATTCTGCTGTCTTCTTCACGTTAAAAGAGGAATTAGGCTTCGAAAATGCAAAAACTTGCAAAAATGACTTGAAAACGAGTTTTGAAACTGCATAATTCCTATATGCTCGGACGTCAAAGGCGAAAGAGCTTACCCACCAGCGAAGATGCCTTGTGCGGAGCGGCGGGAAACACATTCAGGCCCTTGCAGAAATGCAGGGGCTTTTTTATTGGCTCAATGCCACCAGGTGAACACCGTATGCACACGGCGATCATTTGCGCTTCCGGACCCTCCCTCACCCACGACGACTGCCAGAAAGCCATTGGCGCTGGATTTTCCGTTATTGCGGTGAATTCGTCATGGCGCGCGGTGCCGGGATGCTCTCACATTTACGCGGGCGATCTGCGCTGGTGGGATGCCAGCATAAACGAGCTACCCGAATCAGCTGAGCTATGGACCTGTAACTACAGGGCTCATACACGCTACGGCTTACACCTTTTCGAAACAGACACCCGATGGGCGTTTAACTCGGGCCAGCGCTCTATCCTGTTCGCCGCCAGCCTGGGCGCGAAAAATATCATCCTTCTCGGCTTCGACTGCTCCGTCTCGGATGGCAGTCATTGGCATGGTGATCACGTCGGACTCGATAACCCGAACGCGGAGAATGCTTCGCGCTGGCGGGGCGAGTTCGCCAGCACTGCCAGAGTATTAGCCGAAAAGGTAAACATTATTAACAGCAGCCGTCAGACAGCGCTTAAGTGCTTCCGGCGGCTCAGCCTCGACGAGGCGCTACGCGAGGTCACATGCTAAACGTTCCTCTGTTCATTGATGGCATGCTGGGAATGGGTGACAACATCTACCAGCGCGCTTTCGTTAAGCAGCTGCCTGCCGGGAGTTACATCAAAACTGCATGGCCTGAGCTGTACGAGGATTTGCCGGTTTTGCCAGTTCGCAGCTTTACGACGCTACGCACGCAGCGAAAAAACGAATACAGGACGCAGGCTGCATTCCACCAGCCCCCAGATATGCGCCAGACCAAGCGCGTCTTCTACGGGCCGGATCATCTTCGGCGGGGTTCTATTTTTGACGCGATGCGCCAGCAGTTTGGCACCGAGCCGTCAGAGCTCGATTTGCCTTCTTTCGGTCCAACTGAATTTACGTCTGAAAAGCCGATCGCGGTAATTCGTCCGGCCACTGTGCGAAGTGAATGGCGTAGCGATTCCCGCAACCCCGATCCGGATTACCTGCTGCAGGCATCCAGATTACTCAGAAAGCATTTCTGCGTGATTAGCGTGGCTGATCTTCAGGAGGGGGAAGAGTGGGCCGTCGGTGAACTTCCCGAAGCCGATCTGCGCATGCACTCCGGTCAGCTCAATTTCAAATCTTTGATGCGCCTGATTGAGCATGCAGCCGTGGTGGTTACGCCAGTGGGCTGGGCGCTCCCGGCTGCCATTGCCTATAAAACGCCTGTTTATGTCGTTGCTGGTGGGCGGGGCGGCCACAACGCACCGGAAATCGTCACCGACCCGGCGATGGACCTCTCTCGTGTTGGCTGGGCTATCCCTGACAATTACTGCCGCTGTGAAACGTGGGATCACCACTGCGACAAGCGGATTTCAAATTTCACCGATAAATTCGAGGCCTGGCTCCATGAAGTCGTTTTATCAGGAACTGGAAAGCGGGCTGGTATTTTTACCGGAGCTGGGGATCGGGCGTTACCCGGTCCCGGAATCACGTCCGTATGACGAGCAGTATTTTGAAAAATATCAGCAGCTAGCTGATACCGATACAGGGCGCGCATTAACACAATCCCGTATTGAGCTGGTGGAGCGCCATTTTGATGGGCCCGTTCTGGATGTTGGTATCGGTGCCGGTCAGTTCGTCTCTACCCGACCGGGAACGCTTGGGTATGACGTTAATCCCGCTGGTATTGCCTGGCTGAACGAGCGGGGCGCATTCGCTGACCTCTACGCCAATCAGTGGCGCGCGCTGACGATGTGGGATGTACTGGAACACATTGACAAGCCGGAACTGGCGGTACGGCAGGCCAGCGAATTCGTATTTGTATCGATCCCCATTTTTACTGATGCCGGTGACATCCTTCGCTCGCATCACTTCAGAAAAAACGAACACATCTGGTATTTCACTGACGACGGTATCAGGCGCTGGTTTGCTGATCAGGGATTTGAGTGCGTCGAACAGAACACCATCGAGTGCCAGTTAGGGCGTAAAGGCGTCGCTTCGTACGCTTTCCGCCGATTTTAATTTTTCCATTCCCCACTTGGGCAACTCCAGTTTCACACACAGCACCCGCAAACAGGCGAGGTGGACCTATGAATGACTCTCACGGGATTTTTGAACAGACAATGAAATGGATCGCGCTATATCTGCCGTCAGTTTACGCCGGGTTATGCGCTCTGGGCATCTCTGCACTCATCGATATTCGCGCCGGGAAGCCAAAACTTTACACCGCCACTGGCGCGCTGATTTGCGGGATTTTTGCCCTTGCCGTTTCTGCGCTGCTTGAATACCTGGGGCTGCCTGCGAACTCGGGTGCGTTCGTTGGTGCGCTGGTGGGGTTTGTTGGAGCGGACAGACTGCGCGACATGGCTCTCGCCATCGTTGCGAGACGCGCCGGAGTAAGCAGCACTGAGGAAAAACAATGAACCAATCTCAATTTCAGACGGCAGCTGGTATCAGTGCCGAATTAGCTTCACGCTGGTTTCAGCCAGTTGATGCTGCAATGAATGAATTCGGCATCACCGCGCCAGCAGATCAGGCAATGTTCATTGCTCAGGTCGGCCATGAATCAGGTGGTTTTACCGCCGTGGTTGAGAACCTGAATTACACGCCGTCTGCGCTGGTCGCAACGTTCGGCAAGCGCATCACGCAACAGCAGGCTGATGCGCTGGGAAGAACGACTGATCACCCCGCCAGGCAGGATGCTATCGCCAATCTGGTATATAGCAACCGCCTGGGCAACAAAGCGGCAGGTGACGGCTGGAAGTATCGCGGCAGAGGGTTAATTCAAATCACCGGCCTCGATAATTATCGCACCTGCGGGGCGGCGCTGAAGTTAGACCTCGTTACTTCACCTGAACAGCTCGAACAGGAACTACAGACTGCCCGTTCTGCCGCTTGGTTCTACACCTCCAGGGGTTGTATGGCCTACGGTGCCGATATTAATCGCGTAACACGCATCATCAACGGCGGCCTGAATGGTCTCGATGATCGTAAGGCCCGCTACAACAAGGCTCGGGCGGCGCTGCTGGTATGAAAATAAGTTACTGGGTGCTTATCGCGGCGTTCATTGTTTCTGTTGCCGGTGGGCTTGTCTGGTCAGCTGATCATTACCATGGAAAGTTTCTGGAAGAAAAGAAACGTGCTGACGATGCCAACCAGCGCGCTGATTCTTCTGAAGCAGTCACCGCGAATGTACTGCGCACCGTAGCAATAACGAACATCGTTCTGGAGACGAATCAACATGCTAAGCAGCAGATCGCACTGGAGTCACAGAGAGCCGCGAACGATATCAAAGTTGCTGTTGCGGATGATGATTGCGCTCTTCGTGTTGTGCCTGCTGGCGCAGCTAAGCGGCTGTACGAATACGCGAACGGTTTACGTGCAGGTTCCGGCGGTTCCACTAGCGGCCAGCCTGACCGCTGAAACACCTCAGCCGGATTTCCCAGAGCCGCTTACGTGGGGAGCAAGCCTTAATCTGAACGTCTCGTTGCTGTCAGCATTGGCTCAGTGCAACAGAGATAAGACAGATATCAGGGCATTTGATAACAGTAGGATAGGACAAGAAAATGGCCCGCTTAAATATTGAAGTAATCCCGCCAAACAACGAGCAGATAAATCAGGTTATTGACGAAATCAGCCGTAAGTATGCGCATAAGCCGCTTACCCCTCAGATTGAAGATGATCTGCAGCGTGAGGCAGCTCGACTGGTGCGCCGTTTTACAAAAACTAAGGTAACCCTGGTCCGATAAATTCATTACAAAAGCCATTCAGTGAGTGGCTTTGATAATGTTTATCCCCTTACGCGGATAATAAACTTTTATCCCTTTGCGGGGATAAGTATTGCCAAATCCATAATTTGTCGAGGTATGAACAGTGAATCGTCCATTACCTCCGGCGTTATTTGTTAACCCTCACGATCCAAAGCCATATATCAGCATAATTCCAGCGGACGGTGTTCACGACTGGTTGCAACATCATATCTTGAGCGATGACGGTGATCTGTATAACCCAGACCACCAGCATTTGCTTGAGGCCGATCTGTGCTTTATATGGGCGTCAAATGCGTTCGAGAAGAAAGGGCGCAGCGTGCTGGGCCAGGCTGAAGAAGTGGCAATGCGGGCTGGGGGTTGGCAAAAGGCGCGCATGGAGCAGCAGATGTATGAGTGGTTCGGCAGGGTGCCGCAGTTCATCATTACGCTGGCCGCTGATTACTGTTCGCAATGTTCCGATCTGGAGTTCTGCGCGCTGATAGAGCACGAGCTTTATCACATCAGCCAGGCGACAGATGAATTTGGCGCACCGAAGTTCACGCAGGAAGGTATGCCGAAGCTGAAACTACGCGGCCACGACGTGGAAGAGTTCGTCGGCGTGGTTCGCCGTTACGGTGCGAGCCGTGAAGTGCAGGAAATGATTGATGCGGCGAATCAGCCAGCGGAGGTTGCTCATCTCGATATTGCCAGAGCGTGCGGGACGTGCATGCTGCGACTGGCTTAAATACTGGACTGTATAAGACGAATGGTGATTTATGGCTGCATTAAAACCTGATGTGAAAGCCTTCATCATTCAGTCGCTTGCGTGCTATGACACGCCGTCGCAGGTGGTCGAGGCTGTCCAAAAAGAATTCGGTATCAAGATCACCCGGCAGCAGGCCGAATCACACGACCCCACGAAGGTCAGCGGTAAGACGTTGGCGAAGAAGTGGATCGCCATGTTCAGCGCGACCCGAGAGCGCTTCCTGACCGAAACCAGCGACATTCCGATCGCGAATAAATCCTATCGCCTCCGGGTGCTGGACCGTATGGCAACCAAAACGGAAGGGTTGAAGAATTTCTCCCTGACGGCGCAGCTGATCGAGCAGGCCGCCAAAGAAGTTGGCGATGCCTACACCAACCGGCTCAAAGTTGAGAGCACCGGCAAAGACGGCGGGCCAATCAGAACGGAAACCGTGTCTTTGTCTCCGCAGGAGGCTGCTGAAGCCTATAAAAAATTCCTGGGCTGAGAATGCAAATTAGAGGAATGTTCCTGTGCCGATCCCGTTCCCTTTCGATTTCCACAAGCCGGACTACAACGCCGTGTTTGAGTGGAGAATGGAGAGGCTGGAGCGGATCAGGAAAACCCCTGAAATGCTTCCAGCCCTTCGTCAGTTTTATCGTACTAATCCGGCCCAGTTCATCATTGACTGGGGCATGACGACGGACCCGCGTAACCTCGACTACGGACTTCCGGCCACCATCCCTTTTTTGCTGTTCCCCCGCCAGGAGGAATGGATTAACTGGATCATGGACAGGCGTTCCAGCCTTGAACATGGACTGACGGAAAAAAGCCGTGAAATGGGGCTGAGCTGGACCTCTATCGGCCTGGCCTGTTCGTTATGCCTTTTCAATAAAGAAATGGTGATCGGCTTCGGCTCCCGCAAAGAGGAATACGTCGACAGCACTGGCGACCCGAAAGCCCTGTTCTGGAAAGCTCGAAAATTTGTCGAACTTCTGCCGGTAGAGTTTCGCGGTTCATGGGATGAGAAAAAGCATGCGCCTTATATGCGCGTGGAGTTTCCGGATACCGGCGCAGTCATTAAGGGCGAGGCTGGCGATAACATCGGTCGTGGCGACCGTACCACGCTTTATTTCGTGGATGAGGCGGCTTTCTTGCAGCGTCCATTGCTCATCGATGCCGCGCTTTCCCAGACAACCCGCTGCCGTATAGACCTCTCTTCGGTCAACGGCATGAGTAACCCATTCGCTCAGAAGAGACACAGCGGGAAAATCCCGGTGTTTACGTTCCACTGGCGCAGCGACCCGCGCAAGGACGACGAGTGGTACCGCAAGGAATGCGAAAAAATAGATAACCCGGTCATCGTCGCCCAGGAACTGGACCTGAACTACCAGGCATCTGCTGAGGGCATCCTGATCCCTTCTGAATGGGTGCAGGCTGCTGTCGATGCGCATATCAAACTGGGCATCCAACCGAGCGGCCAACGCCTTGGCTCAATGGATATCGCTGATGAGGGGAAAGACAAAAACGGCTTTTCTTCCCGTTATGGTTTCCTCCTGCAGAGTGTCCACGAATGGTCTGGCGAAGGGAGCGACATATACGCTTCCGTCGTGAAATCGTTTGGTTACTGTGACGATTACGGCCTCGATGAATTCCGTTTCGATGAAGATGGACTCGGCGCTGGCGCGCGCGGCGATGCTCGCGTGATAAACGAGCTCAGGCAGGCTGAAGGCCGGGGAACAATCACCGCTACGCCCTTCCGTGGTAGCGGCAGTGTTTTCGATCCGGAAGATGAAGCGGTGCCTGGCGATAACGGTAAGGCGGCGCGCCTGAATAAAGACTTCTTTGCGAACGCGAAAGCACAGAGCTGGTGGCATCTCCGCAAGCTGTTTCGTAACACCTTCCGCGCGCTCCAGGGAATGGACTACAACCCTGACGAGATCATTTCAATAAGCAGCGAAATAGAGAACAAAGACCGTCTGCTGATGGAGCTTTCACAGCCCACATGGTCGAAAAACGCCGTCGGAAAAATTCTCGTCGACAAGCAGCCGGACGGCACCAAATCACCGAACCTCGCGGACGCAGTAATGATCAATTACGCGCCGATGGATTCCTCTCTTGATGTTTGGGCCAAACTGGCCGGAGCGTGACATGTCCCGAAAGAAACGCCAAAACGGCGCACAAAAGCCCGTTGCGACAGCTGACGGGTATAACAACTTTAAAGCCAAACTCGGCAATAACACTCAGAACATCCAGACCGGCGGCATGTACATGCCTGGGTACATCACCCGCAACCGAGTGATGCTGGAGTTCGCCTACCGCTCATCTTTCCTGGTGGGTGCTGGCGTTGACTCTATGGCTGATGACATGACCCGCAAAGGCGTGTCGATCACGTCTAAGCTGGAGCCGGGGCAGAAGGGGAAAGTCGACACTTTCTGGGATGATCTCGCTATCTGGGACGGCCTCAACGACACGTTGAAATGGTCGCGCCTTTACGGCGGCGTGGTGCTGATCGAGGGGCAGGACATGTCTACCCCTCTGAAACTGGACCGCATCAAAGAGGGGCAATTCAAAGGCGTGATGTGCCTCGACCGCTGGATGGTTAACCCGAGTTATTACGATCTGGTGACAGATTACGGTCCCGAGTTCGGCAAGCCGAAGTTCTACAAGGTGATCACCAATCAGCAGGGAATCCCACCCTGGAAAATTCACCACTCCCGCCTGATACGCATGGAGGGTGATTCATTGCCATTCCAGCAGGCTCAGACGGAGAACGGCTGGGGCATGTCGGTGGTTGAGCGAATCTTCGAACGCATTGAGGCGTTCGATACCGCGACTGTCGGCACCACGCAGCTGATCCATAAAGCGCACCTGCGAACGTACAGCATCGAAAAGCTGAGGAATATCCTTGCCGCTGGTGGCGACCTCGAAAAGGCGCTGATGAAGCACATGGACATGATTCGCGAATATCAGACCATCGAGGGCATGACCATTATGGACGCCGC
Source organism: Enterobacteriaceae bacterium (assembly GCA_031261005.1). GTDB lineage: Bacteria > Pseudomonadota > Gammaproteobacteria > Enterobacterales > Enterobacteriaceae > JAISKF01. The sequence continues at coordinate 54,249 of JAISKF010000023.1, read as the reverse complement.
CGATAAGTTTGAGACGCACAGCTATTCGTTTGCGGGCATCGCCGATGTTCTACTGCGCTTCGCAGAACAGGTATCTGGCGCGACGGGCATCCCGTTGGTCCGCCTGTTCGGGCAATCGCCAGCAGGCTTTAGCACCGGTGACGGCGATCTTGAGAACTACTACAGCCGCGTGAACTCGCTGCAGGAACGCCGACTGCGCCGCCACATTCGCTGGCTGATGGAAATCTCGTGGCGCTCCCTCTTCGGTGAGCCGCTGCCGGAAGATTTCACCTTCGAGTTCAACAAGCTCTGGGAAATGTCGGACACAGACCGTTCGACGATGGCAAGCAATGTGACGACCGCCCTGGCTACCGCCGTCCGTGATCTGAGCATGCCACCAGCAGCCGCACTGAATGACCTTCGAAACCTTTCTGAGGTCCTCGGCATTGGCGGCTCAATCACCGACGAGGATATTGAAGATGCGAAGTCCCAGTGGCAGGAGGATGAACCTGAAACCATCCCAACGCCGCCGATCGGAGATCCAGTATCGAAAAAGCCTGTTGGCGATAGCGAATCAAATCGGGCAAATAGTCGATGGTTCCTACGATGGTTCACAGATAAGCGCTGACAACATATCGAAAACGCTGGTGGACTACTCCGAGGTGATCAGCGACTGGGCCGAGCAGGTCGGGCGCAGGATGTTCATTCAGGTCGAGCGCGAAGAATGGAACCAGTGGCGATCTGTATCTGAGGAAATTGGCGCAGGCCTGCGTGATGTAGTGGGCAATACGCCCGTCGGGCAGGTGGCGCAGGATATCGTTTACCGCCAGATTCAGTTGATGAAATCCCTGCCGCTGGAAGCCGCCGATCGCGTGAAGGATATCCAGCAGCGCGCAATGCAGGCGGTTGTTGCTGGTGAGCGTCCAGATCAACTCTACGAGATGATTATGGCCTCAGGCGATGTGGCTGCCAGCCGGGCGCAGCTGATAGCCCGTACTGAAATTGGCCGCGCCACCGGCGCGCTGACTCAGGCCCGAGCGCTATCTGTAGGTTCTGAAGGCTACTGGTGGCGTATTCACGGCGCAGGCACGCGCAAATCTCATCGCGGCATGAAGGATAAATTCGTGCGCTGGGATGACCCTCCCACGCTCGACGGTATGACTGGTCACGCTGGATGTCTGCCGAACTGCGAGTGCTGGCCTGAAGTGCAGATTCCTCCCCCAAGAAAATGATGGCCGCCATTGGCGGTTTTTTTTGTCTGCCGGAGATCTCAAATGATACGCATAAATTTCATCGACGCGGACAAATGGATAACAGTCCATCCAAACGGAAAAGACAGTAAAGGCGCGCCAGTGCTGGTCGGTAGCGGAGGAGAGGTTAAGGGAGGAATGGGAGGGAAGTTCAACGGAAAGAACATTAGCGAGGTGAACAGTCGTTCCAGTGACCCACCGCCAGAAAACCATCAGAAAAGCTCTGCATTTGAAACTCGCAAACTTGACCACGGCGAACTCTCAATACCCAACCGCACCAAAAATATTAACCAGGAACTCGACAGGTATAAAAACGAGCAATCGAAACAGGACCGTCGAGACCTTGATGATCGCAAATTCCTGTACGAAGAAGCGCAACGCAAAAAAGCTCAAACCTTGAAACAGGGAATGAGCGAGGAAGACAAAAAAGCGTTCCGCAAAGTGCTAACGGACCGATTCACCAAAAAGTATCAAGCGGTTCATGGCTGGAGCGCGCCAACCGCGAGGGAACAGGCGCGGGTAGAAGTGAGCCATTTATTCAAAACAAAGCCTGAAGCGATCCTGAATGCCTGGAAAAAAGAGCAGGAAGCGTCAACTAAAACAGGAGATATCGACAAAGTGCAGCAGAGCATGCGCTATTTCTTCACCACCCGGCTCGGCGAGACGCGCTATCAGCAGGCAGATGGTTCATTGCTGTGCAAAGACGTCCCGATCGCCCGAACTGGAACGCAGGTCTACTTACCCGAGGAAATCGACCTCGAACCGGACTCCAGCGGCACAGTTACGGTGTGGCGAATGGAAGACGAGGTGTTTTCCACTGAGACGATGGCGAGCTTTGAAGGCGTGGCCGTCACGCTGGGGCATCCAGAGGACAACCTGGGCAACATCGTTTTCGTTAACCCGTCCAATTTCTCTGAGTTGGCCCATGGACACATTCAGAACGTCCGGCGCGGCACCGGCGACAAATCGGATCTGCTCATTGCTGATGTGCTGATTAAGCGGCAGGAGGCAATCGACGCGGTGAACTCTGGCCTGACCGACGTCAGTTGCGGCTATGACGCGCAGTACAAGCAGCTGGCACCCGGTAAGGGCAAGCAATATCAAATCACAGGCAACCATCTGGCCGTCGGCATCGACCGTGGGCGCGCTGGTGGACGCTGTGCAATCGGGGATTCCATCCCATCAACCAAAAAGGAGAAGCCTGTAATGTCATGGCTTAAAGACCTGGTCAAAGCGATCAAAACGAAAGATGAGGATGCTCTGAATAAACTCATCGATGAAGCGCCGGATATGCCGTCTGATGGCATGACTTCAATCCCCGGCTCCTCTATCACCATCAACATTCCTTCACAGGCTACGGCCTTGCCAGAAGGGAATCGCACTACTACCGATGAAGATGATCCGAACAAAGAGAAGACGGGCGATGAAGAAATCCCCGCTTGGGCGAAAGCGTTGCTGGTCCGCCTGGAAAAGCTGGAGGGTAAAACCACCGACGGCGACCCAGACCCGAACAACATGACTGGCGACGAAGATGCAGAAGAGGACCGCAAAGTAACGGGGGACGCTGCGTTTAAACGCAACCTGATCGCCGATGCGGAAATCATCTGCCCGGGCTTCCAGCCAACCGGCGACAAAGGTCTGAAGCGTCAGGTGCTGAGCCACGCGATGCGTACCGGCGACAGCCTGAAATCGTTCGGTGTGAGTGATTTCGCCAAAGCGCCAAAAGCAACGGTAGATGCCGTGTTTACTGCGGCGCTGGCACTCAGCAAAGCGAAAAATCACCTCGCACCGCTGAACCAAGGAACCCGCACCACTGACAGCGCAGCCAGCACCAAGCACCTCTCCCCGGCAGAACTGAACAAGCTCAACGCCGAATTCTGGGCCAAAAACAAATAAGGTAAATCATCATGGCAGGTACTGCATATTTAACGCGGATGCCCCTGGGCATTGCCGGGGGCGTTACCCGTCCTCGTGACCTCACCATTGAGCCAGTGACTCTGGATCACTCAAAGCAGTTCGCGTCGTACGGCCTGGCCGGTAAATACGTGAACGATAAATTCGTTCCGCTGGAGTCTGGCGACACCATCAGCAAAGTGAAAGGGATTCTGGTCCGTCCGTTCCCGATTACCTCGGCGGCAGATCTGGCGTATATCGGCGTGAACGTGAATCAGGTCGGCGACAACCTCAAACGTGGTTATATCTGCGTTATTGCTACCGCAGGCAACGCGACAAGCGCGAAGAAAGGCGATCCGGTTTACGTTCGCGTGGCTGGTGGCACCACTCAAAGTCCGGTTGGCTCTTTCGTCCTGTCTCCGGACTCCACCGCATCAAACACGCCTCAGCTGACAAATGCAGAGGTCATGGGGCCGGGTAGCGCCGACGGCCGTATCGAAATTGCATATAACATCTGAGGGAATAATTAATGTTTACAATTGATAAGGCGACCATTGACTCCTCCGGCGCGTTTCTCGTCGGGGAGCTGGAGCGCATGGATCAGACGCTGAACATGCCGCTGACCTCCGTAAAGTGGTCACGCGACATGCCACTGCGTAGCGATATTTCCATCGCTGATGAAGTGTCATCCTTCACTAACACCGATTTCGTCGGCGTTGGTGGCCCTAACCCTAATGGTAAAAACTGGATCGGTAAAAAGTCCACCGCCGTTCCTGGTATTGAACTCGATATCCAGCCGACTCGTAACAATCTCACCCCATGGGGACAGGAAATCGGCTGGACTGTGCTGGAACTGGCCTCCGCGCAAAAGCTGGGCCGTCCTGTTGACGTCCAGAAATACGAAGGCATGAAGCTGAAGTGGGCGATGGACACCGACGAACAGGTTTACATCGGTGATACCGAACTGGGCGTTCGTGGACTGCTGAACCTGCCGGATGTTACCCCTGTGGCCGCCGCGGCAGCGTGGACCGCAACCACCGATCCGGATGTGATCGTTCAGGATATTAACCTCGTTCTGTCCGATGGCTGGGTTCGCTCTGGATATGCGGTGTGCCCGGCGAAAATCGGTCTGGCTCCGGAGCTGTTCGGCCTGCTGGCGAGCAAAAAGGTTTCCTCCGCAGGGAATATCTCCGTACTGGAATACGTGAAGATTAACACCATCGCGTTCCAGGAAAACGGCACACCACTGGAGATCGTCTCCATGAAATGGGCCTCCAAGCGTGGCGCTGGTGGCGCGCATCGTATCGTCGCTTACACCCAGGACGAAAAGTACGTTCGCTTCCCGATGGTTCCGCTGCTGAACACCCCGCTGGAATATCGTGGGCTGCAGCAGTTGACCACTTACTACGGCAAGCTGGGCCAGGTGGAAACTCCGTATTCCAATACGATCTCTTACCTGGACGTTCCGGCGGCCTAACCTGAAACAGGCGGGGAAACCCGCCGTTTTTTATGGAGCATTAACATGAAATACGTTGTTTCTGGTGGCGCAACCCTGAGCTTCGCTGACGGCACTAAATTTGAGCTGTTGCAGGGTATCTATGACGGTTCTCACTTCCCCGGTAACGTAAAAGATCACTGGGCCTTTAAAGCCTACGCTAAGCCGCTGGACGAATCTGAACTGGCGGACGAACAGAACGCCGAAGACCTCGCGGCAAGCCTGGTTCTGCTGGCAGAGGAAAACAACACCCTGAAAGCGCAGCTGGATGCAGCGTTGGCAGCCGCAGGCGGTAAACCTGCCGATACCACGGACAAAACCGAGAACACCGGTGGGGACGCGAAAAATGCCAAAAAACAGCAGGCTTCCAACTAACGAGCAGTTCCGCACCGACTTCCCCGAATTCGCCGACACCACCCGTTACCCTGACAGCTCAGTAAATTTTTATCTGGGGCAGGCGGACACGCTCCTGAATCAGGACGTGCTCGGCGATCAGTTCGTCTACTTGGCTGAACTCTTCACCGCTCACTATACGGAGCTGCGCGGGAAAACACTTTCTGCGGCAAGCGCTGGCGGCGTGAACAGTAACGGCTCTGCGGGTATCGTGTCCTCCAAATCGGTGGACAAGGTATCTGTGAGCTATGACACCACTGGCGTTATTAATCCTGACGCTGGTTTCTGGAACAACACCGCCTACGGGCGGGAGTTCTACTGGTGGTGGTCTATGTTCGGCGCGGGCGGGAGACAGCTTCTGTGAAAAGCGGACTGACGGTTACGACGGATAATTCTGTCGCGGTGCTGGAATCCCTTCGGCAGCTTTCCGGTATGGATGTGCTGGTAGGCATCCCAGCAGATAGTGCGTCTCGTGAAGATGGCTCAAAACTCAATAACGCTGAAATTGGCTACCTGCAGTCGACCGGGGCAACGGTTGAAATCGACGGGACAATCGTCACGCTACCACCGCGCCCGTTTCTGGATATGGGGATCGAGGAATCGAAGCCCCGCACCACAGAACACCTTAAAGCGGCGGCCATTGCGGCGCTGGACGGGAAACAGGATGCGGCTATGCGTGAACTGGAAAGCGCCGGGCAGATCGCGCGTGATGCTTCGAAAACCGTTATTAGTTCAGGCGATCAGTTACAGCCCCTTTCCGAGGCAACCATAAAACGCCGTCGGGCTTCAAAACCCCCGATTATTGATGACAAACCCCTGTGGGCGCGCGGTTACCTGCTGCGTTCCATCAACTACATCGTGAGGAAGAAATAATGCCATTCCTCGATGTGAGTGAGGTTCTTCTCGATCCTGATTTTGCCGATGACAGTCTGGTTTGTCACCGGCAAATACAAACAGTCGACGGCGATAACTTCCCGACCAACACCCCGCAGGATATCCCGTTTATCGGGGTGGTGACCGTAGACCGCGCTCTCGAAGCCAAACGCATGGCAGCCGGCCAGAACATCAACGGGGCGATCCTGATTGTGACGCAGTTCCGGCTGACGCAGGGACAGCCAGAAACGGACACCAGCCCCCGACTGGATGCTGATGTGGTGACGTATTGCGGCCGCGAATATCGCGTGACGTTCGTTGACCCGTACACCCGCTACGGTGCCGGTTTTGTGCAGGCCCATTGTGAGCTAATGGATTTCGACGGAGGGACGCCAGTTGAGTAACGACAGCACCGCGCGCGGCTACCTGACACCCGTCGGGGAAGGCCCAAAGTATGACGAAGAACTGGAGCGAGAAATAAGCCGGTGGATTCGTGGCGTGTCGGGGTTGCCAGCGAAAGTTGTTTTCTCTCGCTGGACCGACCCTCAGCCGCTTATCCCGAAGAACGGAGTCACCTGGTGCGGTTTCGGTATAACCACCGTCCCACAGCCGTTAAGCCAGTCTGATGTTCAGGTTTCGGATGAACAATCAGAGCAGTGGACCTGGGAACAGGTCACGGTGATTTGTTGCTTCTATGGCCCTCTGGGCTCCAGCACCGCATCAACATTCCGGTCGGGGATCTTCGTCGAGCAAAACAACGCCGAACTGAATCTGTCCGGCCTCTCGCTGGTGGACGCCGGGACCATCTACAACCTGCCCGAACTCATCAACAACCAGTGGGTAAGGCGGTACGACCTCACCATCACGTTGTCCCGCAAGAACACTCGCACCTACAACGTCAGGACGCTGGAAGATGCGCCCGTTTCATTTTTCGGAGACTAAATTATGCCGCAGGGATTACCTGTATCTAACGTCGTTAATGTCGACGTGATCATTGGGCCGCGTGCGGCTACTGGTCGAAACTTTGGCTCACTGCTCATTCTCGGGAGCTCAACGGTTATTCCGGTAACGGAACGCATTCGCCTTTACTCATCCCCTGAAGATATCGGCTCTGATTTCGGCGTGGATAGCCCGGAATACGACGCTGCTACCGTTTATTTCTCACAGTCGCCCAAACCGCAACAGGTGTATGTGGGCCGCTGGGCGAAAACGCTGGTATCGGCAGAGAGCGGTTCAACGGAAACCCTGCTGCAGGCTGTGAACGCCGTGCTGAATTACACGAACTGGTACGGTCTGGCCGTGGCGGATGATGAGGATATCGACGATGCCGACTGGCTGAGCGTGGCCGCTGCTATTGAGGCCTCCAGCCTCAGCCGCATTCTGGCGATCACTACTGACGATCCGGAAACGATTAGCACGACGTCGACAACCGATCTGGCCTCTAAACTCAAGGCGGCAAAGTACGGGCGCACGTTCGTGCAGTATTCCACCAGCAACAAATACGCCGCGCTGTCAGCGTTTGGCCGCGCGTTTACCGTGAATTTCAACGGCAGCAACACCACCATTACCCTGAAATTCAAACAGGAGCCGGGGATCACGTATGAAACCCTGACGACGAATCAGGCGGCGGCGCTGGATACCAAAAACTGCAACGTGTTCGTTTATTACCAGAACGATACCGCAATCCTGCAGCAGGGCGTCATGTCCAGCGGCGACTTCTTCGATGAGCGCCACGGGCTCGACTGGCTGCAGAACTACGTACAGACCAACCTGTATAACCTGCTCTACACCAGCACAACCAAAGTCCCGCAGACAGATGCGGGTGTTACGCGCCTCCTGTCCAACGTTGAGCAGTCGATGGATCAGTCTGTCACGAACGGACTGGTGGCGGCTGGCGTCTGGAGCGGTGGCCCGATTGGGCAGATGGATTCTGGCGACACGCTGACAAAAGGGTATTACGTGTACGCGCAGCCTATTTCCGAACAGGCGCAGGCTGACCGCGAAGCGCGTAAGGCACCGGTGATTCAGGTGGCCTGTAAGCTGGCGGGTGCGGTGCATTTCGCTGATGTGCAGATCAACGTCGTTCGCTAAGGGGAAAATGAATGGCTACTTATTCTTTTATGGACGTCACGGCGTCCCTTTCTGGCCCGACCGGAGAGATTGATCTGGGTTATGGCTCTGCCAGCTCAGAGGAAGGGATCACCGTCGCAATGGGCGGCCCTAAAAACACCATGACCATTGGCGCTGACGGTGAAGTGATGCACAGCCTGCATGCTGACAAAAGCGGAACGATCACCGTCAATCTGTTGAAAACCTCACCGACGAACAAAAAACTGTCGCTGGCGTATAACGCCCAGAGTCAGTCCTCCGGTACCTGGGGGAACAACGTCATCGTGATCCGAAATAAGGTGAGCGGGGACATCATCACGGCACGCAGCGTGGCATTCCAGAAGCAGCCGGATAACGCCAACGCAAAAGCAGGCAACACGATGCCGTGGGTATTTGACGGCGGCAAGATCGACCAGGTTCTCGGGGAGTTTTAACGGATGGAATGTTCAATCAAGGGCCACGATTACCGCGTGGCAAAACTCAGCGTTTTTGACCAGCTGAAAGTGACCCGCAAACTGCTGCCGGTGCTGGCGGGAATGATGTCAGATTTCGGGAGCATTCGCTCCCTTCTGCCAGCTGACGGCAAAATCGACAAGGTTGATTTCGATAAGTTAAAGCCGGTGTTCGAAACCCTGCTGCCGCGAATCGCTGACGAGTTGTCCTCACTGACCGAGGAAGACACCAACGCGATTATTCATCCTTGCCTGGCCGTGGTGTCACGTAATCATATGAACGGATGGACACCGGTGTTTAACAGCGGGCAGTTGATGTTCGACGATATCGATCTGCTCGTCATGCTGCAGTTGGTGGCGCGGGTGGTCGCCGATTCGCTGGGAAATTTTTTGCCCGTGATCCCTACCAAAGAGACGGCGGACCTGCCTCAGGGCTGACCCTCAACAGCCTGCCTGACGGGCTGTCTTATCTCCTTGACCCGGTTGACGCCGGGTTAATCCCTTATTACGCGCTGAAGGATGGATCTGTAGATCTGTGCGATATCGCGCTGATGAATGACCATCTGGCCGTTAAGGCTGACAACCAGCGCCGTATCGATAAATGGAGAGAGGACAATGAACGCTGAGACTATTAAAGAGTTTCTCGTCTCCCTCGGTTTCGATATCGACGAGGCAGGCGCAAATAAGTTCGATTCAGTCCTGAAAGGCACGACCGCAAATGCCATAAAAATGGGGATCGCCGTCGAAGGTGCGGCGCTAACCGTGGTGGCCTTCACCGTCAAAATAGCTTCAGGTCTGGATAACCTCTACTGGGCATCACAGCGCACCGGCGCGACGGTTCAGGGCATCCAGTCGATTGGCTATGCGGTTTCGCAGATGGGCGGCAGCGTGGACGCAGCGCGCGGTTCACTGGAAAGCCTCTCACGATTTGTGCGTAACAATCCCGGCGCGGAAGGTTTCCTGAACCGCCTTGGCGTACAGACCCGTGATGCCAGCGGGAATATGCGAGACATGGCCGCCATTTTTACGGGTGTCGGCCAGAAGCTCAGCAGCATGCCGTATTACAAAGCCAACCAGTATGCGCAGATGCTGGGCATTGATGAAAATACCCTGATGGCGATGCGCCGGGGCGTGGGTGGTTTCTCCGGGCAGTACAGCGCGATGGCGAAGGCGATCGGCTTCAATGCTGACGAGGCGGCCAGAAGCTCCAACAAATTCATGACCTCTCTGCGCGAGTTCGGCGCGATGGCAGGCATGGCCCGTGACAAAATCGGCTCTAACCTTGCTGGTGGCCTGGCGGGTTCGCTGGACACACTGCGCCGCCATATCCTAGACAACTTTCCGCGCATCGAGCAGACCCTGACGAAAGCCATAAAGGGCATTCTGGCGCTCGGGGACATTATCGGGCGACTGTTCTTCCGTCTCCTTGACGGAACATCAGACCTTATCACCTGGTGGAAATCGCTGGATAAGCAAACGCGGGAACTGATCTCGTTGTTCGGCGCGCTGACGATTGCGCTGCGCATCCTGAATAGTACGTTCTGGATGTCTCCGATTGGCCTGATCACAGCACTGGCTACTGGTATCGCGCTGCTGTGGGAAGACTATAAAACATGGAAGGAAGGCGGTCAGAGCCTGATTGATTGGGGGAAATGGAAGCCAGAGGTCGACGCTGCGCTGAAGATGACACACGACCTGCAGACTACCGTCATCGACCTGACGAAAGCGCTGGCGAAGCTGCTCAACATTGACCCGAAATCATGGTCCCTGAAGTGGGATTTTAGCAATTTTATTTCGCAGATGGGCGAGTTCAGCAAGATGCTGAACATGATTGCGGATCTGCTGAATGCTATCAAAGATGGGCGGTGGTCCGAAGCGGCCAGCATTGGTAAGCAGCTCCTGAATCAGGGCAGCGGTAACCCGAGTGCCATGCCGATGGTGACCGACAGCGCGAACAGTACCGCAGAATGGATGAAAAACACGCTTGGGTTTGATCCTCGCAGCGTGGGGCGCACTGTGCGCGGCTGGTTTGGCGATGATGAACCAGACCAGTACGGCCAGTCAGTGAAGCGACCTCAGCCAACGAAAGCAGGATCTGAATTGCTGGGCTGGATGCAGCCGATGCTTACCAATCTGGAGCAGCTATACCGGCTTCCGGAAGGACTGCTGAAAAGCGTTGCGATTACGGAGTCTGGGGGCAATCAGTTTGCGGTGTCCGGCGCTGGAGCGAAAGGTCTGTTTCAGTTTATGGACGGAACAGCGCGTGACATGGGGCTGCGCGGGAATGATGTTTTCGACCCGGAGAAGGCGGCGCAGGCGGCTGCAAAATATCTTTCCCGGTTACTGCAGGCGAACGGTGGAGACCTGAGCAAGGCGCTCGCGTCTTACAACTGGGGGATCGGGAACGTGCAGAAGCATGGCATGGCCCTGATGCCGCAGGAAACCCGCAACTACATCCCGAAAGTGATGAGCAACATGCCCGGCAACGGGGTTCAGGTAGATCAAAAAAATACCTATCACATTTACGGTGGTGGTGATCCGCGTTCGGTCGGAACGGAAGTTGAGCGTCGACAGCAATCAGCAAATGCTCAGGTCATGCGCGGCAATCAAACTAAGGTGGGCTAATGGATATTCTCTCTACGCTCTTTCAGCAGCAAACGCGGAAAATTGGGATGATAGTTCCGAGCGTTGTTGTGTCTGAAAAGCACAGCGATACGCTGGAGATAACCGAGCATCCCGTCGAAGTTGGGGCCGCCATCGCTGACCACGCCTATAAAAAGCCGTCTGAAGTGGTGATGGAGGTCGGTTTCGCTGGTGGCGGATCGTTGCTGGATTTTGCCAGCAATCTGACGGCCACCAGCTTACTTGGCCTGAGTCCTCAGCAGACATATCAGGAAATTCTGGATCTGCAGGCGAGCCGTATTCCTTTCGATGTGGTGACCGGCAAACGGCTTTACAGCAACATGCTGATCCGCGCGCTGGAAGTGACGACAGACAAGACGACTGAAAATGTCCTGTCTGCTGTTCTCACCCTGAGGGAGGTTCTCATCTCGCAAACGCAGCAAATCACCGTCGCGGATAAAACCAACATGCAGGACGGGGCCAGCACGTCGGCGGTACTGAACACCGGCAACAAAACCACAAAGCCGCCAAATACCTCGCTGCTGCAAAGCATCACGGGTAATGCGGCGTCATTACTGGGGCTCGGCTAATGGCAATTCAGGAAATCCCGCTGACGGCGGATAACCAGCAATTCAGCATAATACTGGCGGGGACAACCTGGCGGATTAGCATCACCTGGCGCGATCTGTACTGGATTATGGACCTGCAGAACGACAGAGGGGAGCCGGTAATCTCCGGCATCCCCCTTGTCACCGGCGCTGATCTGCTGGCGCAGTACGCTTACATGGGACTGGGATTTAAGCTGGTGGTGGCCTGTGACGACAGTACGCAGGATTATCCGACGAAAACCGATCTGGGCGGCCGCAGTCATTTACTGGTATCAACGGAGTAACCATGTCACAGAACTGGATGAGACATTTCGAGCTGCAGCTCGTGGATGAGAACGGGCAGGGGATTGAGCTCAGCGATTTTAAAGTGACCTTCACGATCGACTGGTTCAACATCAGCAGCGCGTCCCGCGTGGGAACGTTCAAAATCTATAACCTGTCAGCCGATACGGTGAATCGCATCACCGGGCAGGAGTTTTCCAAAGTGCGGCTGATTGCTGGCTATGACGGTATCGCGCCGGAGGTGTCGGCCAGCGACGTCGGGACCATGCGGGAAGTCGATGCGGCGGACGTAGGCCAGAGTGATGGTCGCAACTACGGGCTGATTTTCAGCGGAGAGATCCGCTACTCGGTCACTGGCAAGGACAGCCCTATCGACTCATATGTCCTGATTCAGGCGGCAGATGCGGATCTGGCATTTGCCACCAGCATAACTTCACAGACGCTGGCAGCAGGTTATACGGTAGCTGACGTGAACCGTGCGCTGATGAAAGACTTTGAGGCCAAAGGCGCGACCGAAGGTCTGACGCCTGAAATGCCTGCTACCGTTTTCCCCAGGGGCCGAGTGCTGTTCGGCATGACGCGGCATCTTATGGATAACGTGGCCGGGCAATGTGGCGCAACATGGCAGTTCGTGGACGGTCAGCGCCAGATGGTGGCGAATAACGAATATGTTCACGACGCGATTGTGCTCAACAGCGCCACCGGGCTTATTGGCATGCCGCAGCAGACTATCGGCAACGGCGTAAACGTCCGCGCGCTGATTAACCCAAACATCCGGGTTAACGGGCTCATTCAGCTGGATCAGGCTTCGGTATTCCGCACGGCGCTGTCGAACAACGATATCGCGATGGCCGGTGGGCAGATCACAGACCAGAACACCGACGGCAATATCTCCCTCAGCGGCACCACGGCGCAGCCTGCCAGCATCGCAACGGATGGCGTTTATATTGTGCGCGGGATTATGTACACTGGCGACACAAGGGGCCAGGCGTGGTACATGGATATGATGTGCGAAGCGCGTGGTGCAGCGGATCTTCGGTCGGCGTCATCTTTACAGCGGGAAGGGTAAGAATGAAAAAGTGGATTGTTATCGCGTTCAGTTTCCTGCCAGGGTTAACGTTTGCTGCAAACCCCGGCGGCATCACGCTGCAATGTGGTGGCTACAAATTGGAGTTAGTTCCTGATTCATTGTTCAGAATTAATGGTGAAACGGTTACCTCTCAGAAAATTAAAACTCTTGGTAACGGTAATGGAATGAAGGCAGACATGGGGCTTATGCCAGCCAAAGATGGCAACAATTACGGCTTTGAATATATTCGCCGTCCGGGTACCGAAACGCGTTTCTTGAACGTCCAACTGCTGCAGAACAGCATGGACGCGCCGAAAGTTATCGGCTCTTTCCCATGCAAAAAAGTTTCTGATTAAATTAGTTAATGGACTTTATTTATGGCGGTCAGCAGGATAAAGAAAATAGTTTTATTAGTTGTTATTGTTGTAGGTTATTTAATTGGAAGCCATAAAAACAATGAAACTGATAAAGTGTCCAGTAACATCGAAGCCCCTGAACAAGCTGCAGCGCAACAATCAAGTAGTGCTCCTCCTTTGTCAGAGGCCGATCTTTTAAAGAATGAAGTGATATTTACCTGTAAGGATATCGCCCGATCTTCTTTATCGTTGCCGGACACATTCGAAACCGAACAGACTGAAAGCGGGATCGACGAGAAAAATGGAAAGCAAGTTTATTACTTTACCCTGCATTTTTCTGGAATGAACGCCTTCAATAGTCGAATCACTCATACAATAGAGTGCTACGGGACGGTAGGAGACAAAAACCGAACCGTGACCTATAAAACATTCAACTAACCCGCCACCCGGCGGGTTTTTGCTTTCTGGAGCCTATCAAATGGCAGTATCTGACCAGACCCGCAGCGGCGACCTTGCCGAAACATTCAAATCTGAGCGGGAAACCACAAAGAACCAGATCCGCGTCGCTTTGCCTGGCATCGTTCAGTCGTTCGACCCCGGCGCGGTTACGGCGGTTGTCCAGCCTGCTATTCGTTCGGTTGAAACCGATAACGACGGGAAGCACATCACGAATAATTATCCGCTGCTGGTGGATGTGCCGGTGGTGTTTCCACGCGGCGGCGGCTGCACTCTCACTTTTCCGGTGAAAGCCGGTGATGAATGCTTGGTGATATTTGCCGATCGCTGCATTGATTTCTGGTGGCAGAGTGGCGGCGTGCAGGAACCGGTAGACGACAGAGTGCATGATTTATCGGATGCGTTCTGCATCGTCGGGCCGCAGTCTCAGGCGCAGAAAATCGGCGGTATCAGTACCGGGGCCACGCAGCTGCGCAGCGACGACGGGAGCACCTATTTCGAGCTCAATCCCACCACGCAGAAAATTAAGATCGTTGCTCCTGGCGGTCTCGATGTTATCGCCCCCGAATCGACGTTTTCGGAGAAGGTCACGATTACCGGGCTGCTCACCTGGATGGGTGGGATGGTCGGCAGTCTCGCCAGCGGCACAGCGGCGAAAATTACTGGTGCGATTGAATTCTTCGGAACACTCAAATCGAACGGTAAATCCATTGACGACACGCATACCCACAAAGGCGTTCAGACGGGAAGCGGCAATTCTGGCGGGGTGAACTGATGCGATACAGACGCGAAGATGCCGACGGTGATTACACCTTTGGCAGCGGCGATGATACCTGGCTGATTAACTCGCCAGAGGCTGTGGCCCAGGCGGTAAAAACTCGATTTGAATTATGGTACGGGCAATGGTTCCTCGATACCACCGAGGGGACGCCGTGGATTCAGTCCGTGCTCGGCAAGCAGAAGCCGGAAACCTACAACCTGGCGATCCGGAAGCGCATCCTCGAAACGCGGGGCGTGAAGTCCATCCTCTCCTTTAACACGACAGTGAACACCACGACGCGCCGCGTCCAGTTCTTCTCTGAAATAGACACCATCTACGGAACAACGACAGTAACCAGCGAGGCATAAATGACCCTCAATTTGGACACACTCGGCTTATCGGCAACGGTAACCGCTGAGGGGATCAGTGCGCCTGATTACCAGACGATACTCGATACCATGACGAGTTATTTCCAGCAGATTTATGGCAGTGATGCTTATCTGGAACCGGACAGCAAAGACGGTCAAATGGTGGCACTGGTGGCGCTCGCTATCCACGACGCCAACAACACAGCGATTACCGTCTACAACTGCTTTTCACCGGCCACTGGGTACGGCGCGGCGCTGACCAGTAATGTGAAAATTAACGGTATCGCGCGCAAGGGCGCAACGAATTCCACTGTAGATCTGCTGATCGCCGGTACCGCAGGGACAAGCATCACAAACGGTACCGTAAAAGACACCAATAACGTGATCTGGCGTCTTCCTGCTTCGGTAGTTATTGGCGTGGATGGTACCGTCACGACAACGGCGACCTGTTCAAACAGTGGAGCGGTTGCGGCGCTGGCCGGAACAGTCGGCACCATTAACACGCCGACCCGTGGCTGGACGTCAGTTACCAACCCGGCGGCGGCTACCGTCGGCGCACCAGCAGAAACCGACGCAGAGCTGCGCATCCGGCAGGGGCAGAGCGTCGCGTTGCCATCAATCACTCCGTTTGAAGGTGTCGACGGTGCGATCGCCAATGTAGATGGCGTGACACGTCACAAGCTCTATGAGAATGATACCGGCGCAACTGACGGCAACGGGCTGCCGGCACACTCTATCTCTGCCATTGTTGACGGTGGCGATGTGACAGACATTGCCCAGACAATCAGGGGGAACAAAGGGCAGGGAACCGCGACCTATGGGACGACCTCCGTCACTGTGCCGGACACTTACGGCAACCCACATGTGATCAGTTTCTCGCGGTCGACTGATGTCCCGATTTACGGGCATATCACGCTGAAAGCCTTCACGGGCTATACGTCGCAAATCGGTGTACAGATTCAGCAGGCTGTCGCGGATTACATCAATGGTCTGACGATCGGCGACTCGGTGCTGTTGAGCCGAATTTACTCCCCTGCCAACCTCGGCGTAGTGAGTGGCGGCAGCGCGCGTTTTTACGATATTCAGGAACTGCTTATCGGAAAATCAGCCGGGACGGTCGCGGCGGCGAACATCAACATCGCCTACAACGAGTCAGCGTCCTGCAAGCCTGAAAATATTGCGCTAACGGTGACGTCATGAGCAAGTACACGGACCTGATCACCAACTACCACGCCACGAAGCCCAGGTATTTTGACCACATCGATCTGAGCACCCGTCCGCTGATTGATATCACGGCAGCAACAAGGGGACTGATCAGCGCGTTTGATATCGATACGGCTGTCGGTATCCAGATCGATGCGCTCGGGCTCTGGATTGGGCGAAGCCGCATAGTCAGTCAGCCGATCACCGGCGTTTATTTCAGCTGGGACACGGACGGGCTTGGGTATGACCAGGGTGTCTGGCAGGGGCCGTATGATCCGGATTCGGGCTATACGACGCTGAGCGATGAAACCTACCGCATCATTCTGAAAGCGAAAATAGCGATCAATAACTGGGACGGCCGGAACGACTCACTGCCACCCATCCTTGACGCTGCAACGGCAGGTTCTGGCCTGAAGATGCAGATTGTCGACAATCAGGACATGACGATTTCGGTCTGGGTATTTCCTGAGACTGATATTTCGGACGTGTCTCTCGAACTGATCGCCGCTATCAAACAGGGTTATCTCACCGTTAAAGCTGCTGGCGTTTGGGCCGGTGACGTCGAAACTCCTTCGGTAGAAACACCTTCCGAGGGAACGAAATTTTTTGGGTTTGATATGGATAACGAATACATCGGCGGGTTCGATGTAGGAGCATGGGGAGTATTACTCTGATGGCAACAAATAACTTTAAAGCGTTCGCACTTGATCCGAACGCTAACGTCATGTCACAGGCTGACTGGGAAGCACTCCCAGCACTTCTGGCCGGGTTCTCGTCCGGTAAGGCATCCAGTGCGCAGGTAAACAAAGCTATCCGCCAGGCTACCACCATTGCGGCGCTTATCGGCCAGTTCATTGCGAATTCCGGCGTGGATGCCCTGGACAATGCAGACGTTAACGGGCTGGTGACAAAATTCACGAATGCGCTTACCACAAACCTTCGTTTAGGGGCTGGCGCGCCAGCTATCGGTATTCCATTCTTCTGGCCGTCCTCCGCGATGCCAAATACTGTTATGGATGAATGGGTAGATATGGTGTTCCTGAAGTTCAACGGAGCGACGTTCTCGGCCACCACTTACCCTAAGCTGGCCCTGGTGTTTCCCGGACTGAAATTAACTGAGACGCGAGGGGAATTCTTACGTATCTGGGACGACGGCCGTGGGGTTGATAGTGGCCGTTCGCTACTTAGTGCTCAAAGTGACGATTTTAAATCGCACGCACACACACTGTATTTCAACAATGGATCCTCGGGTTCAAATATCAGTATCGGTAGCGCCAGCAATGTTACGGGTATCTATTCTTCCGGTTTAAACCAGCCTGGAGGAGGTTCCGTAGCAGCAATGGGAAACACTGGCGGTAGCGAAACTCGCCCTCGCAACATTGCATTTAACTTTTTGGTAAGGGCTAAATAATGAAACCTGTTTTCGATGAAAATGGACTGGCAACAGAACCGGGTGAAATTCGCTGCTATTACTATGATGCGGTGACTTTTGAATATATGGGATGGTCCGACGAATACATCAATCTGGGTGTCAGTATGCCAGGGCATTCAACTGATGTTGAACCTGTAGGAGTTATGGAGGGGTATGTGGCTGTGTTTAACGATCCTGGTTGGCTTCAGGAAGAAGACCATCGGGGGGACACCGTTTATTCAACTATTGACGGCATGCCTTACGTGGTCGACTACATCGGGAAAATCAAGGATGGTTACACCACAGCAGCCCCTTCAGGTCCGTACCAAAAGTGGGATGGGCAAAAGTGGGATGGGCAAAAGTGGGTGACGGATACTGATGCGCAGCATGCTGCGGATGTTGAAGCTGCTGACCAGCAAAAAGCCAAGCTACTGTTGGAGGCGCAGGAAACAATTAGTTTCTGGCAAACCGAACTGCAACTGGGCATCATCAGCGACGAAGATAAGGCAAGCCTGA
Source organism: Enterobacteriaceae bacterium (assembly GCA_031261005.1). Lineage (GTDB taxonomy): Bacteria > Pseudomonadota > Gammaproteobacteria > Enterobacterales > Enterobacteriaceae > JAISKF01. The sequence continues at coordinate 36,154 of JAISKF010000023.1, read as the reverse complement.
TTACGTGGGTGAATTACATCAAGGCAGTGAAAGCTGTTGATACGTCCACTGCGCCAAACATCATCTGGCCTACGCCTCCAGCTGTATGAAGCCACTGTGGTGATGTGCCAGATTTGTGTCATACACAGTAAATCGCCATACCCCATGTTACATCGTGTGCCATGAAGTTGTGTTGTGTGAATGCGGCAATGTACATGTAAAACAGTTAGTTAAAAGTGATTCTACTAATTCGTAATGCGAAGGTCGTAGGTTCGACTCCTATTATCGGCACCATCTAAATCAATCAGTTACAACCAATCATTTACTCTGAAGTTTCCAAATGAGAGCGACTTAGATCATGCCAGTTAGGTATGGCATGTTATTTCTTGGCGCGTTTCTAGTAGGTGGAAACATTAGTGAAACAAAGTAGCTATAAATCAAAAATAACTCATGATTTGCGTACACCTTGTTTTAAGGTTTTCATGAACTCTAAAAAATGCGGCCATAATGATTCTCCGATGGGATCGTTTCTATGCGTTCGTAGTACAGAACCGAAGAGTTTTAGCCCTACACCGAATGTAGCAGCTTCATCTTCACTGATGTTCTCATGTGTGCGCAAACGTTCTACGATGGTAAAGATGTTTTCATTGTGCTCAAATTCAAATTGAAGTGACTCCGGTAACTCAGATGCGTCTTGTTGATCATCAAGAGAATCTACGGTGATACGGTAACGATAGGGAGGCATAATGTTCCTTTTATATTAAAGCTGTGATAACGCTGGTCACTAATCTGTATCTGGATTCATAATATGGGATAATCTCTGGCTTTGCTATTTTGTTACACACATAAACACATATAAATTTATGTAACCACCTATTTTTAATATTATTTTTATCATTTATTATGTAGAACTATTTTTTGTTTACGGCGATGGTATTTATATGAAAGGAATTATTAAAGTCAGTCTTATCTCGTTGCTGGGCTTTTCTCTTTCGGCGGTTCATGCACAGACGGTCAATGTAGATGTGCTTAGTGCAACGGTGAAAGATCAGAAAATATCGAATGCTGATGTTTTGCTACAGCATAATGGCGGGCAGACCTTAACAGGGCAAACGGATCAAAATGGTCATGTACAAATACAAAGTACAACGGCTGATAATGTTGATAATTTGCTGATAATTAAAAAAGAAGGTTATTCAACGTTAGTTGTTAAATGCCCTTGTAATGAGATGAGTTACGCGCTGAGTCCTGTCATGAAAGGATTAGATAGTATCCGCGTTGTATTGACATGGGGCGAGTCACCAAGCGATCTTGATTCACATATGGTTTATGCCGATAATCACCTGTATTTCAACAATAAAGTTGGTGAGAACGGAGAGTTAGACGTAGATGATACAGATAGTTTTGGTCCTGAAACAGTGACGTTAAGTAAAAAAGTATATGGGCAAGATTATGTCTATGCTGTTCACGATTTTACTGATTCATCTACCCCAAATACCACTAATCTTTCAAAAAGTAATGCTAAAGTGTTTGTTTATGTTGGGGAATCATTAGTTAGAACTTTCTATGTACCAACGGATAAAACTGGAAATTTATGGACGGTTTTCCGCATAAGTAAAACAGGAGAGATTGAAGACATCAATAAATTCTCTGGAGAAACAATTGAAGCGGCTGCTATTGATCAGAAACTTAGCCCATTGCTCAATAATACGATCTCTACCGCGCAGGTAACATTAAGCACCAGTGACATTGAGCAAGTTAAAAAGCTGAACTTACAAGGTGAAAAAGCATATCAAGATAAACAATTAGATTTAGCAATTTCATTGTTTAATCAGGCTATTGGTATAGATCCAGAAAATGGCAAATCTTATGGTAACTTAGGTTTGGTATACCAAAAAGCAGGAAGAACGGCAGAAGCAATTTGGGCAGATAGAAAAGCTATTGCATTGGCATCAGGTTCAAAGGCTGCAACAATTCGTGCGGGTGCTAATTACAATATTGCCCGAATTTACGAAGAAGCAGGGCAATTCAGTGATGCTTTACGCTATTATCAATTAGCAAAAGCGGAAAAAGATAATCCGGTGTATAGCACTGCAATTGAGCGTGTTATGAATAAATAACATGAATTTAAGAGCCGCCATTTTCATATTAATAATAAAATGGTGGTTCTTATTATTAGTTATTACGTTGTTTAAATATCTATATGAGTTTAATGGAAATATATTAAAAACAACCAGTATGGAATTTTAGGCTCACGCTATGAATAAATTACACTATGCCGTGATCGGTTCCGGCGGGATCGGCGGTTTTTATGGCGGGTTTCTCGCTAAAGCAGGGAAGCAGGTCGATTTTCTGTTTCATTCAGATTATGAGCATGTTGTTCAGCATGGCTTGCAAATCGATTCACCATTAGGGGATTTTCATCTACCGCAAGTTTCCGCGTTTCACAGTACACAAGATATGCCGCCTTGTGATGTCATTCTGGTTGGTCTGAAAACCACAAATAATCATCTGTTAAAAACACTACTACCGCCATTATTAAAGCCAGAAACTTTAGTGATCCTGATCCAAAATGGATTCGGGCTGGAAGAGGATTTATTAAAAGAGTTTCCATCGTTGAATCTGGCTGCGGGACTGGCTTTTATCTGCTCGCAAAAATCCAGTGACGGGCATATTACGCATCTGGATTACGGCAAACTGACATTAGCGGCTTACAATCAACTCGCTGAACCAATTGTTGCACGTGTTGCGGAGGATATGAGACAAGCAGGTTTAGAGGTCGAGCACGCGCCGGATTTAGCCTCCGCTCGCTGGAAAAAGTTAGTCTGGAATGTGCCGTTTAATGGCTCAACGGTTGTGTTGGATACCACCACCAAGCAACTGGTGGATAATCCCGATACTTATCAGCTTATGTATGATTTAATGAAAGAAGTGATGACCGGCGCAAATGCCTGCGGAATAAAATATCCGATTGAAGAATCGTTTATTCAGGCAATGCTGGAGATGACCAAAAAGATGACACCGTACTCGCCAAGTATGAAACTGGATTACGATAATCACCGTCCGATGGAGATTGATTATATCTACACCCGACCATTACAAACCGCGCAGCAAGCAGGTGTGGATATGAAGAAAATCGCTATGCTGGAGAAATTGTTGCGGTTTAAAGCGATTGGTACAGTTAAATAAGACTTAAACGGATTGTGACTCATTTAAGTGAAAAACTTTTGCGCCTACCGGCAACTCGAAGGCTCTTGAGTATAAACTGTTGTATTAGAGATATAAAAGAATGAAATATAATTTAAAGCAGTTTATTGAAGATTATGAAAAAGAAAGCAGTATAAACTATGTGTTTTTCTGGGGGCATCAAAAAAGTAAACATGGGGATTTAACTCCTGCATGTTTTAGTCAGTGGTGGAGCGCTCCATTTATTGTTGATGAAGTGAAATATAATACTGCCGAACACTGGATGATGGCACAAAAGGCATTATTATTTGGGGATATGGATATTTATAACAAAGTGTTATTAGCAACTTCACCAGCCGACGCAAAGTCATTAGGAAGACAAATTTCTCATTTTGATGAAAAAATTTGGAGTGAAAAATGTTTTGAAATTGTTGTTCTTGGCAATTTATATAAATTTTCTCAAAATGAAAATATTAAAACATTTCTGCTGAATACTGAAAATAAAATTTTAGTGGAAGCAAGTCCATTAGACAAAATTTGGGGCGTTGGAATGGCGGCTGACGATGATAAAATTGAAAATCCCAAATGTTGGAGAGGGCTTAACTTATTGGGTTTCGCCTTAATGGAGGTTAGAGACAGACTAAAGGTAATGACTTGATAACAAATTGAATATAACAGGGTGAACATAATTGTCACTTTTTCGGTAGATGATTTCACTTGATATATATTATTTTTAATAAATTTAAAATAAAACTAACAGTCAATGAAGCAGTTAATGAAAAGAACTATCATCCTATTAATCACGATCGGCTTATTGGGTTGTAATTTATCAAAGAAGTCAATGGCAGAAGATTATTTATGGTCATACACCGAATATAATGCAAATTTAGATTGTGAACTTTATGGTTACAAAACGCAGCAAGGCGAAATAGCGATAAAAGCAAAATATCTCATGGTGGATACTAAGATTTTTTATGCCATGGCATTTGTTATTCAGGATAACCACAAATGGGTTGCTATAGACAAAAACGAAAATATTTTGCTCTATCCTTTTATTTTTGACAACGGACCCGATTACGCTGAAGAGGGTGTATTCCGTTTTGTTGAAAATGATAAGATGGGATTTGCTAATATGAACGGAGAAAAAGTCATTCCTGCTATTTTTGACTTTGTGGGATCTTTTTCCGATGGTATTGCTGAATATACTTTAGGCGGACATAAAGAATATGCAGTCGACGATCTTGATTCTCATTGGTGGTGGACTGATGGATATGAAACTGGCTATGTCAATCACTCGGCGCAGTTGTTTAGTAAAGTCACTGAACTAAAAAATAGTATACGGGAAGCATGGACAAAAGATAATCAACACGTCCTGTTGAATGAAGCTGGTGAAATAATAAAATAGAGAAATTGCTTTCTGGTATGGATAAAAATATGGATATTTATAATAAAGTGTTATTAGCAACTTCACCAGCCGACGCAAAATCATTGGGGAGACAGTTTTCTTATTTTGATGAATAAAGTTTGAAGTGACAAATGTTTTGAACTTGTTATTTTTGGTAATTTGTATAATTTTTTTCAAAATGAAAGTCTTAAAACATCTATTTATTGAGTTTCGCCTTAATGGAGATCAGAGACAGACTAAAAGTAATGACTTGATGACAAATTGAATATAACAGAGTGAATATAACTGTCACTTTTGCAGTAGATGATTTCACTTGATATATATTGTTTTTTAATAAATTTAAAATAAAACTAACAGTCAATGAAGCAGTTAATGAAAAAAACTATAATCCTATTAATCACAATCGGCTTATTAGGTTGTACTTTATTAAAGAAGTCAATGGCAGAAGATTATTTATGGCCATACACCGAATATAATGAAAATTTGGACTGTGTACTTTATGGCTACAAAACGCAGCAAGGTGAAATAGCGATAAAAGCAAAATATCCCATGGTGTATACTAAGATTTTTTATGCCATGGCATTTGTTTTCCTGGATGGCAAATGGGTTGTTATAGATCGCAATGAAAATATTTTGCTCTATCCTTTTATTTACGACAACGGACCTGATTACGTTGAAGAGGGTGTATTCCGTTTTGTTGAAAACGATAAGATAGGATTTGCCAATATGAACGGAGAAAAAGTCATTCCTGCTATTTTCGACTTTGTGGGATCTTTTTCCGGCGGCATTGCTGAATACAGTTTAAGCGGATATCAAATATATATAGTTGGCGGTTTTGGGTTTCCATGGTGGCGGACTGTTCAATATGAGACTGGCTATGTCAATCACTCGGCGCAGTTGTTTAGTAAAGTCACTGAACTAAAAAATGGTATACGAGAAGCATGGACAAAAGATAATCAACACGTCCTGCTGAATGAGGCTGGTGAAATAATAAACATAGAGAAATTGCTTTCTGGTATAGATAAAAATTTCCTTTCAGTAGACGTGCGCCCATAGGGTGGGGTAGAAATTCTCATCACATATTGAGAAAACTACCCCGTCTGCTTGCGGCAACCACTCTTTGACAGAGGGAAGTTATAGACTGTTACTTATGCCTTTCTCTCAAACAATCAATCACTGCACTTAAATTCAAATCCTGATCTTGCAGCAGAACTAACAAGTGATAAACCAGATCAGAGGCTTCGTTAGTTAGCTCTTCGCGATCATGAACCGTTGCTGCCAGTGCAGTTTCTACGCCTTCTTCACCAACTTTCTGCGCGATACGTTTTGTGCCGCTGGCATACAATTTGGCGGTGTAAGACGTTGCAGGATCGGCTTGTTTGCGCGCGGCTAATAACTGTTCTAGCTGATATAAAAATGCCCAATCGCTTTCTGCCGGTGCAAAACAACTGCTGGTGCCGTTGTGACAAGTTGGACCTTGCGGATTTGCCAGAATCAGCAGGGTATCTTTATCGCAATCAGGAGTAATACTCACCACATTCAGGAAATTGCCGGAGCTTTCACCTTTTGTCCATAAACGCTGTTTAGTGCGGGAGAAGAACGTCACTTTGCCGCTTTGCTGTGTGACTTGTAACGCTTCCTGATTCATATAGCCTAGCATCAGAACTTCGCCGGATACCGCGTGCTGAATAATGACCGGCATCATGCCGTCTGTTTTTTCCCAGTCCAGTTGTTGGGTTAACATGTTCTGATCTCCACCTGATTTTCGGCTAAATAACGTTTAAGTTCGCCGATATTAATAATTTGTTTATGAAAGACTGATGCCGCCAGCGCGCCGTCAACATGAGCAATGTTAAACGCATCAAGGAAGTGCTGCAGAGTTCCAGCTCCGCCGGAAGCGATAAGCGGAACTTTGCACACGCTGCGTACTTGTTTCAGTTGTTTCAGATCGTAGCCGTTCCGCACGCCGTCCTGATTCATCATATTCAGGACGATTTCTCCCGCGCCGCGCCGCTGCACTTCCTGCACCCAATCTAACGTTTTCCACGCTGTCGCTTTGGTTCGGGTTTCATCGCCGGTGAATTGATATACTTGGTAGTTGTCGTCCTGCTCGTTGTACCAGGTATCAATACCGACGACGACACACTGTACACCAAAGCGATCCGCCAGTTGTGTGATGAGCGACGGATTCGCCAGTGCAGGAGAGTTGATGGAGATTTTGTCCGCACCAAAAGAGAGGATTTGCCCTGCATCTTCGACGCTTTTAATCCCGCCAGCTACGCAGAATGGAATATCGATCACTTCGGCAACTTTGGCTACCCAGCTTTTATCCACCACTCGCCCGTCAGAAGAAGCGGTAATATCATAAAAAACCAGCTCGTCTGCACCTTCTTGTGCATAACGTTTTGCCAGCGGCACGATGTCACCGATGATTTCATGATTGCGGAACTGCACGCCTTTTACCACTTGCCCGTCACGGACATCAAGACAAGGAATTATCCGTTTTGCCAGCATGAAATTGCCTCCGCTACATTAAATTTTCCGTCCAGCAGGGCGCGACCAACAATCACGCCTTTTACACCGCTGCCGCGCAGGGCGGCAATATCCGCCAGACTGCCGATACCGCCTGAAGCCTGAAAAGCAATTTCTGGATAAAGTTGGGTGATTTCGCGGTACAAACCAACATTTGAACCCACCAGCGTACCGTCGCGAGAAATATCGGTACACAGAACATGTTTTAAACCGTATGGGCGATAGCGCTCAACGATTTGTTCCAGTGTTTGGCTGGAATTTTCCTGCCAACCGCTGATCGCTACATTCTTTTTGCCTGTTTCATCAATACGTACATCAAGGGCGAGTACCAGCGCATCAGCGCCGAAACGTGCAAACCATTTTTCTACTATTTCCGGCTGACGCACAGCGGTAGAGCCGATAACAACACGACTTGCGCCCGCGTCGAGCAGGTCGCTAACGTCTTGTTCAGTACGGATTCCGCCGCCAATTTGAACCGGCACGGAAACGCCAGCTAATAATTTACGCAGCAGAGGAAGCTGGCGTGCTTGCGGATCTTTCGCGCCAGTCAAGTCCACTAAATGCAGAATTTGTGCGCCTTGTTGCTGATATTGTTGCAAGCGAGGCAGGGGATCACTGCCATAATCGCGCTGCTGTCCATAATCGCCCTGATGCAGGCGCACAACGCTGCCATCGATCAGGTCTAATGCGGGAATAATCATCTCAGTTACATCTCCAGAAAGTTTTTCAACAGTTGTGCGCCTGCTTGCCCGGAACGCTCTGGATGAAACTGAACGCCGTAGAAATTGTCTTGTTGCACAGCGGCGCTGAATGGCTCGCCGTAGGTGGAGTGCGCGATAGTGGCTGAACATACGGGCATGGCGTATCCGTGTACGAAGTAAAAATAAGCACCGTCCTCGATGCCGCGAAACAGATGATGACCGACGAGCGGCTGAACTTGATTCCAACCCATGTGCGGTAATGGTAAACCGTGATCTTTCATCTGCTTAATTGGTGCATCAATAATGCCCAGCGTATTAACATTGCCTTCTTCGCTGCTTTTTGCCAATAACTGCATACCGAGACAGATACCTAACACCGGTTGAGTACAGGCTTTGATCAGGTCGATTAGCTCGCGCTGCTGCAATAATTTCATCGCCGCTGATGCCGAGCCAACACCCGGTAAAAACAGTTTATCGGAGCGCAGAACCAGATCGGGATCGCGGCTGATAACGGGGTTATATCCCAATCGTTTAATTGCATAGCTGACCGATGCCAGATTCGCTGTGCCGGTATCTAAAATAACGACTTCCATCACAGCACTCCTTTGGAGCTTGGCAACGTATTGCCATCGATTTGGATTGCTTGACGCAGTGCTCGACCAAATACTTTAAACAGGCTTTCAACGCGGTGATGATCGTTTTTGCCTTTGGTTTTTAAGTGCAAAGTTATTGCCATTGAATAAGCCAGTGAATGGAAGAAATGTTCTACCATTTCGGTACTCATATCGCCGACGCGCTGATGGCTGAATTCCGCTTTATATTCCAAAAACGGGCGGCCGGAAATATCCAGCGCACAACGGGCTAAACATTCGTCCATTGGCAGCACAAAGCCAAAACGCCCGATACCGCGTTTATCGCCCAACGCTTTTTTCAGTGCTTCGCCCAGCGCCAGACCGGTATCTTCGATGGTGTGATGATCGTCGATAAACAGATCGCCTTTGACGTTGATATTCATACGGAAACCGCCGTGTGTGGCGATTTGATCCAACATGTGATCAAAGAAACCAATACCGGTACTGATTTGGCTGCCGCCTTCACGATCCAGCCAGACTTCCACATCAATAGTGGTTTCTTTGGTGGTGCGAACAACGTGTGCGTGGCGATCAGATTGGGTTAATTGCTCAACAATCTGGTTCCAGCCCAGTGTTTCAGGATTATAGCGAATGCCTTGAATTCCCATATTTACAGCCAGTTGCAGATCGGTTTCTCTGTCACCAATAACCCATGAATTTTCGTAATCCATCACTGTCGGGTGCAGATACGGCGTAACCAGTTTGGTTTTCGGTTTACGGCAATCGCAGTTGTCGGCAGGCGTATGCGGGCAAATCAGCACATCTTTAAAATGAATACCTTGTGATTCAAGGATCTGCATCATCAGATTGTGCGGCGGATCGAAATCTTCCTGCGGAAAGCTGCTGGTGCCGAGTCCGTCTTGATTGGTGATCATCACCAGCGTAAAACCGGCGTCCTGTAGTTTTAGCAGGGCAGGGATAACGCGCGGTTCAAGGGCGAGTTTATCCAGTCGGTCTACCTGAAAATCTTCAGGCGGTTCGGCAATAATTGTGCCGTCGCGGTCAATAAAAAGATATTTTTGGCTCATGAAGGCTGTGATCCTTAAAAGGTTTGTAAAACATCAGTGACGGCGTCACATTCGGCTTGTGTCCCGATAGAGATGCGTAAGCAGCCTTTTAATCCAGGCTGTTTATTTTGATCTCTAAGAATAATGCCTTGATCCCACAACGTTTTAAATGCTGCTTCGGAGTCGGTGAGTTTAAACAGTAGATAGTTAGTCTCGCTGGGATAAACATCGGTGACACAAGTACAGGCAGATAACGTTTTGATCAGCTGGTCACGGCGCGCATTCAGTTCAATAACACGCTGACGCATGGTAGCGATGCCTTGATCACTCAACGCTTGCGCGGCAATATCGGCAACTGGCGTAGACAGCGGATAAGGCGCAATGACTTTTAGCAACAAATTGATAATTTCTTCGCTTGCCAGCGCAAAGCCGCAGCGTAAACCGGCAAGAGCAAAGGCTTTTGACAAAGTACGCAGCACCACCAGATTTGGATACTGGCTCAACCAAGAAACCACGCTCGCTTTGGGGCAAAACTCAATATAGGCTTCATCGACCACGACTAACGCGCGTCCGGCAGTCATTGCCAGTAATTCACGAATATCATCAGGATTGATTAGATTACCCGTCGGGTTATTCGGGCTGCAAACATAAACCAGTTTGACGCCATTCAGTGCCTCTTTGATCGCCGGTAAATCAAGCTGCCAGTCTTTCTTGCTGTTAACGATACGGCGTTCGATGCCTAATGTTTCCGCGCTGACGCTATACATGCCGTAAGTCGGCGGACAGTAAAGTACGGCATCTTTGTTTGGTTCGCAGAATGCACGCATTAACAGCTCGATGCTTTCATCTGCGCCGCGGCTAACAATCAGTTGTTCCGGTTTAATTCCTGCGTAAGCGGCATAGCGCTGAATCACTTGTACCGGCTGACATTCTGGATAGCGATTCAGATTTTGTTCGGTTAACTGATATGCCGTAGCTTCGGGGTATTCGTTCGCATTCAGCCAAACGCTGCCATTACCTCCAATACGGCGTGCCGACTGATAAGGTGTCAGCAATCTGACATTTTCACGGGCGAGGTTTTGTATGTTCATTTGTCCCTCCTAATCCAGTAATTTTAGCTTAGCAACGCGTAGAGAAACGGCTTGCTTGTGCGCGGTAAGCTGCTCAGCTTGCGCCAGTGTTTCGATGGTTGGCGCTAATGCTAATAAACCTTTGGCTGATAATTGCTGCACGGTCATACGTTTTTGGAAATCCGCCAGCCCTAAACTGGAACTGGTCGCAGTATAGCCATAGGTCGGCAATACGTGATTGGTGCCGGAAGCATAATCACCGGCAGATTCTGGCGACCAGTCACCGAGAAATACTGAACCGGCGCTGGTGATGTGTTCAACCAATGTTTCAGGTAGGCGCGTCTGGATAATTAAATGTTCCGGACCATAGCGATTGCTGATTTCAATGCACTGTTCTATATCACGGGTGACGATTAAGCGGCTTTCTGACAATGCCTGACGTGCGATCGTTTCTCGTGACAATGTGACTAGCTGTTTCTCTAGCTCTTCAGAAACAGCTTGGGCAATATCCTCATCAGGTGTTAGTAAAACCACTTGAGAATCCGTGCCATGTTCTGCCTGAGAAAGTAAGTCAGCAGCGATAAACGCAGGCGTTGAACCGCTGTCGGCGATCACTAATACTTCTGACGGACCAGCAGGCATATCAATAGCTGCTCCGCCGATTGCCTGACTGACCTGACGTTTTGCTTCAGTAACGTAGGCATTGCCCGGTCCGAAAATTTTATCCACTTTGCTGACGCTCTCACTGCCGAAAGCCATGGCTGCTATCGCTTGTGCGCCGCCCAGTTGGAATACATTTTTGATGCCGCAAAGTTTAGCGGCATACAAAATTTCATCAGCAATTGGCGGCGGTGAGCAGAGTACGACTTCACTGCAACCGGCTAAACGTGATGGAATACCGAGCATTAATACTGTTGATGGCAGCGGCGCAGTGCCGCCCGGAATATACAAACCAACTGATTTTATTGGTCGAGTGACGAGCTGGCAGCGCACACCCGCTTGAGTTTCAATATCCACCACCGGAAGAACTTGTGCTTTGTGGAATGTCTCAATATTGCGGGCTGCAATCGCCATTGCTTGCTTGATTTCATCATTCAGGCGTGCTGACGCCGCTTCAATTTCTTCGGCGGAGATGCGAATGGAGTCCGTTTGCACGCGATCAAATTTAGCGCTGAGTTCTTTTAGCGCGCGATCACCGCCTGATTTCACTTGCTCGATAATGTCGCTTACCGCGGTACTGATGCGATCAGAAGCATTTACTGCCGGACGAGAAAGCAATGCGGCTTGCTGTTCTTCGGTGCATTTTTCCCAATAAGTCAATTGCATTGTCATTACTCCATCATTTTTTCGATTGGTAACACCAGAATTGAGCTGGCACCAAGCGCTTTCAGGCTTTCCATCGTTTCCCAGAACAGGGTTTCGCTGCTCACCATGTGCATCGCCACGCGGCTCTTATCACCGGCTAACGGCAGAATGGTTGGACGTTCAGCGCCCGGTAACAGGGCTATAATGCCCTCTAAGCGATCGCTTGGCGCGTGCAGCATGATGTATTTGGATTCACGCGCTTGAATCACGCCCTGCATACGAGTTAGCAGCTTGTTGATCAGCTCTTGCTTATCTTCTGATATTTCACCGTCGCGCTGAATCAGTGTCGCTTTAGAGCGATAAATCACATCAACTTCACGCAGACCGTTCGCTTCCAGAGTAGCACCGGAAGAAACTAAATCGCAGATGGCATCAGCTAAACCCGCACGCGGTGCTACTTCCACCGAACCGTTTAGCAGACAGGATTTAAAATTAACTTTTTGTTCGTCGAGATAGCGTTTTAACAGGTGAGGATAAGATGTGGCGATACGGCTATTTTGCAGGCTTTGCGGACCTTTATATTCGGCGTCCAGTGGCATGGCGATAGAAAGACGGCAGCCGCCGAAATCTAAACGGCGCAAAGTGATATAACGCGGATCTTCACCTTGTGCGCGGCGCGTTAACAGCTCCTCTTCCAGCACGTTTTCACCGATGATGCCGAGATCTACCACGCCGTCCATCACTAAGCCCGGAATATCGTCATCACGGACACGCAAAATATCAATCGGCATGTTTTCTGCGAAAGCAATCAGGCGTTGCTGTTGCAGGTTAATCTTGATGCCGCAGCTTGCGAATAGTTTTTGTGACTCTTCACTTAAACGACCTGACTTCTGCATGGCAATGCGTAAACGACTTTTATCTAACATGGTATTCCTCTTCTTTTTTCTCTGAACTTAATGTTTATTTTTTATTAAATCGAAGGCATTAAAAAAGCCCTCGGAAGAATTCTTCCGAGGGCTTTCTCTAACTTTCTGTTCGCCACTGGAAGAATCTTTATTGTCTTCCAGCACCAACTGCCTGAAGACTAATCAGGGTGATGGTGATGATGGTGGTTAAACAGAACGTTAAACATAATTTATTGCGCCTTAATTGGGTGATTTATTAGCATCGCTGGCGGATAAATTACGCATTGTTTGCGTGATTGGCAACTTCTTTTTTGATTATTATTGCGTAATCATTCGGCATGAAGCGATATGGAGAATAAGATATTTTATGAACAGGCTTTATTACCGAATTAAACAGGTAATAGCATGGAATTTGACTTATATTATTATTCATATTACCGGTGTTATCCAGATAAACAGCTTTATGGGATATATATGAAAAAAGTATCTATTGTTGGCTTAGGTTGGCTCGGAATGCCGTTGGCGCTATCGCTGATTAGTCGCGGTTATCAAGTGGCGGGCAGTAAAACTACGCAAGATGGGCTGGACGCTGCCAGAATGTCTGGTGTCAATGCCTGTCAATTAGTGATGACGCCAACGCCAGAATGTGATGATGAAGACTGGCAGCAGTTGCTTGATTGCGATGTGCTGATCATCACGCTGCCAGCCCGACGCGAGCCAGAACAAGCGGAGATTTATCGCCAGTCGGTACAAATTTTAGTGGATAGCGCTTTGAGTCAGCATGTTTCTCGCGTGATTTTTATCAGCTCAACGTCGGTTTATGGCAAAGGTGAGGGTGAAGTAAGCGAAGATTCATCACGTACTCCGCAACGGGTTTCCGGCAAAGTGCTGGTGGAGCTGGAAAACTGGTTGCATGATTTACCGAATATTCAGGTGGATATTTTGCGTCTTGCCGGTTTAATCGGTCCCGATCGCCACCCTGGTCGCTTTCTTTCCGGTAAACAAGGATTACCTGATGGCAATTGCGGCGTGAATCTTGTTCATCAAGAAGATGTGATTGCGGCGATTCAACTGTTACTGGCTCAAACGCAGGGCGGATATATCTACAATTTGTGCGCGCCAGTTCACCCGCGCAAGCGCGATTATTATCCGCTAATGGCGAAAAAATTAGGGCTGGCAGCGCCAGAGTTTGCGCCGACGGATAATGATTCTCGCGGACGAATCATTAGCGGACAGCGCATTTGCTGCGAATTGGGTTTTGAATATCGTTTTTGTGATCCGCAGTTGATGCCGATTCTTTAAGTCATTAAAAACAACAAAGCCCGAAATATTTCGGGCTTTGTTGCAACTGGATTTCAATCATCGATAGTTAAATCACCGATGCTCAAACACTAACGCCTTTTTCTCAATTAACCGCATCATCAATGTTAGTAATCCATTCACGCACAGATAAATAATTCCTGCTGCGCCATAAACCATTACATCATAAGTGCGTCCATACATTAACTGGCTGTAGCCCATGATTTCCATCAGCGTAATGGTATAAGCCAGAGATGTACTCTTAAATACCAAAACCACTTCGTTGGAATAAGATGATAGTGCGCGTTTAAAAGCATAAGGCAGCAAAATAGCAATGGTCTGCGCTTTTGACATACCTAACGCCGCGCAGGATTCCCATTGACCCGCAGGAATTGCCCGTGCTGCGCCGTGAAATAGCAGGGTAGAGTAAGCAGCACTGTTCAGCGACAAGGCGATCATCGCACATAGCCACGGTTGTGATAACAGTTCCCACAGTACCGGATAATTTTTGATGCTTTCAAACTGCCCAGGACCATAATAAATCAGGAAGATTTGAACTAGCAACGGCGTGCCAGTAAATAAGGTAATGTAGCCTTTTACCAGCCAAATCAGTATAGGTGTTTTCAGCATTAAAATGACGGTAAACAGTAAGGCTAAAAACAGCGCGACAATTAAGGAAACAAACGTCAGGCTAAGGCTGGTATGTAACCCTTGCAGCACATCAGGCAAATATTCAAACATTACACCGCCTCCCGTTCAAAGCGCGTAGTCCGCTGTTCAATCAGGGAGAGAATATATTGGCTGATTAATGTGATGACTAAATAAACCAACGCAGCAATCACAAACCAGGTAAATGGTTCTTGCGTCCGAATCGCGATACTTTTGGTTTGCAGCATCAAATCATTGACGCTGATTAATGATACCAGCGCGGTATCTTTCAATAATACCAACCACTGATTGCCTAAACCGGGCAACGCATGACGCCACATCTGCGGCATGATCAGTCGAAAGAAAATAGCTGATTTGCTGATCCCCAACGCTTGACCTGATTCCCATTGCCCGCGCGGTACGGCTTTTAATGCACCGCGCAATGTTTGCGAGCCATAAGCGGCATACAGCAGAGAAAGGGCAATCACACCGCATAAGAATGGACTGACATCGAAATTATCGATGTCTAGCTGAATGGTTAAACCAAACAAGCTAAAACCATCAGCTAACGTCATCAGCAGTTGTGAGGCACCAAAATAGATAAACAGCACCACTAAAATTTCCGGTAAACCGCGCAGTATCATAACGATACCAGTGGCGATATAGCTGAAAACTTTCAGGCGCGATGATTCCCATACGGCAAAAAACATGGCTAAAACTAAGCCAAGTACCAGAGAACAAACGGCAAGCCCGACGGTCATTCCGGCGGCGCTTGCTAAAGGTAGAATTTCATTCATTGCTGATTAAATTTTTTAGAACCATTTATTGTAGATGGCTTGATAAGTGCCGTTCTGTTTGATTTTTTCCAGTGCAGCATTCAGTTTATCGCGCAGCTCAGTATTCTTCTGATTAACAGCGATGGCAAAGCCAGTACCGAAGTAAGCATCATCAGTGATTTTGTCGCCAACGGTAGCTAAGTCATCGTTCTTTTTCAGCCATTCAGCAACAACGGCGGTGTCACCAAAGACTGCGTTAATACGACCGCTTTTCAGATCAAGAATGGCATTTTGGTAGCTGTCATAAGCGGATGGCTTAATTTCAGTGTGTTTTTCCAGCAGATATTTCTGGTGAGTTGTGCCGTTCTGCATACCGACTTTCTGACCTTTCAATGCAGCAATATCTGCTACTTTACCTTTAGGGGCAATAAAGGTTGCAGAGTTATCGTAGTAGGTATTGGTAAAGGCAACTTGCTCCTGACGTTCAGGCGTGACGTCCATTGCTGCGATCGCGGCATCAAAACGACGGAATTTCAGACCCGGAACCAGACTGTCAAAACTTTGATTAGAGAAGGTACATTCTGCTTTAATTTCCGCACACAGCGCTTTTGCCAAATCGATGTCAAAGCCCTGAATTTGGTTATTGGCATCAACATATTCAAATGGAGGATATGATGCTTCTGTCGCAAAGCTGATTTTTTCTTCGGCTGCTGCGGTAAATGTCATGCTGGCAAGCAGAGTAGCGAGTAATAATTTTTTCATGTCAAACTCCCTATATATTAACTAGTAAACAACTCAATTAATGGGACAGATAACCAGCAAACTCTGGCGTTTGCGGTTGGGTAAAAGCTTGGGCATCGCCGTATTCCACAACGCGCCCTTGTTCCATATATACGACACGGCTCGCTGTTTTCTTCGCAAAATCAACTTCATGCGTGACGATAACTTGCGTAATACCGGTATCGGATAATTCACGAATAATATTAACGACTTGCGCGGTAATTTCAGGATCGAGCGCGGCTGTCGGTTCATCAAACAGCAGGATTTGCGGCTCCATCATCAGCGCTCTGGCAATCGCAACACGCTGTTGCTGACCGCCGGAAAGATGAAGAGGAAAACGACTGCTGAATTCTTGCAAACGCAGACGAGCGAGTAATTTCTCTGCGCGATCAATAGCCGCTTCTTTTGATAAACCTAATACCCGACAAGGCGCTTCAATCAGGTTTTGCATTACGGTTAAGTGCGGCCACAGATTATATTGTTGGAATACCATACCAACGTTACGGCGTAACTCACGGATTGCGTTTTCTGACGGCGGGCGGCTGAAATCAAATTCATTGCCAGCAATGGCAAGCTGACCGGAACGCGGCATTTCCAACAGATTTAATACCCGAATTAAGGAACTCTTACCGGCACCACTAGGACCGAGAAGAACCAGCGTCTCCCCGTTTGGACAATCGAGTGTTACATCGAACAGCGCTTGATGGCTGCCGTAGAAACAATTTATAGCGTTTAAATGAATACTCATGCGTTATTAATGAATAGTAATGAATTTATCAATGGTAACGTTGACCGCATGGATATGCAATCAAAGCCGCATAAATTTTGCGAAATTTCACGGTCAGCCAACCCAAATCAACTGAATAGTCTGACTTGGTTAGTTTAATCAATATGATATGTTTGAGGTGATATGACAGGAGAAAAACTAAAGAATTAAAGAGACTGGCTGCCGAGAGGCAGCCAGCATAACATCAGATATTAGATAATCGCACCATATACCAGATAGGCAACCCAGCCTAATACAGCGCCTGCCGGTAAATCAATAATATAATGTTGTTTGGTAAACATGCAGGAAAGCGCAATGAGTATCGGAAACAAGAATACCAACGGACCTAGCGTACTGTAAGCCAGTAGTGCCGTTAAGGTTGCGACGGAAACGTGCATACTTGGAAAGCAGTTAGATGAATCATCAAATGATTGCACATACTGCAGGAATTTTTCAGACCAGCTTTTGCCAGTATTCATGCTGCGCCAGTGGGCTGGTGTTGATACCGGAAACAGCATAAAGAAGATCATTTGCATCACTAACAGCACGATATAGCTGAAAACTATCATGATGAATTGGCGTGAGTCTTCCACAATCCAGTTGATATACAGGATCGCCGGATAATAGAGAAAGCTATATATCCATGACCATGCTGGACAGAAAGGGATTTTTTCATCTATAGGGGAGTGGAACTCACGAACTTTAGTGATGGTATGACGTTGAGTAAAAAAATAGAACTGATAGACGCCGACAATAAGGATACCGCTTAAAATTAGATGGATAATATAATCGGTTGGACTCACAGCATTATTCCCTTAATTGGTTATATAATAAACGTTTTGGTTAGATAATAAACATTGCTATAGTGATGTTTATCAATGATATATAAATTATCATGGTCTCATATTCACATGAGTTAATTGAACAAGTAAAGAATTTTATTTGTACCATTCGGTGAATATTTATTGATTAATAATGATCTTGTTATTAAAGCTGCGCCTCTGCTCCGCGATGTTGTTACCTCGACGTATCGAGCCTTTCTCGTTATTATGTTTTTATTAGTATTTAAGTGACTTTAACGTTTCGGAGAGCGGGTGATGCAGCGAATAACCATTTCTATTGATGACGATTTAATGGAAGAGATCGATAAGATTATCAAAGAGAAAAACTATCAGAATCGTTCTGAAGCTATTCGTGATTTAGCGCGTGCTGGTATGCAGAACTCCGCTTTTGCTATTGAGGGGAATTCGTCTTGTGTCGCGGCATTGGTGTATGTTTATGATCATGAATCGCGCGAGTTGTCGAAACGCCTGACGCGTACTTTCCATGATCAGCATGATCTTTCTTTAGCCAGCTTGCATGTGCATCTTGATCACGGTAGTTGTATGGAAGTTTCAATGCTGAAAGGTAAAGCAGATCGGGTAGAGCAGTTGGCAGAGCAGGTAATTACTGAACGCGGTGTGCGTTATGGTAAGTTGTTTATGGTGCCGGATAACAGTTTTCATGAGCATCATCATGAAAATGGTGATGATGAATATCACCACCACCATCATCATGACCATGATTAACGCGCGGATTGATAAATCTTCAAACTCTCTTCCAGCGTAATATCACCGTGTTCACCCAGATGCGTCATGCCGTGTTCTTCCAGCTTTTTGATCAGCGCCGGAATAGAACTGCCATCTAGCTGATAATCGGACAAACGAGTTGGTGCGCCCATTTGCTGGAAGAATTGTTCGGTCTTCTTAATTGCGGCTTCAATACGTTCATCTTCCGTTCCACGATCAATGCCCCAAACTCGTTCGGCGTATTGTAATAATTTTTCCCATTTTTGCGTTTTCTTCGCGCGCATTATAGCAGGCAGAATAATAGCTAATGTCTGTGCGTGATCTAAACCGTGCATCGCGGTAAGTTCGTGCCCTAACATGTGCGTGGCCCAGTCTTGCGGTACGCCTGCACCAATCAAACCATTCAATGCCATTGTCGCGCTCCACATAATATTGGCACGCACAGCATAGTTTTCCGGTTCTTTCAGGGCTTTTGGACCTTCTTCGATCAGCGTGAGTAAAATACCTTCGGCAAAGCGATCTTGTACTTTGGCATCAACAGGATAAGTTAAATACTGCTCCATTGTATGCACAAAGGCATCGATAACACCGTTTGCAACCTGACGCGGCGGCAGTGAATAGGTAGTTAATGGATCAAGAATAGCGAAACGCGGTAACACATATGGTGAATGGAAAGCCTGCTTATCACCGGTTTCTTTCCGGCTAATTACTGCTCCGGCATTCATTTCTGATCCGGTAGCTGGCAAAGTCAAGACTGCGCCGATCGGCAGCGCTTTTGTCACGCTTTTGCCGCCGCTGGCGACGATGTCCCACGTTTCACCGACATAATCTGCGGCAGCCGCAATAAATTTGGTGCCATCAAGTACCGAACCGCCGCCAACAGCAAGCAGGAAATTAATTTTATTGTTGTGAACGACTTCAACGGCTTTCATTAAGGTTTCAAACGTCGGATTGGGTTCGATGCCGCCAAATTCAAACAAAGTATAGTTTTTCAATGCGCTATGAACCTGATCTAAAACGCCATTACGCTTGATACTGCCGCCGCCGTAAGTAATCAGAACTCTGGCATCAGCAGGGATAACCGAAGCGAGATGTGCGATCTGTCCCTGACCAAAGAGTACTTTTGTAGCAAGATGAAGACTGAAATTATTCATAGTAGTAAATCCTGACCGTAAATTAGTGAATAAAAAAATACCGGATTATTGATGTTAGAAGCATAGCACTTTTCATTATTTTCTGATCTGATGCTTTCTGGCGCGCAGAAAGTGCCATTCATACTGATGCTGTTTACGAATTGTACGTTTACTGATCATTTATTATTGTGCAAAATCACAAGGTTGAGTAATACTCTAGTGAGTAGGCTAATACTATTTTAAAGCACACCTTCATTAAACCGTTTTGGAGATATTGAAATGCATGATTTAAAAATCAAAGAATGGGCAACAGTTCGTGAAACCTCTATCGAAATTGCTCAGGCAATTTTTGAGATAGCAAAAGATGACGAAATAAAAGCTCAACAGATTTGGGACGAAGGTTGTGATGACGTGCTGCCTCTGGCATTCAGTAAAACTGATGCTGATATTCTGTATTGGGGCGATGAGACGATTGAACGTAAGAATGTTTAATTGATCAGATATTAATCGTCATTTTGGTGAAAACCGGTATTGATGATTTGTGAGGGCAATCCTTGTGGTTGCCCGATATATTTATGATTTCTATATAATTAAAATAAAAATATTTAAAAATTTAATCCATTAAAGCATATTCAGAACCATTGCTTTTACTGTGGCAGCCGTTTTATTCGGTACAGATAATTTTTTCAGAATATTATTCACGTGAAAATTAACCGTTCTGTCACTGATCGACATTAATGCTGAAATTTCACTCGATGTCTTCCCCTCAGCAGTCCAGCGTAAAATATCTTGTTCCCGCTTAGTTAATTGACAATCAATATCGCTGCATTCCTGCGGCAATAAATATTCAGCTAGACGATGATGGGCGATTTGAGACAACCAGATAAGCGAGGGTGCCTGGCGCAGTAACATTTTTGAGGTGTAGTTTTGATTTTCACTGGCAAAAGTCAGCATTCCTATTCTGCCGCAAGCATCTTTCTGTGATTGAGAAAGACCATAGCGGAGACCGAATGATTTGGCTTCTTCCCAAAAGTGCGGTGCGTCTTTGAAAACTTTTGCTTCCCAAAACAATGCTTGTGTTGAACGTAAACCATGATGAACAGTAGGATCAATTTCAAAATAATTATTAGTAAGGTAGGTTGAGTTCCATTCTTTTGGATAATTGTTAATAACACGCGGTACGCTGGGTTCTGGTGAATAGACGGGACACACGCCATAAGCACAGTATTCAAATCCAAGATCACTGGCTGCTTTTTGCATCGTGGTGAAAAAAGTATCAATATTTTTGGCTTTAGATAAATTCTCATTTGTTCTATATAGATTAATCTTCAAAGCCTTCTCCTTGATTACAATACGTCCAGTTATATATATCCTATGACAGATTAATTACAACCAATACAAAGTATAATGTTGCGGGCGTACTTACTTAGTCTGTCAGATAGTTAGCTCTGTTATATATCATAACTTACTTTATCTATAGTTTGCTAACTACTATCGAAAGTAATTAGTATACTAACGTTATTATTTTAATATGCAAATAATTCGTGTATTAACATTTGTACTTTTTTATAGTAAAAACGTCATCAAATTGGTCTTATGGAGAAGAGAATGTCAAGTAATAGTGATGCTGACAACGGAAATAGCAAAGAGCTAACACAGTTGGTCATGTTAACAGATGATTTTCGGGTTAGCGTCGAGTTGGATTTTTTTGACAATATTGAGTTTGTTCATCTGCATTCAGCGGCTTATGAAGAGCCAGCCAGCCAGCATTCACTAGGCGGTACGCTTACTGTCATCAATGGATATACCGAATGGGTAAGCAAAATATCACCAATTATATCAATTGGTTGGGATTGGGAATTGTGCTATGAGAATGCCAATTGTCATTATGTCAAAACTGGCGGTGTCTTTAGCAACGTTGCTTTTCACGTCAGAGAGCTGAGCGAGACATTAGTCGCATTGAATGAAGAGCAATTTATTCAGCAACAATTGGATAACAAAATAGCGCAAATTGGCTGGGAAAATAAAATTTTTCAATATATCACGCAATTAGTTTGATTTATAGCTGGTAGATCTGACAGGTTACGAACGGTATTCCAATATTATTAATATGGTTTTCCACTCATGTAATTAATAATATAGGAATACAAATTATGGAATTTTTATCAGGTTCGACAGAGAGTTTACCTTGCGGATTAGAAAATGAGCTTGCTGCTTATCGCTATAAAGTTTTTATCGAAAAATTAGGCTGGGAATTAGATACACCTATTGGATTTGAACGGGATCAATTTGATAAGCCAGATACAATTTATGTAATTGCCCGCAATAACCATAAAGAAATTATTGGCTGTTCACGATTATTACCTACCAGCGAACCTTATCTTTTAAGTGAAGTTTTTCCGCAGTTACTCAATGGTAATCCGCCGCCGCATTCACCGATGATTTGGGAAATTTCACGATTCTCCGCGCTGGACTTAAACGCTTCAAGTCTGGAAAAACAAAAGGGCAGTTTGTCATCGGTAGTCGCCGCAGGATTACTTGAAGAGTCGATTAATTATTTAAAACAATTTCAAGTGACGACCATTATTACGGTTTCACCGTTAGCGGTAGAGCGATTAATTAAAGGATTAGGGTATAAAGTTCACCGTGGCGGCGCACCCGTTTTAATTGATGGACACCCCGTTATCGCCTGTATTATTGACATAAATTGATACAAAAATAGTGAGTTAGTTTCACAATCAGAGGGCAATCATTGTCGGTTGCCCCTGTATTTTGCAACTTGAAAGATGACGGATATAGCCATTATGTAATAAAGTGACGGGCGCTAAACTGTGCAAACATCAAATCAAAAAGCCAATATCACTAGAGGTAGGGAATGTTTCAACATGTGAATAAATATGCTGGTGATCCGATTCTTTCGCTAATGGAAGAGTTCTCAAAGGATAACCGCGAATCAAAAGTTAATTTAAGCATTGGTCTCTACTATGACGAACAGGGGCGAGTGCCAGTTTTAAACTCTGTGGCACAGGCAAAAGAGCGCTTGTATAAAACAAATCATGATCCGTTGCTCTATCTGCCAATGGACGGAATGCCTGCTTATCGCACGGCAACACAGCAGTTATTACTTGGTGAAGGACATCCAGCGTTGTTAGCTAATCGTGTGGCGACGATTCAGACGCTTGGCGGTTCTGGCGCGCTGAAAGTCGGTGCAGACTTTCTGAAAACCTATTTCCCGAATTCCGAAGTTTGGGTGAGCAACCCGACTTGGGATAATCATGTCGCCATTTTTGAGGGCGCAGGCATGAAAGTGAATCGCTATCCTTATTTTGATAGCGAAACGCGCGGCGTGGCATTTGAGCAAATGCTTGCCACGCTGAAAACGCTACCGGCAAAAAGCATCGTACTGCTGCACCCATGCTGCCATAATCCAACCGGTGCGGATTTAGTACCGGCACAGTGGGATCAAATCATTGCTGTGCTGGCAGAACGTGAATTGATCGCCTTTATGGACATCGCTTATCAAGGATTCAGTAAAAGTCTTGATGAAGATGCTTATGTGATTCGCGCCGTTGCTGCCGCTGGTTTGCCTGCGTTTTTATCCAATTCGTATTCAAAGAATTTCTCTATTTATGGCGAACGCTGCGGCGGATTATCGGTATTTTGTGATGATGCCGAAGAAGCCAATCGCGTTCAGGGGCAATTAAAAGCGACCGTGCGCCGCAACTACTCCAGCCCGCCATTAACCGGCGCACAGATTGTTTCTACCGTGCTGACTGATCCGCAATTAAAAGCTACTTGGCTTGCCGAAGTAGATGAAATGCGTAACCGCATTTTGCAGATGCGTCAGACGATGGTGGAAGTGATGGCGCAAGCATTACCGGATTGTGATTCCAGTTATCTGGTGAAACAAACCGGCATGTTTAGTTATACCGGTTTGACACCAGAACAAGTTGATCGCCTGAAAAATGAGTTTGCGATTTATCTGGTTAGAAACGGACGTATGTGTTTAACCGGATTAAACAGCCGTAATGTAGAGCGCGTCGCGCAAGCGTTTGCTGCGGTGATGTCGTAACGCAGTGCGGGCGGGGTTGTTTCTGTTAACACCGTACCGGTATTTTTAACTACCCCGTCTGTCTGCAATAAATTTCAAATAATTATGTCATGTTCCGTAGAGGCGACAATCTGTCGCCGCGTTGTTAATGCGGGCGGCAGATTGCCGTCCCTACGAATTATTCTTTATTATCAATATATTAATCTATTGTTTTGACCATTTTCCTATCTAAACCAGAGGGTTAATTACTATTCAGCGCAATAAACGATTTTTCCGCCTATTACCGTGCGTAGCACTTTCACATTCTCAATATCTTCTGTCGGGATCTGGAATACATTGCGATCCAACACGATCAGATCGGCAAATTTACCTGATTCCAGCGAACCGATCACACCATCACGATGTTGTGCGTAAGCTGAATTGATCGTCGCCGCGCGTAATATTTCAGTAACAGTCAGGTCACGATCATTATCCAAACGCGGCGGAACAATGCCGTTAATCGTATGACCGCGACGAGTTGCGGCAACTTTCAAGTCATACCATTCATCTAAGCCATCGATGGGCCAGTCGCTGCCGAAAGCAACGGTAGCGCCCGCATCAATAAATTTAGCGATAGGTTCTAACTCCTGAAAACGCGCGTCACCAAGCATTTGACGCTCTGCGTCGATCAGCTCTTGCGTTGGTGCAGCCCATTGGAATGACAAACAAGCGATCGCACCTAAACGGGCGAAGCGCTGATAATCCTTAGCCGCGACTAATTCATTGTGAGCCAGCGCCGGACGAATATCTTTGTCCGGGTGCGCGGCGCGCATTTTTTCAATAGCATCTAAAGTGATGGAAATCGCGCCCTCACCAACGGTATGCAGATGCGGATCAAAGCCCGCAGCGGCAATTTTTTCCATCAATTCATCAAGAATGGCAGGGGTAAAATAGAGATCACCATAACGATCGGTCACTTGCCAGTCTGGTTCTGACTCTGTGCCGTTATTAATGGTGTAAGGCTCTAGCAGCGAAGCGGTCATGGTTGGCGGCTGTAATACACCATCGACGAACATTTTGATATTACGCAATCCGATACCCGGCTCAGGAGTCCATTCTGC
The DNA here is from genome assembly GCA_031261005.1 of Enterobacteriaceae bacterium. Classification (GTDB taxonomy): domain Bacteria; phylum Pseudomonadota; class Gammaproteobacteria; order Enterobacterales; family Enterobacteriaceae; genus JAISKF01. The sequence goes on along the minus strand of JAISKF010000023.1, from coordinate 11,311 downwards.
CTGATGATATTGATTAGCGAACTCGACGGCTTTATCAACCGCAGCAGCAACGGCAGTAACGCTGTGTGCTTCATCTGGTGTAATTTCACGCGCAGCCTGAAAACGAATCGTCAGCTCACCGCGTTTCTGTAATGTACTAAATGCGTCTAATTGTTGTTCTGACACGCGCGCGTCCATAATAGTAGTCACGCCTTGAGCATTCAGCGCATGTTGTACCATTGCGGCGACTTTCACCGATTGTTCATCATTCCATGATGGAATGCTATCGCTGGCACGCATTGCTGGTGCATCTTCCAGAATGCCGTTGAGTTCGCCATTATCGTAACGCCCAATTTTGCCATCGCTCGGCTCTGGCGTATTTTTATCCAGACCAAACAGTTCCAGTGCTCGGCTGTTAGCCAGTAAAGTATGGCAATCGTTGGAGAACAAAATAACAGGGCGTACGGTCTTTAAGCGATCCATATCAGAACGATACATATCAACACCAGCAGGGATCATGCCCTGACGCAGCCATGCAGTGACTCTTAACCAGTCGTTTTCACCTTTCAAAACATCTTGATCCAGATGTTGCTGTACACGCTCTAAAATTTGTTCAATGGTCAGTGATTCATAATTTAGATGGCAGCCGCAAAGCTGCTGACCGCCCCAAAAAGGGTGCAAATGACCATCAATAATGCCCGGCATCATCATATTACCGTGCAAATCGATCTGTTCGGTTTGTGGGGTAACAAATTCTTGCAGTTGTTGCTTAGTACCACATGACAAAATTTTTCCTGCGGCAAGCGCAATCGCTTCAACAACGCTGTTTTCGGCATCAGCCGTATAGATGTAGCCATTAAAATACAGGACATCAGCTAGTTTGTTACTCATCATTATTTATCCACTTTGTGTACACCATCTTGTCTGTTAGATGGCGCACATGGTCATTAATTCACTGGTATGTATGGATTCATATCAGCACTATTGCAATATATGTTTTTTGCACATTGCAGCGGTGTTGGCTGCTTGCGCTTACCCGAATCACTTAATTTATTAAACTTATCGGGAGAAACGCAATGGCTGCCTATCTGCAATTTGAAAACTCTTGGGTATCTATCTGTTCTATTTACAAAATAGCAAACGGGGAGAATTAATTTTCTCCCCGTTGTGGTCAAACAACTGCTAATTATGCCCTGATTAGCTGATAATCAGTTCCATTTCTTCCGCCGAAATCGCTGGCGGCGTTTTACGGAAACCATTAGTCAGCACCGCCAGATAAGTGATGCCAATACCTAACCAAATCAAACCAACGGTTAAGGCTTCTATATCCAGACTTGTCCATAGCCATAATGTCAGCAGCACGCCGATTGATGGCAGAACCAGATAGGTAAACTGTTTCGCTGCGTTTTGTGTTTCATGGTTATCAATAACAAAGTGCTTAATAACAGTCAGATTCACAAACGTGAAAGCAATCAGCGCACCAAAACTTATCATCGACACCACCATGTTCAGATCTAGTACTAAAGCGAACAGTGACGTGACACCAACAAAAATAATGGATAGCACGGGTGTTTTTAGTTTTGGGTGAATATAGGCAAATACCGATTTTGGCACGACACCTTCACGTCCCATAGCATACAAAATACGCACAATACTGGCTTGAGAAGTCATTGCAGAGGCGAACACACCAATGACATAGGCAAAGGTGAACGCTGACGCTAACAGCGCTCCACCCACTTTACGCATCACTGCCAACGAAGCGGTATCGGTATCAGGGATAAAGTCCTGCCATGCGGGGTAGACTAAATGCGCGCAGTAAGAAATGATGATAAACATCACGCCAGCAATAATCACCGTCAGCATAATAGCGCGCGGCAACGAACGCTTGGCGTCTTTAGTTTCTTCCGCCATTGTTGAGATAGCATCGAAGCCTAAGAACGCTAAACAAAGAATCGCTGCACCGGCAAATAATCCAGAGGTTTGATTTTGCAGTACGGTAATCGGTGCCATCAACGTTTCGAGATCAAACTCAACCGGCGAACGGAAGCAGAGATAAAGGAACAGCGCAATAAAAGCGAGCTGCATCACGATGATTAACATATTCATCGAGCTAACGAGCTTAATGCCTAAAACATTCAACGCTGTAACGATGAAGATCGTCACGCAAATAATTGACCACATCGGAATTGCCGGAAATTCCGCATGTAAATAGATACCAATCGCCATGTAATTGATGATTGGCAAAAATAGATAATCAAGTAATTGCGTCCAGCCCACCAGAAAGCCCAAATTACCCCCGAATGTTTTTTGAACATAAGAGTAAGCAGAACCAGAAAGCGGTAATGCGCTGGTCATTCGGCAATAGCTGAGAGCAGTAAACAGAACGGCAGCTAAAGTGATCACGTAAGCCACAGGTAAGTGACCTTCGCTTAGTACGGTAACTTGACCATAAGTGGTGAAGATACCTAAAGGAACCATATAAGCCAAACCAAAGAATACTAACGCAGGTGTGGTTAATACTCTTGTCATACGAACGGAGTTGTGTTGCATTATTTACAAAGCCCTTCCCAAAAGCCCTAATCAATGCAGCCTGAATCTCCACATAATTTAAACCTTATAAAGAAAAGGAATAACTATATAGAAATAGATCTGCACCTGAAATAATCGATGTTGCGCTCATTTTCAGTGAAACTGCTATTTATCACAAAAACAGATAACAGGGTTCAATGAAACGTCAGTGATAAAAAACGTCTTATCATCTGTCCGCTGGGGTGAACGCAGGGGGCGTACCTTATAGCACTTGCAATCGTTTGGCAATCAATACCGGCAGTGTTTTGCGGGTTTATTTAACGCAGTGAAAAAAAGTCCTGACGTGACAAGGATCACAGGGCAATGGCGGAAGTAAAAAATTTTATCACGACAAGCTATATATTATGTTTTATGCGGTTTTTCTATTTGTTAACGGGCAGTTTGCCTATAAGATAATCGATAAACTTAGTCCGTTATATTAATTTGACTTAATTTAAAGGTTCAGCATGGCTTATATTCCAAAAAACTACGCCAAACTTGAAAACACTTACCGCGAAAAAGCATTAAAACTCTTTCCGTGGGTATGCGGCAGATGTTCCCGCGAGTTTGTTTACTCTAACTTGCGGGAATTAACCGTACATCATGTCGATCACGATCACTCCAATAATCCTGAAGATGGCAGCAATTGGGAGATGTTATGCCTGTTTTGTCATGATCATGAACACTCTAAATATACCGAAGCCGATATTTATGGCTCTACCGTTATCGCCGGAGAAGATGCTCAAAAAGATCAAGGTGTTGCCACGCATAATCCATTTGCTAATTTGCGGGATTTGATGGGGAAGAAGTAAGGTGATAGTTCGTTTCTAGTTCAACATTGATCAACGGGTCATCGCATCGGACAAAAAGCGATGACCGATCATAGCAATCATTATTCTATTGCGATTTAACTGCATCAATAAATAGCTCGGTTTTTTTGTTTTAATAGCAGCCAGACGTCATTAAATACTTTTTCATTTTTCAATAAAGTCTGCTGAATCAGATAATTTCCCTGTGATGTCGTGATTTCCAGTGCTTCATTATGATGACGATTAACCAACTCTAACGATTTAATATCGCGGTACATAATAGTGATTACTTTCGGCAGCACATGCCCTTTGGGAAAACTGACAGAATCCTCTGTAAACACCACATTCTGACGAGAGGTAAAACTATTCAACAGAATAATCACCGACATCAACGTCAATAGGGCAAAAATAACCGACGAAGCACAAAGCAGATAACGCGCTTGCTCAACCGATAACGTCGCCGATTGACCAATGACCAACCATTGTTCAACACCCGTAATCTGATTAAAAGAAAAATAAGTCAACCAGCCAAAAAAGCAGATCCCCATCAAGACAAAAAATCGATTCATTTTGTAGGGAAATTTGGTGGTATTCATTGGGTGATCCTTGCGGTGGGGGATTATGATATTTAGTATTTTGTGGGCAACGATATTCGTCTGCAAGAGGAATAACAAATTAGGTCTATTTAATTAAAAATCTACTGTATTACGCCAATACACCCTCAACGATTTAGCTTATAATTCGTACCAGAAAAATCATTGATACTTTTTTACTTTGGAGATAAACATGAATATCGCATTAATGATGGAAAATAGTCAGGCGGCTAAAAATGCGTTAGTTCTTGAACAACTTCAAGCAGTTGCAGCGGGTAATCATGATGCTGTCTTTAATGTTGGTATGAAAGATGAGAATGATCATTCTCTGACTTACATTCATCTTGGCATTATGGCGAGTATTTTATTGAATTCTCAAGCGGTGGATTTCGTGATTACTGGTTGCGGTACAGGACAAGGCGCGTTGATGTCGCTGAATGCTCACCCTGGTGTGCTTTGCGGTTATTGCATTGATCCTGCTGATGCTTTCCTGTTTGCTCAAATCAATAACGGCAACGCGCTGTCACTGCCATTCGCCAAAGGTTTTGGTTGGGGCGCAGAGTTGAATGTTCGTTATATTTTTGAAAAAGCATTTACAGGTCGTCACGGTGAGGGTTATCCGGTCGCGCGTAAAGATGTACAAGCGTGCAATGCCAATATCTTGAATCAAGTGAAAAAAGCAGTAGTAAAAGAAAACTACCTCGACACCTTACGCGCCATTGATCCTGAATTAGTGAAAACCGCAGTCAGCGGTGAACGCTTCCAACAATGCTTATTTGAACAAGGGAAAGATCAGGAAATTATTAAGTTTGTTAAAAGTGTTTTGGGGCGAGGGTAGGTTTTATAAATAAACATCAAATATACAAAATATGATGTTAATGCCCGCTTAATTATCATGCTAAACAAAAAGCCACACAGTTTTTAAGCTGCGTGGCTTTTTTAATAAATTCAGTTAGCTATCAGACGTTAAACAAGAAATTCATTACATCACCATCTTTTACGATGTAATCTTTACCTTCTGAACGCATTTTACCGGCTTCTTTTGCGCCTTGTTCGCCTTTGTAGGTGATGAAGTCGTTGAAAGAGATGGTTTGGGCGCGGATAAAGCCTTTTTCAAAGTCGGTGTGGATTTTACCGGCGGCTTGCGGAGCAGTTGCGCCGACGGGGATTGTCCATGCGCGGACTTCTTTTACGCCTGCGGTGAAGTAGGTTTGCAGATTTAGCAGCTCATAACCGGCACGGATCACACGATTTAAGCCTGGTTCGGTTAAACCCATTTCTGCCATAAATTCATCGCGTTCGTCGTCATCAAGTTCAGCAATATCAGATTCGACCGCAGCGCAAACCGCAACAACAACAGAACCCTCTTTAGCTGCGATTTCACGCACTTGATCTAAATAAGGATTATTTTCAAAGCCGTCTTCATTGACGTTAGCAATGTACATGGTTGGTTTTAGCGTCAGAAAACTTAAATAGCGCAGAGCGGCTTTTTCTTCGGCATCAAGATCTAACGCGCGCAGCATTCCGGCTTTTTCTAATTGCGGCAGACATTTTTCTAACGCGGCTAATTCAGTTTTGGCGTCTTTATCGCCGCCTTTGGCTTTTTTCTGTACACGATGAATCGCGCGTTCACAGGTTTCTAAATCGGATAACGCCAGCTCGGTATTGATCACATCAATATCTTCAGCGGGATCGACTTTGCCGGAAACATGGATAATGTTGTCGTTTTCAAAGCAACGCACAACGTGACCGATAGCTTCAGTTTCGCGGATATTCGTTAAGAATTGATTGCCTAATCCTTCACCTTTTGATGCACCTTTTACCAGACCGGCAATATCCACAAACTCCATAGTGGTTGGCAGCGTGCGCTGCGGTTTAACGATTTCCGCTAACTGATCAAGACGCGGATCGGGCATGGGAACGACGCCAGTATTAGGCTCGATAGTACAAAACGGAAAGTTAGCCGCTTCAATACCCGCCTTTGTTAACGCATTAAACAGGGTTGATTTGCCCACATTCGGCAGCCCAACAATGCCGCATTTAAATCCCATAACTCGATCACCTTAAATTATTTAATATCAGTAAGTTAAAAATGATTTTTAATGAAAATCACTCAATAACGATAAAATTGATGCGCTATTATACACACTATCGCGGCTTTTATCTCTATCGGGTATCTTTGTGCTGTAAGGCAGAATTTAATGCACAGAATTCATAAAAAATTAACAGAAACATTCTGTTAATAATGTAAAAATACCATTAAACACTGTAAAACAAGGCAACTGAAAATCATAGCTTGAGCCAAATATCATCAACTTGAACCAATTCGACATAAATGAGTCATAGAAACCGAATTGAAAAATATGTTGCTTGATTGACACCAAAGAGAGAATTTCCCGTGTCTGAAAAAATAATTAACCGGATTTTGCTAACAAATGATGACGGCATTGATGCAGCAGGTATCGTGCTGCTAGAAAAAGCGGCGTCCCAATTTGCCAATGAAGTGTGGATCGTCGCACCCGCGGTGGATAAAAGCGGTGTGGCAAACAGTATTAGCTTGCGTGAGCCGCTGCGTATCTCTAAACGCGGCGAGCATAAATACGCTGTTTATGGTACACCTGCTGATTGCGTGGCATTTGCTATCAATCAAGTAATGAAAGATACTCCGCCGGACTTAATTCTGTCAGGCATTAATAGCGGTTCTAACTTAGGTTTTGAAACGCTGTTGTCCGGTACGGTCGGTGCAGCAATGACCGGTATGTTGCTTGGCGTTCCCTCCATTGCATTAAGCCAGTATGAACAAGCGGATAAACGAGTCGATTGGTCATGCGCGGAAAATTACATCATCAGTACCTTAACGCAGTTACTCTCGCTGACATGGAGTAAACAAGTTTGCCTGAGCGTGAACTTCCCTAATGTTGCGCCGGATAAGGTCAAAGGGCTGAAAGTCACCACACAAGGCATCGGCAATGTGAAAAATATTAATGCCACGAAAACAACCGATCCGCATGGCGAAGATTATTACTGGATCAGAATTCAAGACGGTGAATTAGATAAACCCGATCATAGTGAGCTTGCCGTAGTAGAGCAGGGCTATATCAGCGTAACACCGCTGACTTATGAACGAACATGTCAGAATGAATATCGTCGCCTGACAAAGTTAGTCATGGATAATTAAGTTAGTAACCGAATGATTACGCTAGTAACAGCGTGATTAGCGGCAGAATGAGAAGAAGTAAGGTACAGGTATGCGAGTAGAAAAGGTCCCGTTTTATGCCCGAAATATTATTAAGGACGTCATTCCCGGCGCATGTTTTAGAGCACAATTGCCATCGTTGTTGGCAAGTATCGACGCATCGCAGTGGGAATATATTCAGCAACGAGTTAATTACTACAACAAGCTCACCAAACCGTTTACGCTAGATGAAACCGCGATCGAATGCCGCAAGTTATCCGTATGGGGACACCCAAGTACCTACTATTATGATCTTATGGATACCGTTCGTTATTTTTCTGGTTCTAAGCGGGTTAGTTATCATTTTGGTGATATTAAACACGTTCCTGAACGTCCAACGTTCGTCAAAACACGACCAATCGGCGATCACAACGAGAACTCAATATTACTCAAGTTAAATCAAATTCGGCATTTCAATTTTTACACTGATAATATTCCTTTTGACGAAAAATTGAATATGGCAGTATTTCGCGGCGCTTGTTATCAGGATACCAGAAAGCTACTGCTGGATAAATTTGGTGCATCATCTGTAACGGATATTGCTGATACCGGTCGTCACGACGGTCAGAGACGACGTAATCTGATGAGCGAAACGGATCAGATGAAATACAAATTCATCATCAGCATTGAGGGAAATGATGTCGCCACCAATCTGAAATGGATCATGCACTCCAACTCGTTATGTTTGATGCGTAAACCGCGCATTGAAAGCTGGTTTATGGAGAATTTTCTGATCCCCGATCACCATTATATTTTGCTAAAAGATGATTTTTCCGATTTGGAAGAGAAGATTGCCTACTATTCAGAGCATAGCGACGAAGCAAAACAGATTACTCGCAATGCCAATCAGTATGTTTCCCAGTTTTTAGATAAAAAGCGTGAGCTGATTATCTCGTTATTGGTGATGCAAAAGTATTTTGATCTATCGGGGCAATGAGCCCCGATACGCTTATACAGATATATTTTTACATTAAAACAACAGGTATGTTTGCTTGTATTATTATTTCATCTGAAATTAAATAATAATGTATTTAATATATTTAATTATCCTGTTTTTATTATTTTAATCACAATGTAATTTAAACTTATTTGCTCATTAAAAATAAAGTTTGATATTTATATTTATTAATCATGCGATTAATTTAATTGCAAAGTTATTTTTAATAAGTTGATCAAATTTTTCCTTATTGCTTAATTTTATCAACATGATAACCTCTTTTATGTAATCCCTCACTGTGTAACAGAAGCAACAACTTAAAAGTTGTTTCAATTAAACATAAACAACCCTTGTTTGCCACCTTTAGTACACAGGTGGCATTTTTTTAATTTTAATAAACTTGTTTTAAATAGATTTAACCAAACTTATGTTCGCGCAATTATCAGCAGGTATTTATCACGTAATATTTCTGTCATTAGCGCTCTTTATAATGTCATCGCTTTTTATCTTTGGGCAATAACCATTACTGGGGAGTACATACTAGTTACTGTAGAGACGACAATCTGTCGCCCGTTTGTTACCCGTAAGCCTACAGCGCCGTTTATGCAATCGGCAGATTTTCGCCCTACATAAAAGTTGCATAATTATTTTAAACAACGCATTTATAAACATAATGAAATAATTATAATTTATAATTATTTATGAGTTAATTATTATAAAACACACTTTAGTTTGTTTTTTGATCAATTGTCATCATTTTATTTTTAGTAAATTAACTTACGAATGGCTATATCTGATTAAATTTATGATGGAAATTCAACTTTTTGATAAATGTTAATTTTCTAAAAGTAATAACATGATATTGTTCCTTCATGAGTTAGTTATTAACTAACGCTTTATAATTAATCAGTTAAGAGTAGTTATAATAAATATCACTTGATAAACGAATTTATATTTCGATATTGCTGAATTATTGGTTTTATCTGCTATTTGTTTGTGTTGTCAATGTTATATTTGGATTTTATTACTAATAAAATCACTGTTTACTTTTACAAAATATTAAATTTCTCAATATGTAGTCACATATACTATTAGTTTACTAACTATTGGCGTATTATCCTCTTTCGGCATTTTGTTTATAAGTAATTTAAAACGCAATTAAGATTATTTTTATTAATTATCTGCTACTTACTGTATTTTTAATAAATACAGTAAGGGCTATTTTATTATTTGTGATGTCAATGTTCTTGGGGTTAGATATGAAGTTAAATAAGCTAGTTTTAGCGCTGCCTGCGCTATTAGCAGTCTCTCTTTCTGCTTATTCAGCAGAAACATTTCCTCCGCTTCCTCCTGAATCTTTTGCTCCTGAAGAGACAACACCTGATGAGGCAAGTTTAAAACAAGGTCATGATAATGGCTGGACGCCAGAGAATGCAGAGACATGGAAAAATCAAAAAGATGTTCATATTAGAGATAATCATTATGTTGCCGGAGAGGTGATCTCCGGTAAACATGTGTTATATCTGCATGACAATAGTCATAGTTTAAATAATGTAATAAAGGATTCAGCAAACATTAGGCTGAATGGTGATAATCAAATTGTTATTGGTAATAAGTTAGATAATGGCGTTTTGGAAGTAGATGGTTTGTCAAAAGGCACAAAGTTTTACGGTACGACGCTTGAAAATAATAGTAGTCTTCTTCTTCATGGAATTGAGAATGAGGCTTATAACACAATAATTAAATCCGGCAGTTGGATGTCTTTATATGGTAATTTTACTTATGCTAAATCGACCATTATTGATGGCGGTACGCAGCATCTCTGGTGGATGGATGAAGGTATTGATAATAAAATTAAAGCTGAAGATACGCTTGTTATCAATGGCGGAGAGCAACGCGTTCAGGGAGGAATGGCAAAAAATACCTACGTTGTTGGTAAAGGAAGCTATCAATGGGTTTCAACTTACGGCGGCTCTGACGGCACTAAAGTTTATAGCGGTGCAGTTCAGCTAATTTCTGCTGTTCCAGGTGATATTAATACCATCGTTTATGGCGATGGACTTCAATATGTTTGGCATGGTCTTTCGACTGGCGCAACCATTTATGGTTTACAAATTTTGAGTCACTATGTCGCGAGTATGGAAAATGGCAAATTTGAAACTCAGGCTGCTTATAATGCGTATGGGCAGCCGGATATACTGGTAAAAGATGCCATTATCAAAGCTGGCGGTGTACAGCGTATACAGATGGGAACAGCCGAAAATACACAGGTTCATGGTTTACAGATTGTCAGCGGTAGAAAAGGCGGTTGGTTTGATTATCAATGGAAAGAGATGGATACATGGAATGGGTTTAAGCAATACGCTAAAAATTCCACTATTTATACCGGCGGTAAGCAGCAGGTTGAATATTATGCTGATGCTATCGGAACAATCGTAGACGGCGGTATTCAGCATGTCGCTGAATATGGGCATAGCAAAGATACTATTATCAAAAACGGCGGCTCTTCTTACATTGCTTTTGGCGCTTATTCCAGCGGTGCACTGGATATTGTCAATGGTTCTCTGACCATGCAAGGCGGCGGAGTGCATCATTATACCAACGCATCATCAACGCTAGGCGGTAAAGGCGCATGGGCGCAAAACGTTAACTTACAGGGCGCTAATTCAACGCTGTATATCGAACATAGTAACAATAAAACCGATGGTGTTGAGGGCGAAGAGTCGAATTCAAATCCAGAGCTCACTGAATCAACGATTACTATTTGGAATCTGACCAATAATGGTACGGTCGTTATGAGTCAGCAAAAGAGCGGCGATATTGGTCGCTACAATCGCTTAGAACTCAAGAACCTGACTGGTAACGGCACATTTGTGATGAACACCAATGTCAATGGCGGTATCGGTGATTTTCTGCATATCAGCGATTCTGTTAACGGTAATTTCAACGTCAAGGTGCTGGATTCCGGTCACGAATTACGCCGTGCACGTGCGGTTGATAGTATTGATCCGCATCATTTAATTTATGCAAAAGGCAGCGCGGCTGAACATTTTGCGTTAGTTGATGGCAGCGTTGATCTTGGTGCTTATAAATATTTCCTGATTCAGGGTGATGATGACGATTCGGATAACTGGTATTTATCGCCAACGGCAAAACCTGTTGATCCGGTTAAGCCAGACGAAAAACCGGA
>JAISKF010000005.1 GCA_031261005.1 Enterobacteriaceae bacterium | reverse complement strand
ATGCTTAACTTGCTGCCAATCGGTATATTCCACTTCTTTGCTGCTATCCGTTTCACCATGAGTCATTTTCATAATCAACTGAATCATTACTTTATCGAGCCATGTATAACGCGGATAACGCAGCGCTCCCGCAAACACACCGCAAATCGTGGGCTTCCATTGCGTTGAGAGCAAATATTTACGCGTATAAGTGTTCGTTTCCGGTGATTGTTTCTCTGCTTTACGCGCAATCAATGAAACAGAGAGAAAGGCAGTTCGCATTTGATTTAATACTTGATAATGCTGCTCAACAAAAGCTTTAAATGTTTTATTGAAATAGCCGTAACGGATAGAAGCGCCGAGCAGAACACCATGATAATCAGTAAAATTAATCACTGGTAATTCATTGATATTATAGAGATCAACTTCAATATTTTCGCCGCGCAATTGATCCGCAATAGACGACACAATTGCTTTGGTCTGCCCTTCCCGACTGGAATAAATCAACAGCGCTTTCATTACTTATTCCTTATGTTCTTCTCTACTATACTATTCACGCCAAAAAATCGGCGTAATCAAAACCAACAATGTAAATACTTCAAGACGCCCAAACATCATTGTCACAATCAAAATCCATTTCGCCGTATCATTAATTTGTGCATAGTGACCGCTAAAATCACCAATACCGATACCAACATTATTTAGCGATGAAACCACGCCAGTAAACGCCGAAAACGCATCAAGTCCGGTCGCCATTAACGACAACATACTGATAATAAACACCAGTGCATAAGCGGAGAAAAAGCCCCAAACCGCTTCAATCACGCGCTCAGGCAATGCACGATGCCCTAACTTAATAGTATAAACCGCGTTTGGGTGGACTAAGCGTTTCAGCTCACGTACACCTTGCAAAAACAACAGAAACACGCGGATCACTTTCAAACCGCCGCCCGTTGAACCCGCGCAACCGCCGACAAACGTCGCCATCATCAGCATCATCGGTAAAAAAGTGGGCCAGCTTGCAATCGCTTCTGTCGTCGAACCGGTAGTGGTCGTCATGGAAATGACATGAAAAAATGATTGATTCAGCGCTTCCAGCAACGAGTCATACACACTCCATTGCCATAACATCAAGGTACAAATAATGATTAACGCCAACTGAAAAAAGAAGTAAGTCTTAAACTCAGGATCGCGCCAGTAAACTTTAATACTGCGACCGCTTAACACCGCGAAATGCAAACCAAAATTACAACCTGAGATAAAAAGGAACACTGCCGTGATGTTATTAATCAATGAGCTATTGTAATAAGACAAGCCACTTTCATGGGTAGAGAAACCACCGATAGCAACGGTAGAAAAGCTCTGACCGATAGCATCAAACGGCGTCATACCCGCAGCCCAGAATGAAAACGCACAGGCGGCGGTGATCAAAACATAGATAAACCAAAGTGTTTTCGCGGTTTCAGCAATACGCGGACGCATTTTACTGTCTTTCAGCGGACCGGGGATCTCCGCACGATAAAGCTGCATTCCGCCAACACCCAATAGCGGCAAAATCGCTACGGCGAGAACGATGATCCCCATACCGCCCAGCCATTGCAGCATTTGACGATAAAACAAAATCGCTTTAGGAAGCGTATCCAGTCCGGAAAGTACCGTAGCACCCGTTGTCGTCAGTCCCGAAAAAGACTCAAAAAACGCATTGGTGACGCTCATTCCCATCGATTCTTCAAAGATAAAAGGCAGCGCACCGACGCTCCCCAACACCGCCCAGAACAGGACAACAATCAGGAAGCCCTCGCGGGATTTCAACTCTTTCTTTTGATGACGATTAGGAAACCACAACAGTAACCCGATGACGATAGCGACAATAAAAGTCTGGCTAAATGTACTTCCTGCGCCATCGCGATAAATCAGCGCAACAATTCCCGGAACAATCATTAATCCAGAGAATAAAATCACCAGCAGCCCGACAATACGGGTTATTGTGCGAAAGTGCATTCAGGTCTGACCTTTTTCAGCTTGTGCAATGGATTCAATAAAAAACCTGTGGATTATATCCTAAATAGTCCCTGCTGCATCGCAGCAGCAAGGAAACAGCATTGACTGTTATACCTAAGAACTTTCAAGATGACAGGTATATCAGGATAATTTTAGATCTCTGGTCATATTCTCAACATGATCCCGATGAATCACCACATTATCCTCAATGCGAATACCGCCGTAAGGTCTGAATTTATCGATCCGCAGCCAATTAAAGTGAGCATTAAAACGACTGCCGCGCCACGCTTCCAGCAAACTATCAATAAAATAGAGACCCGGTTCAATCGTCATCACCATACCCGCTTCCAATTTCCGTGTGCAGCGTAAAGCAGGATAATTTGCCGGAGCAGCAACATGCGTACCGCGATCATCTTGCATAAATCCAGCCACATCATGCACCTGTAATCCTAGCGGGTGTCCAAGTCCATGCGGCAGAAAAGTATTGCTGATACCGGTTTCCACAATCGCTTCATCACTCATATCGACGATCAAATCATATTTTTTCAGCAATTTCGCAATACGTAGCTGCATCTGCTGATGATACTCAACATAATTCACACCCGCTTTCAGCGTGGCAATTAACGCCTGTTGTTCATTATTGAGATCGTTAATCATCAAACCAAAATCACTATCTTTATATCGGGCATAAGTCCGGCTTAAATCAGCCGCATAACCGTTATATTCCGCACCGGCATCGATCAAGAAACTATAGGATTCCTGCGGCGCAAGCTGATCGAGTTTAGTGTAATGCAGCACCGCCGCATGTTCATTCAACGCAATAATATTGTCATAAGGCACATCGGTATCACGATGTCCGGTTGCCGTCAGATACGCCAGATTGATGTCAAATTCACTCATATCAGAATAAAACGCATCTCGCGCAGCTTGATGACCAATCACCGCCACTTTCTGCGCTTCACGCATACAAGCCAGTTCATAATCGGTTTTATAAGCTCGATAATAATGCAGGTAATTAATTACTGCTTTTGGATTAATATGCGCTGCTGCAATTCCCAACCATTCGGCGCGCTGCGGGCTAGAGCCGATATAACCAACGTTATCCCGCCCCGCAGGTAAATAATCAGCAATCTCATCAGCACGTTTTAATGGCTGAATATCAATATAAGGCGTCCAAAAGCTATTTGGCATCGGCTCTACGCTGTACCAGTAATCCGTCGGCGAGTAAAACCACAGCTTAGGTTTATTTACGCCATCAACCCAAATCCAGCAATTTTGCACATCAGTGACCGGCAACCAAGCCTTAAAATGGGGATTAGTTTTAAACGGATAATGCCTGTCATCAAGAAATAGCCCAATTAGCTCACCGGAATGGATAAGTAACGCATCAAGCTGATTACGCGCCAGCACCTCGCGCGTGCGTTGCTGCAATACTGAGATATGTGCCTGATATAACGCGGCTAATTTTTCCATGAGATCCCCTAACTAAAGTTATTCATCTCAATAATTTTATCACAGACATAAAAAAGGAGCGCTTATCACGCTCCTGATGTTGTAATGAGATATAACTAACCTGAACTTCGGATAAAAAGTTATATTTTTACGATAAAAATCATATAATTACACAATTCTCACATAGAGACAGCAATCTGCCACCCGCCAAACCACTGTGAAATCAACAAGCGGCAGATCACCGCTCCTACACAACCATTTAAACTTTATCGTACTAAAATATCAGTAATCCCAGCTATCAGGATCGACACCCAACTCGCGCATTAATGCTTTTGCTTCTTCAGGAATTTCATCACTGCGTTCTTTACGCAAATCTTCATCATTAGGTAATGGCTGACCGGTAAAGGCATGAAGAAACGCTTCACACAGTAATTCACTATTGGTGGCATGACGCAGGTTATTAATCTGACGGCGTGTGCGCTCATCAGTTAGAATTTTTAATACCTTTAAAGGGATAGAAACGGTAATTTTTTTTACCTGTTCGCTTTTCTTACCATGTTCAGCATAAGGGCTGACATATTCACCATTCCACTCAGCCATAAAGCACCTTAATTATATAATTAGCTGAAATTGAAAGTTAATTCAGATCAATTGAACTAACATTATCTATTCATACAACTCATGAATAACTTAAAAAACGATTATCCTGATAATTTTAACGGATATTTGCCTTTTCCTCAATCTACATGGCAAGAGGTTTAGATGTCTAGAGGTATTGACGTCTATAACCTTTAAGGATTATCTTATCGCTATCTTTCGTATTTTTGAGGTAATTCAGGTGAAACGCAAACAGGCGACCATTGCAGTACGCGGCGGACTCAACTCAGATGAACAATATGGCTGTGTCGTTCCTCCTATCCATCTTTCCAGTACCTATAATTTTACTGACTTCAACCAGCCGCGCGCCCATGATTACTCGCGTCGAGGCAATCCAACCCGCGATATTACCCAAACAGCATTAGCAGAACTGGAAGGCGGCAGCAGCGCGGTACTCACCAGCAGCGGTATGTCTGCAATTCACCTGATTTGTACCGCATTATTAAAACCCGGCGATTTACTGGTTGCTCCGCATGATTGTTATGGCGGCAGTTATCGTTTATTCGATAGTCAGGCACAGCGCGGCGCTTACAACGTGTTATTTATCGATCAGGGTGATGAAAAAGCACTGGCAGCCGCATTAGCGCAAAAACCTAAATTAGTATTGGTGGAATCACCGAGTAATCCGCTGTTGCGCGTCGTTGATATTGCTAAAATCTGTCAGGCAGCACATCAAGTTGGTGCTTTAGTCGCCGCAGATAACACGTTTCTCAGCCCATTATTACAACAACCGCTTTCTTTGGGTGCAGATATTGTGCTGCACTCTTGTACTAAATACCTCAACGGTCATTCTGATGTCGTCGCTGGTGTAGTGATTTCTAAAGATGAAGCATTAGGCATCGAGTTAGCATGGTGGGCAAATAATATCGGTGTTACCACGTCAGCGTTTGATAGTTATCTGTTACTGCGCGGTTTGCGTACTATTGGTCCGCGTATGAAGCAGCAGCAACAAAATACCCAAGACATTATTCACTATTTACAGCAGCAACCACTGGTGAAAAAGTTATATCATCCTTCCCTGCCGGAAAATCCGGGTCATGAAATTGCGCGTCGTCAACAATCCGGTTTTGGTGTCATGTTAAGTTTTGAATTTAACGGTGATGAACCAGCGATGAAACGCTTTCTTGCTGCATTAAATTTATTCACACTGGCAGAATCATTAGGCGGTGTGGAAAGTTTGATTTCTCATGCCGCAACCATGACTCACGCGGGAATGTCCGCAGAAGCACGCAAAGCAGCGGGTATATCAGAAAGCCTGTTGCGTCTTTCTGTTGGTATTGAAGATAGTGAAGATTTAATTGCCGATCTGGATCACGCTTTTCAGGCGTCAATAAAGGGGTAAGGAATGAACGCATTAGGCACCGCCGTGCTTCCAGCAAACCGTCAGTTACATAAATTTGGCGGCAGTAGTTTAGCAGATAGTCAATGTTATCTGCGGGTAGCAGGGATCATGGCGGAATATAGCCATGAAGGTGACATGATGGTGGTTTCTGCGGCAGGCAATACCACCAATCAGTTAATTAACTGGCTGCAATTAAGCCAGTCTGATCGCATTGCTTCTCATCAGGTTCAGCAAGAGCTGCGCCGTTATCAAAGTGAGCTGATCAATAGTTTATTGCCAGAACAACAAGCAGCCGAACTGATCAAACGTTTTATTAGTGACTTAGAACGCCTCGCAGCAATGCTTGATGGTGAAATAACCGACGCCGTTTATGCGGAAGTGGTCGGTCACGGTGAAATTTGGTCTGCCCGTTTGATGTCAGCAGTGCTAAATAAGCAAGGTATGGCAGCAGAATGGCTTGATGCGCGTGATTTCTTACGCGCTGAACGTTCGGCACAGCCGCAAGTTGATGAAGGTCGTTCTTATCCATTATTGCAACAACTGTTGGTGCAACACCCGAATAAACGTTTAGTGGTAACCGGTTTTATCTCCCGCAATAACGTGGGGGAAACGGTGTTGCTCGGTCGTAATGGTAGTGACTACTCCGCGACACAAATCGGCGCACTGGCTGGTGTAGTGAAAGTAACCATTTGGAGTGATGTTGCCGGTGTGTACAGCGCTGATCCGCGTAAAGTTAAAGATGCTTGCCTGCTGCCGTTATTGCGTCTGGACGAAGCCAGTGAGCTGGCGCGTTTAGCAGCACCAGTTCTTCATGTGCGCACATTACAACCGGTTTCCGGCAGTGATATTGAATTGCAATTACGTTGCAGCTATCAGCCGGAACAAGGTTCTACCCGTATTGAACGAGTTCTGGCATCCGGCACCGGAGCTAAAATCGTCACCAGTCACGATGATGTTTGCCTGATTGAGCTGCAAGTTGAATCACAACATGATTTCGCTCAAATACAGAAAGATGTTGAGCTGATTCTAAACCGCGTACAGATAAAACCGCTGGCAACCGGCGTACATACAGATCGCAATCTGCTGCAACTTTGTTATACCTCCGAAGTAGTGAATAGCGTATTGCAAATCCTTGATGATGCGCGTCTGCCTGCTCATCTACAGTTACGTGAAGGTTTAGCGCTGGTAGCGTTAGTCGGTGCTGGCGTATGTAAAAATCCGCTACATAGCCACCGTTTTTATCAGCAGCTAAAAGATCAGCCGATTGAATTTATCTGGCACGCAGAAGATGACATTAGTTTAGTTGCGGTATTGCGCGTAGGACCGACAGAACATCTGATACAAGGACTACACGCCAGTCTGTTTCGTGCAGAAAAATATATCGGCTTAGTTTTATGCGGTAAAGGTAACATCGGCTCGCGTTGGCTGGAACTGTTTGCCCGCGAACAGAAAAATATCTCTGCACGCACCGGATTTGAATTTATTTTAGCTGGCGTGATTGATAGCCAGCGTTGCGTGCTGAATTATCAAGGGCTAGATGCCAGTCGGATATTAGCGTTCTTTGATGATGAAGCGAAAACACGCAACGATAGCGAGCTAATCAGTTGGCTGCGTGCTCACCCATTTGATGATCTGGTGATTTTAGATATTACTGCCAGTGAAGAGATCGCACATAAATATCTGGATTTTGCCAGCTACGGCTTTCACGTGATCAGTGCCAACAAACTTGCCGGTGCATCATCAGGCAATGAATATCGCCAGATTCGTGATGCCTTTGATAAAACCGGTCGCCATTGGCTGTATAACGCGACTGTCGGCGCAGGTTTACCCATCAACTACACCGTGCGTGATTTGCGTGACAGCGGCGATACTATTTTGTCACTGAGCGGTATTTTCTCCGGCACATTATCATGGATTTTCCTCCAGTTTGACGGCTCAGTACCGTTCTCCGAGCTGGTTGAGCAAGCGTGGCAGCAAGGATTAACTGAACCTGATCCGCGTGAAGATTTATCCGGTCAGGACGTGATGCGTAAACTGGTTATTCTGGCGCGTGAAGCGGGCTACGATATTGAACCGAATCAGGTTAGAGTGGAATCATTAGTGGCTGAGGGAACTGAAATCGGTTCAGTGGATCACTTCTTTGAAAACTCCCAGACGCTTAATCAACAAATGCTGGAACGTTTGGAAGCAGCGCAAGAGATGGGATTGGTATTGCGTTACGTCGCGCGCTATGAAGCTAATGGCAAAGCGCGCGTCGGCGTGGAAGCCGTACATGAGGATCACCCGCTGGCTTCATTGCTGCCATGTGATAACTTATTTGCTATTGAAAGCCGCTGGTATCGGGATAATCCGCTGATTATTCGCGGACCCGGCGCCGGACGAGATGTGACGGCTGGCGCTATCCAGTCAGATCTGAATCGGTTAGCAAAATTATTGTAATATCATAAAGATATAAAAAACATTATCAGTAAATAAAACCGCCTGAGTACATTAATTATCTCAGGCGGTTTTATTTTATTAAGCGGTACTCTTATT
Organism: Enterobacteriaceae bacterium; assembly: GCA_031261005.1. Taxonomy (GTDB): domain Bacteria; phylum Pseudomonadota; class Gammaproteobacteria; order Enterobacterales; family Enterobacteriaceae; genus JAISKF01. Next base: position 33,577 of record JAISKF010000005.1, on the reverse strand, counting down.
TTTCTGTTGACAGAATCGGCAAGTTAAGCCATCTTATTTAGATGTTTAGACGTCTAAACGTTTAGGTGTGTATTTATAAAAAAGGATGGACGATATGAGTTTTTTTCATGCTAACCAGCGGGAAGCACTAAATCAGAGTTTGGCTGAAGTAAACGGGAAAATTAATGTCTCGTTTGAATTCTTCCCACCGAGCACACCAGAAATGGAGCAAACACTTTGGCACTCGATTGATCGCTTAAAGACACTGAAACCAACTTTTGTTTCAGTAACTTATGGCGCTAATTCTGGTGAACGTGACAGAACTCACAGCATTATTAAAAGTATCAAAGACAAAACCGGTTTGATTGCCGCACCGCATTTGACTTGTATTGATGCCACACCAGAGCAGTTAAAAGAAATCGCCAAAGATTACTGGGATAACGGAATTCGTAATATCGTAGCACTGCGCGGTGATTTACCGGCTGGCAGCGGCAAACCTGATATATATGCTTCTGATTTAGTTGAGTTGCTGAAAAGCGTTGCTGATTTTGATATTTCTGTCGCAGCTTATCCTGAAGTTCACCCAGAAGCAAAAAGTGCCCAAGCCGATTTAATCAATCTGAAACGAAAAATCGATGCTGGTGCAAACCGCGCCATTACACAATTTTTCTTCGATGTGGAAAGTTACTTACGCTTTCGCGATCGCTGTGTAGCTACAGGAATTGATGTAGAAATCGTACCGGGAATTTTGCCTGTTTCAAACTTTAAACAAATACAACGCTTTACCAACATGACGAATGTACGCATACCGCAATGGATGACGCAAATGTTCGCTGGTCTCGATGATGATGCAGAAACCCGTAAGCTGGTCGGCGCGTCCATCGCTATGGATATGGTGAAAATTTTATCGCGCGAAGGAGTTAAAGACTTCCATTTTTATACCTTAAACCGCGCTGAATTAAGTTATGCAATTTGCCATACGTTGGGGGTTAGACCGGTGTAAGGTTACTTTATTTAGCCTTAGATATGGATAAGAAGATAATAAATAATAATTCGTAGGGACGGCAATCTGCCGCCCGTAAATCCACCGCATTGTTAATTCGGGCGACAGATTGTCGCCCCTACGGTAAAACCATTTTATTTCAATTGGTTATTAATAAAAATAATAGCCGCAGCATTAATCCATTAATGCTGCGGCTAGATTATCATCTTAGAACATTAAATAAACTTACAACATACTCTCGACAGATTGACGTAATTCAGGTGTCCAAACACCACACTGAACTTGACCAATATGTTTTTGTTGCAGTAACAACATCACTAAACGAGACTGACCAATACCGCCGCCAATCGTTTGTGGCATATCACCGCGTAACAGGGCTTGATGCCATTCCAGTTCTAAACGATCTTCGTTACCGGTGATCGCTAACTGGTGTTTCAGCGCTTTGGCATCAACGCGAATACCCATCGAAGAAATTTCAAAAGCATCGTTCAGAACAGGATTCCATACCAGAATGTCACCATTCAGACCTTTACCGTCCGCACCTTCCGTCGTCCAGTCATCGTAATCTGGTGCTCGTACATCATGAGCTTCACCATCGGATAACTTAGCACCAATACCAATCAGAAAAACCGCACCCAGTTCTTTCGCAATTGCACGTTCACGGCCTTTTGCGTCCAAATCAGGATAACGTTTTAATAACTCTTCGCTGTGAACAAACTGAATTTCGGCTGGCAGGAATGGTTTAAAACCAAATTCTTTAGATACGGCTGCTTCTGTGTCTTTAATTGCCGCATAAATAGTGCGTACCGTTTTCTTTAAATAATCGATGTTACGTTCAGTGTCAGCCATAACTCGTTCCCAATCCCACTGATCAACATAAACGGAGTGGATAGGGCTTAAACGATCTTCATCAGGGCGTAATGCTTTCATGTTGGTATAGATGCCTTCACCGGCAGTAAAACCAAAGCGGCCCAATGTCAGACGTTTCCATTTTGCTAAGGAATGAACGACCTCAAAGGTTGCTCCCGGAATAGCTTTGACTTTGACCTGAACCGCTTTTTCGCTGCCGGATAAGTTATCCTGAGTACCATCACCAACACGGCTTAAAATAGGTGCTTGAACTTCTACTAAACCCAGTTTTTGTTCTAACTGGCGAGAGAAGAAAGATTTTACAAAACTGATTTGTTGCTGTTTTTGAATAAAGGGCTGTTTCATTATGATTATCTCAATATTGTTGTTTCGTTGCTGACTATTAAGCAACAAAACACAACAACAATTCAATATTCATCAATAAATATAGCTATACAGGTTTTAATTATTCATTTTATCCGCTAGATTTATGACAATCAGTTAAAAAAGAGGACTAAAAATGGCAGAAAATTACCAGATCGACAATTTGGATCGCGACATACTTAACCAATTAATGAAAAATGCGCGCGTTCCGTATGCCGAATTAGCGAAAAATTTTAATGTCAGCCCCGGCACGATCCATGTTCGGGTGGAAAAAATGAAACAATCCGGAATTATTATTGGTACGCAAGTTGAGATCAGCCCAAAGCAGCTCGGTTATGATGTTTGCTGCTTTATCGGCATTATTCTGAAAAGTGCCAAAGATTATCCCTCTGCATTAACTAAGCTGGAAAATCTGGAAGAAGTGGTTGAAGCCTATTACACCACAGGGCATTACAATATCTTTATTAAAGTGATGACGCGATCCATTGATGGTTTACAAGAAGTACTTATTAACAAGATCCAGACTATTGATGAAATTCAATCCACAGAAACACTGATCTCCTTGCAAAACCCGATTATGCGGACGATCCAGCCTTAAACGATCTTTACTTTAAATTTACTATACCCACATTATCCACAGGTAGATCCCTGTTGTTTCACAGCGTACAATTCACCGCTGCTCTTACAGTAAACATGAAAGAAATAATCTGAAGTATAAAGGTATAACAATGATGCCAGATATAACACTCATCAGCGGCAGCACTTTAGGCAGTGCTGAATATGTCGCCGAACATCTTGAAGAAAAATTGGTACAAGCAGGTTTTTCAACAAAAATGCTGCACGGTGCTGAGTTAGATGAATTAACACAAGAAGGTATCTGGCTTATTGTCACATCGACGCATGGTGCCGGTGAGATCCCTGACAATCTGCAACCGCTGTTTGAGCAAATAGAACAGCAGAATGCTGATCTCAGTAAGATCCAATTCGGAGCGATCGGTTTAGGCAGTAAAGAATACGATACTTTTTGCGGTGCGATAAAAACGGCGGATCGAATTTTGCAGGATCACGGCGCGAAAAGGATCGGCGATCGATTAGAAATCGACATCACTGAACATGAAATTCCAGAAGATCCCGCCGAGATTTGGCTGGAAGAGTGGATTATTTTACTCAATAAAGATTAAATAACGCGCAGTTAGTTGTGTATAAATCAGGTTTAAAGCAGGGTTTAACCTGTAGTTATCCAATTAATAACTTAATATCATGAATTGCTATGTGGATAACCAGATAAACTACACCCAGCTTATAAGGCGGAAGATCACTGATCATTCACAGCAAAAGGATCTAATCAATAATATGATCCTTAACGCAAATTATGCCTTATCCACAAGATCATGAGATCCTAATAATAGATCCAATAAAAAGATCTCTAAATAAAAAGATCTTTCTTTTATTAACCAAGATCCAAGCCCGCTGGACTAAACGCAAAAGTTAAGTAGAATCGCTGGCTCAAGATCATTTATATCGATCATTCGCATATCCAGAGGTGTAATACCATGTTTTATCCCGATCCCTTTGACGTCATCGTTATCGGTGGTGGTCATGCCGGAACTGAAGCCGCTATGGCATCAGCCCGTATGGGGCAACAAACACTTTTACTAACCCATAATGTTGATACTTTAGGGCAAATGTCCTGTAATCCAGCGATCGGCGGTATCGGTAAAGGGCATTTAGTTAAAGAAGTGGACGCCATGGGCGGGTTAATGGCTCAAGCCATTGATAAAGCAGGTACTCAGTTTAGAATTCTTAATATCAGTAAAGGTCCTGCTGTCAGAGCAACTCGTGCTCAGGCGGACCGTGCTTTATATAAACAAGCAGTAAGATCCGCGCTGGAAAATCAACCTAACTTAATGATCTTCCAACAACCCGCTGAAGATCTGATCGTGGAAAACGATAAAGTCACTGGCGTTGTCACTAAGATGGGTTTGAAGTTCAGAGCTAAATCTGTGGTGCTGACAGTCGGAACTTTTCTGGACGGTAAAATTCATATTGGTCTGGAAAATTACAGCGGTGGCAGAGCGGGTGATCCGCCATCGATTGGCTTATCAAAACGTTTACGTGAATTACCGTTACGTGTCAGCCGCTTAAAAACCGGTACACCGCCAAGAATTGATGCCCGTACTATCAATTTTGATATTTTGCAGCAACAGCATAGCGATACACCACTGCCGGTTTTCTCGTTTATGGGAAATGCAGCTCAACATCCTGCTCAGTTGCCTTGTTACATCACTTATACCAATGAAAAAACCCATGAAGTGATCCGTAATAATATTGATCGCAGCCCGATGTATGCCGGGATCATTGAAGGGATCGGTCCGCGTTATTGCCCTTCTATCGAAGATAAAGTGATGCGTTTTGCCGATCGTAATTCCCATCAGATCTTCCTTGAGCTGGAAGGTTTAACCACCAACGAAGTTTATCCAAACGGGATCTCAACCAGCTTACCGTTTGATGTGCAGATGCAGATCGTGCGCTCAATGACGGGTATGGAAAATGCGCGTATCATGCGTCCAGGTTATGCCATCGAATACGATTTTTTTGATCCGCGCGATCTTAAACCAACGCTGGAAAGTAAATTTATCAGCGGGTTGTTCTTTGCCGGTCAGATCAACGGAACGACCGGATATGAAGAAGCGGCTGCTCAAGGTTTATTAGCAGGTTTAAATGCCGGACGTTTCTCCGCAGAAAAAGAGGGTTGGTCTCCGCGCCGTGATCAAGCTTATATCGGTGTTCTGGTTGATGATCTCTGTACATTAGGCACGAAAGAACCGTATCGCATGTTCACTTCCCGTGCTGAATATCGCTTAATGCTGCGTGAAGATAATGCCGATTTACGTTTAACCGAAATTGGTCGGGAACTCGGTTTGGTTGATGATAAACGTTGGGAGCATTTTAGCCGCAAGCAAGAAAGTATTGAGCTGGAACGTCAGCGTTTACGTGAAATTCTGGTTCACCCTAACTTGCCGCAAGTGGAAGAAATTAACGCCCTGCTCAAGTCTCCGTTATCCAAAGAAGCTACGGGTGAAGAGTTGCTGAAACGCCCTGAAGTGGATTATGCCGCGTTATCTAAGTTATCCCTGTTTGCACCGGGCGTTGACGATCCGCTCGCGGCTGAACAAGTCGAAATTCAGGTTAAGTACGAAGGTTATATTTCTCGTCAGCAAGGTGAAATTGATAAACATCTGCGTAATGAAAGCGCTGTATTGCCGGTTGATCTGGATTATCGTCAGGTTCCTGGTTTATCTAATGAAGTGCGGCTGAAACTTAACGATCACAAACCAAGTTCTATCGGTCAGGCTTCGCGTATTTCAGGTATCACACCAGCGGCGATTTCTATTTTGCTTATCTGGCTGAAAAAGCAAGGTATGTTGCACCGCAGTGCTTAAAGGAGCTGATGTTTTGCAAAATCAATTTGAGCGGCTGCTTAAATCGGCAGGTATAGAACTTACCGATCACCAAAAACAACAACTTCTCGGCTATGTGGCTTTATTGCATAAGTGGAATAAAGCCTACAATCTCACGTCGGTACGTGATCCGCAGCAAATGCTGATCCGCCATATTATGGACAGTATCGTTGTGAATCCTTATATGCAAGGTGAACGTTTTATTGATGTTGGAACGGGACCGGGTTTGCCGGGTATTCCATTGGCGATTGTGCGTCCAGAGGCTCAATTTACGTTGCTGGATAGCTTAGGCAAGCGGATTCGCTTCATTCGTCAGGTATTACATGATTTGAATATCACTAACGTTACGCCTGTTCAGAGCCGTGTGGAGGCGTTTTCTATTCCAGATGGTTTTGATGGTGTGATTAGCCGCGCTTTTGCTTCTCTGCAAGATATGCTGACGTGGTGTCATCACTTACCCGCGCAGAAGAGCGGTAAATTTTATGCGCTGAAAGGTATCGTTTCACGCGAAGAGCTGGAACAGATCCCTGAGGGTTTTCGTATTCAGGATGTTATTCGCCTTGATGTGCCTGCGTTAGAGGGTGAACGTCATTTGGTGATTATCACTTAAGATATTATTCTTTGTGTAATTGTGCGTTAATTTAGCGAATAATTTATCTAAAGAAAGCGATATAACTTTTTAACATATCCTGAGCGTGATTCATCAATATGTTGTATAAATGAACGTTACGTTAACTTTGGTATAACAACGTTTGTTTTGTGGTTTTCTCTGTCATTTATCCGATTAGACAAAAAGGTCATAAAGATGAATTTATGACCTTTGCTTTTTATTGAATCCTTTCAGGTGATTGATTTTATATAAATTCAATAATAATTAGTGAGATATGTGATAGTTAGTTCATATGAGTAACCATATTTTTTTATGTGATTACTCTCACAAAAAAATAATTTATAAGAACATTATTAACTTAATCAGTAATAATAGGCAGCGCTTTCATTGAAGACGGCAAAAGTGAACATTTGTATCGTTAATCATTTGTTCACTTTTTTGTTACTTGAATGTGGATTTAGCTGCGTTTATTCGTATAATTCTCTCGCCTTTTATGGCTTGACTCAGCTCGATAAAAACAGTTTTATACATTTTATTCGGTTTCTGCTTAGTTCAATCAGGTAGAGTGAAGGCTTACACCCATAGAGATAACAACTATGTCTGTTGCGCTTTATAATCCGGTAGCAGTTCGCAGACTTCTATTGGTTCAATTTATCGTCTTAGTTTTACTCAGTGCGGTTTTTGCGCTTAACAGTCAGAAATGGGTTATTTCTGCTTTTATAGGTGGTTTGTCTGCTTGTTTACCGAATGCTTTGTTTTTGTTATTAACCTGGCTATATCGGTATAGAAATCAATCTGACGGGCGACTGTCTTGGTCGTTTTTTATTAGCGAGATAGTAAAAATTGTGATGACCATCGCCTTGCTCGCCATCGCGTTGGCTGTATTTAAGGCAAAGTTTTTGCCTCTTTGTGTGACTTATTTAGCTGTATTAGTTGTACCAATGCTAATGTCAGCTATTGTAACTACCAATTGATAACCAAGAGTGAGAGGCATCATGTCTGCATCAGGGGAAATCTCTACTCCACAGGATTATATCGGTCACCATCTGCATAATCTTCAGTTAGATCTGAGCACTATGGAGTTGGCTAAACCAGAAGCGGGTTTTTGGGTAATCAACATCGACTCGATGTTTTTTTCCGTTGTTCTTGGTTTACTGTTTCTATTCCTCTTTCGTCGTATTGCTATCAAAGCTAACAGCGGCGTTCCCAATAAATTCCAGTGTGCCATTGAGCTAATTATCGGCTTTGTTGATGATTCTGTGAAAGATATGTATCACGGCAACAGTAAGCTGATAGCGCCGTTAGCACTGACGGTGTTCGTTTGGGTTTTCTTAATGAACACTATGGATTTACTGCCAATCGATTTACTGCCTTATCTTGGTGAACACGTTCTTGGATTACCGGCGCTGCGCGTGGTGCCAACGGCGGACGTGAGCATTACTTTATCTATGGCGTTAGGCGTATTTATTTTGATTCTGTTTTACAGCATTAAAATGAAAGGTGTTTCTGGTTTCGTAAAAGAACTGACGCTACAGCCATTCAATCACTGGGCTTTTATTCCAGTTAACCTTATTTTGGAAGGCGTTAGCTTGCTATCCAAACCTGTTTCCCTCGGTCTGCGACTGTTCGGAAACATGTATGCGGGTGAGTTAATTTTCATCCTAATTGCTGGTCTGCTTCCGTGGTGGTCACAGTGGTTACTTAATGTCCCTTGGGCAATATTCCACATACTGATCATTTCGTTACAGGCTTTTATCTTTATGGTTCTGACGATTGTCTATCTGTCGATGGCTTCTGAAGAACACTAATATTCACAACCCTGCTAAGTTTTAACTGAAATAAACTGGAGACTGTCATGGAAAATATAAATGCGGATTTGCTGTACATGGCTGCTGCTGTAATGATGGGCCTTGCGGCTATCGGTGCTGCTATCGGTATTGGTATTTTAGGTGGTAAATTTTTGGAAGGTGCTGCGCGCCAGCCAGATTTAATTCCATTGTTACGTACACAGTTCTTTATTGTTATGGGTCTGGTTGACGCCATTCCAATGATTGCTGTTGGTTTGGGTCTGTATGTTATGTTCGCTGTTGCGTAACGTGACACATTGAAACTCTACCAAATTGTTAAATTAACAAGAGGCATTGTGCTGTGAATATTAATGCAACAATCCTCGGCCAGGCGATAGCGTTTGTCCTGTTTGTCTGGTTCTGTATGAAGTACGTATGGCCGCCGATTATTTCCGCCATCGAGAAACGTCAAAAAGAGATTGCTGACGGTTTAGCTTCTGCAGAACGAGCTAAGAAAGATTTGGATTTAGCGCAAGCCAATGTGACCGACCAGTTAGCTCAAGCGAAAGCTGATGCTCAGGTAATTATTGAGCAGGCGAATAAGCGTAAAGCTCAAATCGTCGATGAAGCGAAAGCGGAAGCGGAACAAGAACGCAGTAAAATTCTTGCTCAAGCTCAAGCGGAAATTGATGCAGAACGCAAACGAGCGCGTGAAGAGCTGCGTAAACAGGTTGCTATGCTGGCGATTGCTGGTGCTGAGAAAATTATTGAACGTTCCGTAGATGAAGCTGCTAATAGCGACATCGTTGATAAACTGGTCGCTGAACTGTAAGGAGGGAGGGGCAGATGTCTGAATTTATTACTGTAGCTCGCCCCTACGCCAAAGCAGCTTTTGACTTTGCCGTTGAGCAGCACGATTTGGACAACTGGCAGCAGATGCTTGCATTCGCTGCACAAGTCAGTCGTGATGAGCAAGTCGCTGATTTACTATCCGGCGCAATGGCACCAGAACATTTAGCGAATATTTTCAATGCTATTTGTGGTGATCAGCTCAACGAAAATGGTCAAAACCTGATTAAGGTAATGGCCGAAAATGGACGTTTAATCGTACTTCCTGACGTGTTAGAACAGTTTATTCAATTGCGTTCAGAGCAGGAATCAACCATTGATGTTGATGTCACTGCTGCCGCTCCATTGAATGACGCACAGTTGGTAAAAATTACCAATGCGATGGAAAAACGTTTGTCACGCAAAGTTAAGCTAAATTGCAATATTGATAAGTCTGTTATGGCAGGTTTTATTATCCGTGCGGGTGATATGGTGATTGATGGCAGTATTCGCGGCCGTCTTGATCGCTTAACAGACGTCTTGCAGTCTTAAGGGGACTGGAGCATGCAACTGAATTCCACAGAAATCAGCGAACTGATCAAGCAACGCATTGCTCAGTTTAGCGTTGTGAGTGAAGCTCACAATGAAGGTACTATTGTTTCCGTCAGTGACGGAATTATCCGTATTCACGGTTTAGCCGATGTTATGCAGGGTGAGATGATCGCTCTGCCGGGTAACCGTTATGCGATTGCACTTAACCTCGAACGTGACTCCGTTGGTGCGGTAGTTATGGGTCCGTACACTGATCTTGCCGAAGGCATGAAAGTGAAATGTACAGGTCGTATTCTGGAGGTTCCGGTAGGTCGCGGTCTGCTTGGTCGTATCGTCAATACACTGGGCGCACCAATCGATGGTAAAGGTCCTGTTGAACACGATGGATTCTCTGCCGTTGAAGCTATCGCTCCGGGCGTTATCGAACGTCAATCCGTAGACCAGCCAGTACAGACTGGTTATAAGTCTGTTGACTCCATGATCCCAATCGGTCGTGGTCAGCGTGAGTTGATTATCGGTGACCGCCAGACAGGTAAAACTGCGATGGCAATCGATGCGATTATCAACCAACGTGATTCCGGCATTAAATGTATTTATGTGGCTATCGGTCAGAAAGCCTCAACTATCGCCAATGTTGTGCGTAAGTTGGAAGAACATAATGCTTTAGCTAACACCATTGTTGTGGTGGCATCTGCGTCTGAATCAGCGGCACTGCAATATCTGGCACCTTATGCTGGTTGTGCAATGGGTGAATATTTCCGTGATCGCGGTGAAGATGCGCTGATTATTTATGATGACTTGTCTAAACAAGCTGTCGCATATCGTCAGATTTCCCTGCTGTTACGCCGTCCACCTGGACGTGAAGCGTTCCCTGGCGACGTATTCTATCTCCACTCTCGTTTATTAGAACGTGCAGCGCGTGTTAATGCCGAATACGTTGAAGCCTTTACCAAAGGCGAAGTGAAAGGTCAAACCGGTTCTTTAACCGCATTACCGATCATCGAAACTCAGGCGGGTGACGTTTCTGCGTTCGTACCAACGAACGTAATCTCCATCACAGACGGTCAGATTTTCTTAGAATCAAACCTGTTTAACGCAGGTATCCGTCCGGCGGTTAACCCAGGGATTTCCGTATCCCGTGTTGGTGGTGCAGCGCAAACTAAAATCATGAAGAAACTGTCCGGTGGTATTCGTACCGCACTGGCACAGTATCGTGAACTGGCAGCATTCTCTCAGTTCGCTTCTGATTTGGACGATGCAACGCGTAAACAGCTAAGTCATGGTCAGAAAGTTACCGAATTACTGAAACAGAAACAGTACGCTCCAATGTCAGTTGCTAACCAGTCTCTAGTGCTTTATTCGGCTGAACGCGGCTATCTGGACGATGTGACATTAGAAAAAATCGGTAGCTTTGAAGAGGCATTATTAGCCTATGCAGAGCGTGACCACGCGGAGCTTTTACAGAAAATCAACCAAACTGGTAGTTACAATGATGAGATCGAGGCAGGTTTAAAAGCTATCCTCGATAACTTCAAGGCAACCCAGTCTTGGTAATACCGAACGGCTCTTAAGAGCCGTCAGGTAGTGAGGAGACTCTTAAATGGCTGGCGCAAAAGAAATACGTAGTAAGATCGGCAGCGTACAAAATACGCAAAAGATCACTAAAGCGATGGAGATGGTTGCTGCGTCTAAAATGCGTAAATCGCAAGATCGCATGGCGGCAAGCCGTCCTTATGCTGAGATGATGCGTAAAGTGATTGGTCACCTTGCGTTAGGTAATCTTGAGTATAAGCACCCTTATCTGGACGAACGCGAAGTGAAACGCGTTGGTTATCTGGTTGTTTCTACTGACCGTGGTTTATGCGGTGGTTTGAATATTAACTTATTCAAGAAACTGCTGAATGAAATGAAAGCGTGGAATGAGAAAGGCGTTAGCGTTGATTTAGCGCTAGTGGGTTCTAAAGGCGCTTCTTTTTTCTCTTCGGTCGGCGGAAACATTGTGGCGCAGGTTACTGGTATGGGCGACAGCCCGTCGGTATCTGAATTGATAGGTCCGGTACAAGTGATGTTACAGGCTTATGATGAAGGTCGTTTAGATAAACTGTTTGTGGCTAACAACAAGTTTATTAACACCATGTCACAGTCACCAGAAATCACACAGTTATTACCTCTGCCGCCGTCAGATGATAAAGACATCAAATATAAGTCTTGGGATTATCTATACGAGCCAGATCCGAAAGCATTACTGGATACCTTGCTGCGTCGTTATGTCGAATCGCAAGTTTATCAAAGTGTCGTAGAGAATCTGGCAAGCGAGCAGGCCGCACGAATGGTAGCGATGAAAGCCGCAACCGATAATGGTGGCGAGCTGATTAAAGAGCTTCAGTTAGTTTATAACAAAGCGCGTCAGACTAGCATCACTCAGGAACTTACCGAAATTGTTTCTGGAGCCGCGGCGGTCTAAGGCTTGGTTTAGGAATTACGTAGAGGATTCAAGATGGCTACTGGAAAGATTATCCAGGTTATCGGCGCCGTAGTGGACGTCGAATTCCCTCAAGACGCTGTACCGAAAGTGTACAACGCCCTTGAAGTTCAGAGCGATGCTAATCTGGTGCTGGAAGTTCAACAACAGCTCGGTGGCGGTGTCGTTCGTTGTATCGCAATGGGTACTTCCGACGGTTTAAGCCGTGGTTTGCAAGTGCTCGATTTAGATCACCCAATTGAAGTACCGGTTGGTACAGCGACGCTGGGTCGTATCATGAACGTGCTGGGTCAGCCAATCGACATGAAAGGCGATATTGGTGAAGAAGAGCGTTGGGCTATTCACCGTGAAGCACCAAGTTATGAAGATTTATCCGGCGCAACTGAACTGTTAGAAACCGGTATCAAGGTTATCGACCTGATTTGCCCGTTTGCTAAAGGCGGTAAAGTAGGTCTGTTCGGCGGTGCGGGTGTAGGTAAAACCGTAAACATGATGGAGCTGATTCGTAACATTGCGACTGAGCACTCAGGTTACTCCGTATTCGCAGGTGTAGGGGAACGTACCCGTGAAGGTAATGACTTCTACCACGAAATGACCGAATCAAACGTTCTGGATAAAGTATCTCTGGTTTACGGTCAAATGAATGAGCCGCCAGGAAACCGTCTGCGCGTAGCTCTGACTGGTTTGACAATGGCGGAAAAATTCCGTGACGAAGGTCGTGACGTACTGTTATTTATCGATAACATCTATCGTTATACCTTAGCCGGTACAGAAGTATCAGCATTGTTAGGTCGTATGCCATCAGCGGTAGGCTATCAGCCAACGCTGGCAGAAGAAATGGGTGTGTTGCAGGAACGTATTACCTCAACCAAAACCGGTTCTATCACTTCTGTGCAAGCTGTATACGTTCCAGCCGATGACTTAACTGACCCGTCTCCAGCAACAACGTTCGCCCACTTGGACGCAACCGTTGTATTAAGCCGTCAAATCGCTTCTCTGGGTATTTATCCAGCGGTTGACCCGCTTGACTCAACCAGTCGTCAGTTAGATCCATTAGTTGTTGGTCAGGAGCATTATGATTGTGCTCGCGGCGTTCAGTCTATTCTGCAACGTTATCAAGAACTGAAAGACATCATTGCCATTCTGGGTATGGATGAACTGTCAGAAAGCGATAAGTTAGTGGTATCTCGTGCGCGTAAGATCCAGCGCTTCCTGTCTCAGCCGTTCTTCGTTGCTGAGGTATTTACTGGTTCTTCCGGTAAGTATGTATCGCTAAAAGATACTATCCGTGGCTTTAACGGTATTATGAACGGTGAATACGATCATCTGCCGGAGCAGGCTTTCTATATGGTTGGTTCCATTGAAGAAGCTGTGGAAAAAGCCAAGAATCTGTAAGCTGCTATAGGAGGCTACATGGCTGTATCAACTTTCCATCTGGACGTAGTGAGCGCGGAAGACAATCTGTTTTCCGGCGAAGTACAAAGAATTCAGGTGACGGGTAGCGAAGGTGAGCTGGGAATTTATCCTCAGCATACGCCGCTGCTCACTGCCATCAAGCCGGGTCTGATTCGCATTGTTCAGCTAAACGGCGATGAAGAGTTTATCTACCTTTCTGGCGGTATTCTCGAAGTTCAACCGACAATCGTTACTGTTTTATCTGATACAGCTATTCGCGGACAGGATCTTGATGAAGCTAGGGCAATGGAATCCAAGCGTAAAGCGGAAGAACATGTCCGTAATTCGCATGGTGATGTAGATTACGCACAAGCATCGGCTGAATTAAGTAAAGCGATTGCAAAACTGCGTGTTATCGAATTGACCAAGAAAATGATGTAACGGTATTAGTCATCATTCCAGATGATTAATATGTAATAATCCACCTGCTATGCAGGTGGATTTGACTCAGCCCTCTTTTAAGGGGCTTCAAGACTCAGTTGTAATTGTCTTTTCTCTTCTTCTTTCACAACTTTCTCTTTAGTCGCACATATCTACGAATAATTTCTGCGGGTAAAATGCCCCACAAGAACGATCACCATCTCCATAGGAGGTGGTTTAATAATGACAAAAAAAAGGCACCAATCGGTGCCTTTTCGTTAGCTCAGTAATATTACTTAGAGCTGCCCGGAATGCTGAAACGTTTGTTGAAGCGGTCAACACGTCCACCAGTAGCAACATCACGTTGTTTACCAGTGTAGAATGGGTGACATGCGCTGCATACGTCTAGGGAAATATCGTGACCCACAGTTGAGTGAGTTTTGATAACATTACCGCAAGAACAAGTTGCAGTAATTTCTTTATATTCTGGATGGATACCTTGTTTCATTGGAGCCTCTCTATACGTGTCGCTATACGGCAGACATTTACCGCACACCACACGAAGTAAATAATAGTTGAGTGGTTTGATTCGTGTATTGAATCAAAGGTGACATATCATACAGATATGGATCTGCTAATGCAAGTATCAGCCTATTAATCTTGGTAAATTAAGCGGTTAGATCTGTTTATGATATAATCGTTAATCGAAATATCACCCTGCCGGATTTGGATTATCACAATAATGCGCGTTGTTAAGATTGTTTTGCCCGTACCGTTGGATCGTTCGTTCGATTATCTTTTGCCGGAAGATATGGCGGTGATCATCGGTGCGCGCGTGCGCGTACCTTTTGGTAAACGGGAAGCAATCGGTATTATTGTTGGCAGTAGTGAACACAGCGATTTTCCGTTATCTCAATTAAAGAAAATTAATCATCTGATCGATCAGGAATCGCTTTTTACGCCTACGTTGTGGAAAAGTTTGTTATGGGCAGCAAGTTATTATCAATTTCCATTAGGTGAAGTGCTGTTTCATGCTTTACCGGTGTTATTACGGCAAGGAAAACCGGCGCAAGAGCCGCCTATTTGGCAATGGCAAATCACTGAAGCGGGCAAAGATGCCGATCTCACCGCGTTAAAACGTGCGCCAAAACAGCAGCAGGCGTTAGCCGCATTGCGGCATTCACATCTTTACCGTCATCAAATTAGCGCATTAGATCTCAATGAAACGGCTTTTCAGGCATTAAAAACCAAAGGGTTGGCGCAATTACAAGAGAGCTATCCCGCGCCGACGCGCTGGCAGGATAGTTTCGCTATTAATGGTGAACGGCTAAAACTCAATACGGAACAAGCAACCGCGATTGGCGCTATCCGCAGTGATGATAAAAAATTCGGTGTCTGGTTGTTGGAGGGGATTACCGGTTCAGGCAAAACGGAAGTTTATCTTAGTGTGCTGGAAAATATCCTGTCGGAGGGGCGTCAAGCACTGGTTTTAGTGCCGGAGATTGGCTTAACGCCGCAGACTATCGCTCGTTTTCGGGAGCGTTTTAATGCGCCGGTTGATGTGGTGCATTCCGGTTTGAATGACAGTGAACGTTTAGCGGTATGGCTGCGGGCGCGGCGCGGCGAAACAGCGATTGTGATCGGTACTCGCTCTGCGCTGTTTACGCCGTTTAAAAACTTAGGCACGATCGTCATTGATGAAGAGCATGATAGTTCTTACAAGCAGCAAGAAGGCTGGCGTTATCATGCGCGTGATTTAGCCATTCTTCATGCGCGGCAGGAGAATATCCCGATTGTACTTGGCTCGGCAACGCCTGCGATTGAAAGCCTGTATAACGCGCAAAGCGGTAAATATCATCACTTGCGTTTAACATTGCGTGCAGGTCATGCAAAACCGGCATCGCAATATATTTTGGATCTGAAAGGTCAGCCGTTAACGGCGGGTTTAGCGCCAGCGTTACTGAAAAGAATGCGCGATCATTTGCAAGCTAATAATCAGGTGATCTTGTTTTTAAATCGGCGCGGTTATGCGCCAGCGCTGTTGTGCCATGAATGCGGCTGGATTGCAGAATGCCCGCGCTGTGAGCGTTACTATACCTTGCACCAAAGCCAGCGCATGTTGCGCTGTCATCATTGCGATAGCCAAAAACCGATACCGCATCAATGCCCAAAATGCGGATCAACGCATTTGGTTGCGGTGGGCGTTGGTACTGAGCAATTAGATCATGAGTTAGCGCGCTTATTTCCTGATACGCCGATCACGCGCGTTGATCGCGATACCACCAGCCGCAAAGGAGCATTAGAACAACATCTGTCGGATATTCATCAGGGCGGGGCGCGTATTTTGATTGGTACGCAAATGCTGGCAAAAGGTCATCATTTTCCCGATGTGACAATGGTGGGGTTGATTGATGTTGACGGCGCGCTGTTTTCCGCTGATTTTCGCGCTGCTGAACGTTTTGCCCAACTTTATACGCAAGTTTCCGGTCGCGCTGGTCGGGCTGGAAAGCAAGGTGAAGTGCTGCTGCAAACCCATCACCCTGAACACCCATTGCTGCAAACGTTGTTACATCAAGGCTATGAATCTTTTGCCAGACAAGCTATTGAAGAGCGTAAAAGTGTTTTTCTGCCGCCGTTTACTTATCACGCTATTTTTCGTGCAGAAGATCACGATAATCAGCAAGCGCCGCAGTTTTTGCAGCAATTGCGTGAGTTACTGGAAACCATGAGAAATCAGGACGCAGCGTTGTGGATTCTTGGTCCTGTACCTGCACTGCAAGCTAAACGCAGCGGGCGTTTCCGCTGGCAGTTATTGATTCAGCACCCATCTCGCGCCCGTTTACAGCAAATATTGCACACTACTCGTGAGAAAATTACTGCTATGCCGCAATCGAAAAAAGTGAAATGGACTTTAGATGTTGATCCTATTGAAAGTTAGTTAACCTGAATATTGGATAAGAAGTTATATTGTTACGATAAAATTTAATTAATATTTGGGAAACATATCGAAAAAACATCAAGATAAAGTACTCACTAACTTAGAAATAGCATAAAACCGTGTGACAAATTTAATGTTTTTCTAAGGAATGTAATCTTGAAACAAAATAAAGTCGCGTTACAGGTGACAATGAGAGATGTTGCCAGTCTGGTTGGTGTTTCTACCGCAACGGTATCCAGAGCGTTAATGATGCCGGAGAGAGTCTCCAGCAAAACGCGGGAAAAAGTAAAAAAAGCGATTAAACAAACCGGTTATGTCCCTTATACATTGGTGAAAAATCATAGCGCTAATAAAGCAAAAATAATTTTAGTGATGGCGCTGGATATTACCGATCCTTGTTTTGACGATATGGTACAAGGGATTCAAGATGCTGCCGCTGAATATGGTTATCTGGTGTTATATCTGGATAACCGTCAACAACCCATTGATGACGATGCGATAGCAAGCCTTTTCCAGCAGGTTAACGGTGTTATTCTGATGGGCGCTAACTTTCCTTTTCCTCTGCCAGCCGCGGTATCGTTACCGCCGATAGTGATGGCGAATGAGTATCAGCCGGAACTTAAATTGCCGACGATTCATATTGATAATCTGACCGCCGCTTTCAATGCAGTAAATTATTTACAGCAATTAGGGCATCGGCGGATTGCGTGTATTTCCGGTCCTGAACATCTTTATTTAAGTCGCTATCGCCAGCAGGGATATATTCAAGCGTTACAGCGCGGTGGGACGGCGATCGAGAAGAACTATCTGTTATCCGGAAAGATTAGTTTTGAAACCGGCGCAACAGCGTTATCCCGTTTGATGTCGTTGCACCAGCCGCCTAGTGCGATATTCTGCCATAGCGATATTATTGCTATGGGTGCGATACATCAGGCAAAAAAAATTGGTGTTAACATACCGAAAGAGCTGTCAATTATTGGCTTTGATGATATTGCTCTGGCACAATACGCTGATCCGCCGTTAACCACCATTGCGCCACCGCGATATGATATTGGTCGCCGTGCGCTGTTAATGCTGCGTGAGTTGTTACAGGGATATGCGCTGAAAAGTGATTCGGTATTACTCGACAGCGAGCTTATTGTTCGGGAAAGTACGGCAAAACCGCATAACAGCTAACTAAACTTCGTTATAGTCCGTATTTATCGTACTATAACGGTTCTCTTTTAATCAGTTTCTAATTACAACATGTAGTGAAGTCACAGTGGCACAACGAGATTACGTAAGCCGTAGCCGTTCAGGGACGCGGAGCAAAAAAAGCAGCAGAAAGAAAAACAGCTCATCAAATGCGGCTTCCAAACTGATGATCACGCTGGCGGTTGTCGTTTTGCTGGTATTTGTCGGTGGTCTCTACTTTATTACTCATTATCAACCTGATACGACAACGGAGCCGCAAGGGCAAGCGGCTAAACCAGGTAATGGATTAGGATTACCGCCGAAACCGGAAGAGCGTTGGAGCTACATTAAAGAGCTGGAAAATCGTCAGGTTACCAATTCGCCGAATTCTATCGGGCAGCCATCAGGGAATTCACAAGTTCCGTTATCAGCGGAACAGCGTAAAATTCTGGAACAAATCCAATCAGATATGCAGCAGCCTGCAACACAGTTACCGGGCGTTGATGCTAACGGGCGTTCTGCAACAGCACGAGATGGCGGCACTAAACCTGCTTTGAATTCTGCGGCTAATAATACTGCCGCGAATACTCAGCAGATACCTACTCAGTCTCAAGCACCTGCACTGGTCGTTCAACCGAAAAAACCAACACCGCCTCCAGCACCTATTCCTGCGCCAACCACGCAAACTGCGGCTCAGGCACAAAATCAGCGCTGGATTATTCAATGCGGTTCTTTCCGTGAAACAGAACAGGCGGAATCCGTCAAAGTAAATCTGGCGTTTTCTGGTATTTCCAGCCGTATCAGTTCCGGTAATGGCTGGCATCGCGTTGTTCTCGGTCCTTACAGTAATCGTGATGGTGCAGATAAAGCATTGCAGCAGATAAAAAGCTCTGGTGTCAGCAATTGCGTACTTGCGGCGCTTGATCGATAACCTGTTAACTTATCTGAGTTATTGAATAATAAATTATATTATTACGATAAATTTCAAATGGTTATGCAATTTTTTTGTGAACGGTAATCTGCCGCCCGTGAACCCACCGCGTTGTTAATTCTGGCGACAGGTTGTCGCCCCTAAGAATTATTATTTATTATCAATATATTAACCTGTAATTTTTGCTATTTTTTATCCCAACCAGAGGTTGGGTAAGATTGTTTTACTTGCTGAGGGTTGAAATTCGCTTATCTCTCCCCATCTACATGTTCAATATGTCCCGCAGTTTTTGCTGGGTTTTTTTCTATCAGTTAACGAGGTACTGCACGTGACAACAATTGTAAGTGTTCGCCGTAATGGTCATGTGGTAATTGGCGGTGATGGTCAAGTTACTTTGGGTAATACCGTGATGAAAGGTAATGCCCGTAAAGTTCGCCGCTTGTATAACGACCGCGTGATCGCCGGTTTTGCGGGTGGTACAGCCGATGCTTTTACGCTGTTCGAGCGTTTTGAGCGTAAATTGGAAATGCACCAGGGGCATCTGACAAAAGCTGCTGTTGAGTTGGCAAAAGACTGGCGTACTGATCGTATGTTACGCAAGTTGGAGGCATTGCTGGCGGTGGCTGATGAAACGGCATCGTTAATTATTACCGGTAATGGTGATGTGGTGCAGCCAGAAAATGATCTGATTGCGATCGGTTCAGGCGGTCCTTACGCGCAATCTGCTGCCAGAGCGCTGCTGGAAAATACCGATATGAATGCCCGTGATATTGTTGAAAAATCGCTATCGATTGCCGGTGATATTTGTATCTATACCAACCGCTTCCAAACTATCGAAGAATTAAAGGCTAAAGAATAAGGACCGAAACGATGTCTGAAATGACTCCCCGCGAAATTGTCAGTGAACTTGACAGCTATATTATCGGTCAGCATAAAGCCAAGCGCGCTGTTGCTATCGCTTTGCGTAACCGCTGGCGTCGTATGCAGCTTGATGAATTGCTGCGTTATGAAGTTACGCCAAAAAATATTTTGATGATCGGTCCTACGGGTGTTGGTAAAACCGAAATTGCCCGCCGTTTGGCGAAATTAGCTAATGCGCCGTTTATCAAGGTTGAAGCGACGAAATTCACCGAAGTCGGTTATGTTGGTAAAGAAGTGGATTCGATCATTCGTGATCTCACTGATTCTGCAATTAAGATGGTGCGTCAGCAATCCGTTGAGAAAATGCGTTTTCGTGCAGAAGAGCTGGCGGAAGAGCGTATTCTCGATGCGTTGATCCCACCAGCGCGTGATAATTGGGGGCAGTCTGAAAGTACCTCTGATAACAGCTCGGCTGCTCGTCAGGCATTTCGCAAGAAATTACGCGAAGGTCAGTTAGACGATAAAGAGATCGAAATTGAAGTAGCTGCTGTGTCTGTCGGTGTTGAAATTATGGCACCGCCGGGTATGGAAGAGATGACGAATCAGTTGCAATCAATGTTCCAAAATCTTGGCGGGCAGAAACAAAAATCGCGCAAGATGAAGATCAAAGAAGCGTTTAAGCTGCTAATTGAAGAAGAAGCCGGTAAGTTAGTGAATCCTGAAGAGCTGAAACAGCAGGCGATTGAAGCGGTTGAACAGCACGGCATCGTGTTCATTGATGAGATCGACAAAATCTGTAAGCGCGGTGAAGTTTCAGGACCGGACGTTTCCCGTGAAGGTGTTCAGCGTGACTTACTGCCGCTGGTGGAGGGCTGTACTGTTTCCACTAAACACGGCATGGTAAAAACTGACCATATCTTATTTATTGCTTCCGGCGCATTCCAGACTGCCAGTCCGTCGGATTTAATCCCAGAGCTGCAAGGTCGTTTACCTATTCGTGTTGAACTGCAAGCGCTAACAACGGAAGACTTTGAACGCATTCTAACCGAGCCGAGTGCATCGTTGACTGAGCAGTATAAAGCCTTGTTAGCAACTGAGGGCGTGACGATTAACTTCACGACTGACGGTATTCGCCGTATTGCAGAAGCCGCGTGGCAAGTCAATGAACGTACTGAAAATATTGGTGCGCGTCGTTTACACACTGTTTTAGAGCGTTTGATGGAAGAAATTTCCTATGATGCCAGTGAAAATAGCGGCTCAACCACTGACATTGATGCGGAGTATGTGCGCCGTCATCTGGATGAACTGGTTGATGATGAAGATTTAAGCCGTTTCATTTTGTAACATATTTTACTGTTCTGCTTATTTATCAGTAATAAAGTGCACGGCAGGTATTAGCCTTCCGTGCACTTCTTTCTCAGATACTCATCTTTTTTGACTTAGAATCAAAGTAAGCTCTCATTTGTTTCTTTATAATGGCGTATAGTCAGCGGTTAATCGTTTATACCCGTCATATTTCAAGTTGCATCTTTAGTAGCAAGCTGCGTAAATACATCTGAATTACTGATGTCAGTGATTAGTTTCTTTCGTTGGCTGCTTTGTTGCCGATCGAATTATTCGGGATATATTCCGCTTTGAATTTTATTATTAATTAAACCTAAAACATGAGCCAAACTCACTCAACAAGTAACGTTGTCGCTTGGATTGAAAGCCTGCGTCTTCGCACATTGCCATTGGCATTAGCATCTATTGTCACGGGTTCCGCATTAGCGGCTTGGATGAATCATTTTCATCTTGATATTGCATTAATGGCGCTACTGACGGCGGCATTGCTACAGATACTATCTAATTTAGCTAATGATTATGGCGATGCTATTAAAGGCAGCGATACAGAAACCCGCATTGGTCCTAATCGAGGAATGCAGAAAGGATTGATCAGCAACGCGCAAATGAAGCGTGCGCTAATTATTGTTATTGCTCTAACCATCATTTCAGGTATCGCGCTGATCGCCCTTGCCTGTAAAAAGCCGGAAGATATTATCGGTTTTCTGGTGCTGGGGTTGTTGGCAATTATTGCAGCAATTACTTATACCGTTGGTAATAAACCTTATGGTTACATGGGGTTAGGTGATATTTCGGTATTGATTTTCTTTGGCTGGCTCAGTGTTGCTGGTACTTATTATTTGCAAGCGGGATCATTTGACAGCGTAGTGATATTACCGGCAACGGCTTGTGGATTGCTGGCAACGGCTGTTTTGAATATCAATAACTTACGCGATATTGATAATGACAGAATGAATGGTAAAAACACATTTGCAGTACGTTTGGGACCAATTTGGGCGCGTCGTTATCATTTCATGTTATTAGCAGGTGCGTTGCTGTGTTTAGTGTTGTTCGCGTTATTCGACTTACACAGTTGGAGCGGCTGGCTGTTTATTCTGGCTGTTCCTTTGCTTTATCGTCACGCGATGTTTGTGCTACACGAGCAGACCGCCGTTGCGATGCGTCCGATGCTGGAACAGATGGTAAAAAGTGCATTGTTAACCAATATTCTGTTTGCCATCGGTGTGGTGCTTAGTTAAACCGTATTATTAAATAATTTTACGGACGATCTGCCATAATTACCGGCGAATCGCTGATGATTTTGTCATCTTGATAAAAATCAGGATATACTGATAAATAACAGTAAACATAGACCAACAGGCGACGATCTTATGAAATATGATACTTCCGAGTTGTGCGACATTTATCATGAAGAAGTCAATGTTGTGGAACCTTTGTTCTCTAACTTTGGTGGGCGTGCTTCTTTCGGCGGTCAAATTACTACGGTTAAATGCTTTGAAGATAACGGTATTCTCTATGAATTATTAGAGGAAAACGGTCAGGGCAGAGTGCTATTAGTTGATGGCGGCGGTTCTGTTCGTCGGGCGTTGATTGATGCAGAGTTAGCGCGTCTGGCTGCACAGAATGAGTGGGAAGGTCTGGTGGTCTACGGCGCAGTGCGGCAAGTTGATGAGCTGGAAGAGCTGGATATTGGCATTCAGGCGCTTGCGTCTATTCCGGTTGGTGCAGATTCGCAAAATATTGGTGAAAGCGATGTTCGCGTCAACTTCGGCGGCGTGACTTTCTTTTCCGGCGATCATTTGTATGCGGATAACACCGGTATTATTTTGTCAGAAGAGCCGCTGGATATTGAATAAATCATTGTTCAAACTTGATTAACAAAAAACGCTGCGAAATGCAGCGTTTTTTTATGGTCGGACAACAACAATAATCTGCTGAGAATTAGTTCACCAGAACTTTGGATAAAAATTATATTTTTACGATAAATTTCAAATAATTATATGGTTTTTCGTAGGGGCGGCAATCTGCCGCCCGCCAAACTACTTTGAAATCAACTGACGGTAGATTAATTAACATCGTCCATCTTACCCAGCAAAAGACGTAAACGCTCCTGCCAGACTTGTTGTTCTTGTTTTAGTTGAGCATTTTCGTTTACTAATGATTCACGTCCGTTGGCTGCGCTTTCAAGATCACGAACCAAAGCATTATTTTTATCTTTCAGCTCTTCAATTTCCATTTGTAATAATGTAATGGTATCAATGGCTTGTTGTACCTTAGCTTCCAGTTTTTCAAACACTTCAAATGACATTATGTTGTCCTCATATAGACATAACCGCAAAGCGGTAAATAAAAATTATCACAGCCGATGGCAGCAAGATGTACTGCTTATCTCATTTGTGGATCGCCAAAATCAACCTATTGATTGTGTTAACCAGATGATTGTATTAACTAGATAATTGTATTAATCAGATCCAGTACTGTCCAGCGCTAGACTTGCATTTAACTAATTTAGCCAAAAGCGACTATCTAGTTATCATCTGATTAGTATCAATATCAAATTATATCCGTAACAAAATTACGGAGTTATTCGCTCAACATAAATTAATAAAAATCTGAGCTACATATCATTTTTAGCATACAGAGCCGTAATTATTTGACCGATAACACATATTAAATCTTCGTTATTTTTCGATATAGCGCGATAGCGATAAGATTCAGAACAGCTTCTACCAATATTATTATTTCTTACCGACTCTTACAGAGATAGAAGCGATAAAACAACAGGTAACGGAGTCATTCTTCTTACCACCCTACTTTTTACTTACCTCAGGATCATCTTTATGAGCCAAATCGAAAGCCCAACTCTGAAAGGACAATGTATTGCTGAATTTCTTGGCACTGCTTTGTTTCTCTTTTTTGGTATTGGTTGTGTTGCTGCACAGAAAGTGGCTGGTGCCAGTTTCGGGCAATGGGAAATCAGTTTTATTTGGGGTCTTGCTGTTGCGCTGGGGGTTTATTTAACCGCTGGTGTCTCTGGCGCACATCTTAGCCCCGCCGTTACTATCGCGTTATGGTTGTTTGCGTGTTTTGACCGTAAAAAAGTCATTCCTTTTATTATCTCTCAGGTTGCCGGTGCTTTTTGCGGTGCTGCTCTGGTGTACGCGCTCTATTTCAGTTTGTTTCAGGAAGTGGAAACGACGCAAAATATAATCAGAGGTAGTGCTGAGAGCCTGTCACAGGCGGGTATTTTCTCCACTTATCCAAATCCTGCAATTAATGTCTTTCAGGCATTTTGTGTGGAAGTGGTGATCACGGCAATTTTATTGTGCTTAATTCAGGCGTTGACTGATGATGGTAACGGTGTGCCGAAAGGTCCTCTGGCACCATTACTGATTGGTGTTCTGGTTGCTGTTATTGGTGCTTCTATGGGACCTTTGACAGGGTTTGCGATGAATCCGGCGCGTGACTTCGGACCAAAACTATTTGCTTACTTTGCTGGTTGGGGCAACATTGCTATGACCGGCGGCAGAGATATTCCTTACTTTATTATACCTATTCTTGGACCAATTATCGGAGGCTGTCTGGGAGCTTGGGGCTACCGTACCTTTATCGGTCGTAATTTGCCTTGTGACGTCTGCGTTATCGACGATGAAGAATAGATAAATAATGGCTATTTTTACTTATACATATCACGTCAATTCACGGAGTTACCGCAATGACGACTGAACAAAAATATATTGTAGCCCTCGATCAAGGAACGACGAGTTCACGAGCTGTAGTCATGGATCACGATGCCAACATTATAGGCGTTTCACAGCGTGAATTTACCCAGATTTATCCTCATGCTGGTTGGGTCGAGCATGATCCTATGGAAATTTGGGCAACTCAAAGTGCGGTTTTAGTCGAAGTCTTAGCACAAACCGGTATTAGTTCAGATGAAGTCGCCGCGATTGGTATTACTAATCAGCGTGAAACGACTATCGTTTGGGACAAAGAGACCGGCAAACCGATTTATAACGCTATTGTTTGGCAATGCCGCAGAACTGCCAGCATTTGTGAACAGTTGAAAAAAGAGGGATTGACCGATTATATCCGTGAGAATACCGGTTTAGTGGTTGATCCTTATTTCTCTGGTACCAAAGTGAAGTGGATTCTGGATAACGTTGAGGGCGCTCGTGAGCGCGCGAAACGCGGTGAATTATTATTTGGTACGGTTGATACATGGTTAGTGTGGAATATGACGCAAGGGCGCGTTCATGTGACTGATTACACCAATGCGTCTCGTACTATGCTGTTTAACATTAAGTCATTGGAATGGGATAAGCGCATGTTAGCTGCGCTGGATATTCCGGCTGAAATGCTGCCGGAAGTGCGTCCTTCCTCTGAAATTTACGGTAAAACTAATATCGGCGGTAAAGGCGGTACTCGTATTCCTATTTCGGGTATGGCGGGTGATCAGCAGGCGGCGTTATTTGGTCATTTGTGTGTACAGTCTGGTATGGCGAAAAACACTTATGGTACAGGCTGCTTCTTGCTGATGAATACCGGCACAGAAGCGGTGAAATCTAACAATGGCTTGTTAACGACAATTGCTTGCGGTCCGCGCGGTGAAGTGAATTATGCACTGGAAGGTGCAGTATTTATCGGCGGCGCTTCTATTCAATGGTTGCGCGATGAGCTGAAACTATTTACTGATGCGATGGATTCTGAATATTTCGCCACTAAAGTGAAAGACAGTAACGGTGTTTATGTTGTTCCGGCATTTACTGGCTTGGGTGCACCATATTGGGACCCGTATGCACGCGGCGCGATTCTTGGTTTAACGCGCGGTGTTAATTCCAATCATATTATTCGTGCGACACTGGAATCTATCGCTTATCAAACCAGAGATGTTTTAGATGCGATGCAGGCTGATGCCGGTACTCGTCTGAAAGCGTTGCGCGTTGATGGCGGTGCGGTATCCAATAACTTCTTGATGCAGTTCCAGTCCGATATTCTCGGTACATCGGTTGAACGTCCGGCGGTGCGTGAAGTCACGGCGTTAGGCGCAGCTTATTTGGCTGGACTGGCGGTTGGTTTCTGGAGCGATCTGGACGAAGTGAAAAGCAAAGCGGCTATTGAACGAGTATTTAAACCTGGTATCGAAACCACCGAACGTAACTATCGTTACAAAGGCTGGCAGAAAGCAGTGGCTCGTTCACGCGATTGGGAAGAGCATGACGAGTAATTTCGTCCATCATTTTTAAGTCAGATGGTATAAAAAAGGTTCATGGTGTTTATCAATAACCATGAACCTATTTTTTTATCCAAATCTGAGGTTACTCAGCAACTAGTTGTTTTCTACCAGCAACATCTTTTAACCATGCAGCCACGCGCTGTTTTTGTGTTTCATTTAGCCACATACCTAATTTTGTACGACGCCAGATAACATCATCAAGCTCCAGCGCCCACTCTTTTGCTACCAGATATTCCAGTTCTGCTTCATATAAGCCGTGACCAAAGTGTTCACCCAGATCGGCTAAACTGTGTTTGTTTTCCAGCAACATTTCGGTACGAGAGCCATAAGTATGTGCATAACGGATCGCCAGATCATCAGGCAGCCAGTTATGTTTACGGCGTAATTGTTCTGCGTAGCTATTGCGATCCGTTCCCATATCGCCGCCCGGCAGTACACCGTTTTTAGTCCAGGCTGAACCTATATTAGGATAGTAATGAGCTAATTTTTCCATCGCGTGTTCAGCAAGTTTGCGATAGGTGGTTAACTTGCCGCCAAACACGGACAGCAGCGGCGTTTTACCGGCATCATCAGCTACTTCCAGTGTATAGTCGCGTGTTACGGCTTGCGGTGAATCAGATTCATCATCACACAGCGGACGCACACCGGAATAGCGCCAGACTATATCATCTTGACTGAGCTGTTTTTTGAAGTGGCTGTTATACACATTCAGCAGATAATTCACTTCGTTGTCATCAATTTGCACATCACGCGGATCGCCATGATATTCAACATCGGTTGTGCCGATAATAGAGAACTCATTCAGCCAGGGAATGACAAAAACAATACGGTGATCTTCGTTTTGTAGAATATAGGCTTGCGGTTGATTGTGTACTTGCGGCACAACAATATGGCTGCCTTTAATCAAGCGGATACCGCGCGGTGATTTCAGATGCAAGCTGTCATCATAGAACTGCTTCACCCACGGACCTGTTGCGTTAACCAAGCCTTTACTGCGCCAGATTAATACTTCTCCGCTGATTTCATCTTTTGCCTCAACGACCCAGATGCCATTTTCACGCCATGCGCGCGTGACTTTGGTTCGGGTTCGCACTTCACCGCCGCGTTTGACGACTTCTTGCGCGTTAAGTACCACTAAACGCGCATCATCTACCCAGCAATCAGAGTATTCAAAGCCGCGCGTCAGTTCGGGTTTTAATACAGAATCGACACCAAACTTCAGGCTGCGGCTCGCGGGTAAACTGGTGCGTTTACCCAGATGATCGTAAAGGAATAAGCCTGCGCGAATCATCCAGGCAGGGCGTAAGTGAGGTTGATGGGGTAAACGGAAACGCAGCGGAAAGGCAATTTGCGGCGCTAAACGCAGGAGAACTTCACGCTCTGCCAGTGCTTCGCTGACTAAACGAAATTCATAATGTTCCAGATAACGCAATCCGCCGTGGATCAGTTTAGAGCTGGCAGAAGATGTCGCGCACGCTAAGTCTTTCGCTTCCAGTAATAAAACGGAAAGCCCGCGTCCGGCAGCATCTGCTGCAATACCTGCACCATTAATTCCACCACCGATGACTATCAGGTCTTTAGTTTCCATTTTATCTACTCCTGTATGAGCGAATTAATTTAATAATGTTCGATAACGAGCATTATTGTAGTTAAAAATAACCAAATTAGCTATATTTTAACTAAATAAAAACATTTAAATGAAAATTAAATAACAATAAAACCACATAATTTTAAAGGGTAATATCAGAAAGTAGTTATTAATCTGTGCATTAGAATAAGTGTAATGATGATATTTTGAGCTAATGATGATGCGTTGAGCATCAGCCCATGACATGATAGGCATCGCGCGGCTAAGTCAGTATAATGCGCGACACAGAAAGCAGGGAGTGTTCCTCAATATTATAACCGATATTATACCCATCATATTTTAATTGGTATTTTGATGGTTACGATTGCCGCAATGCTGGTTAAATAATTAAGGGTATATTGCGGAACGTTTTCTGAGCCATTCATAGAAACAATATCTGCGGAGATTATATGCGCCCGGAAGGTCGAAATGCCCAACAAGTACGCCCAATTACGCTTACTCGTCATTATACTAAACACGCGGAAGGCTCTGTTTTAGTTGAGTTTGGTGAAACAAAAGTACTGTGTACTGCTACGATTGAAGAAGGTGTACCGCGTTTTCTGAAAGGTCAGGGACAAGGCTGGATCACTGCCGAATATGGCATGTTGCCGCGTTCTACACATACCCGTAACCCACGCGAAGCCTCAAAAGGTAAACAAGGCGGGCGTACTTTAGAAATACAGCGCTTGATTGCGCGCTCTTTACGCGCGGCGGTTGATTTAACCCAACTGGGTGAGTTCACTATCACGCTGGATTGTGATGTGCTGCAAGCTGATGGCGGTACGCGTACTGCATCAATTACCGGTGCTTGTGTGGCTCTGGCTGATGCGCTGAATGCACTGGTGGCGAGCGGTAAGCTGAAAAAGAATCCGATGAAATGTATGGTTGCTGCGGTTTCGGTCGGTATTGTTAATGGTGAAGCAGTTTGCGATCTGGAATATGTAGAAGATTCCGCTGCTGAAACTGATATGAATGTGGTGATGACTGATGATGGCCGTATGATTGAAGTACAAGGCACCGCAGAGGGCGAGCCGTTTACTCATGAAGAGTTGCTGGCATTGCTGGCGCTGGCGCGTCAAGGGATTGATGTCATTATTCAAGCGCAAAAAAGTGTATTAGAACAGTAATGATTAAGGCGACGGAAACGTCGCTTTTTTTACGATTTTTATTTATTAGTTAAGGAGATGCCGTTTATGAAACCCTATCAGCGCCAGTTTATTGAGTTTGCACTTAACAAACAGGTATTAAAGTTTGGTGAATTCCACCTGAAATCAGGTCGGATCAGCCCATACTTTTTTAATGCGGGTCTCTTTAATACTGGTCGTGATCTGGCTTTGTTGGGGCGTTTTTATGCTGCGGCGCTAGTGGATTCCGGCATTGAGTTCGATTTGCTGTTTGGTCCGGCGTACAAAGGCATTCCAATTGCGACAACAACAGCGGTTGCGCTATCTGAACATCATAATATGGATATTCCTTACTGTTTTAATCGCAAAGAAGCGAAAGATCACGGTGAGGGCGGAAGTTTAGTCGGTAGCCCACTGACGGGGCGAGTTATGCTGGTGGACGATGTGATTACAGCCGGAACAGCGATCCGTGAATCGATGGAAGTGATTCGTCAGTATGATGCAACGTTAAGCGGTGTACTAATTTCTCTTGATCGTCAGGAACGCGGCCGCGGTGAGTTATCGGCAATTCAGGAAGTAAAACGCGATTATCAGTGTGAAGTGATCACCATTATTACGCTAGATGATTTAGTGGAATATCTGACAGAAAAACCAGAAATGGCAGAGCATTTACAGGCGATTAGAGCTTATCAGCAAGAGTTTGGTGTATAAATTTAATACGATATTTTTTTCGTTTGTGCAGTAATCTGTCGCCCGCGAACTCACTACGTTGTTAATGCGGACGGCAGGTTGCCGCCCCTACGAATTCTTATTTATTATCAATATATTAATCTATTTTTTTTGCCATTTTCTTATTCAAACCAGAGATATTTATTAATGAATATCTCTGGTTTTATCAAAAAGAGCATTCTCACCGTTACAATAAAATATCACACAACGCGGGATCTTTACGGTCAAGGTAATGCGTTGATTGAATACGGCGGATTGTGCGAGATTTACCGCGAATCATCAGCGTTTCGGTGGTTGCCATATTGCCTTTGCGCTGGATACCATTGAGTAAATCCCCTTTGGTGATACCGGTAGCGGAGAAGATGATATTGTCATTACGCGCCATTTCATCGAGTTTGAGCACTTTTCCTGCTTCAATCCCCATTTGACGGCAGCGCGCTAATTCTTGTTCGCCGATACGACGGTTTTCTTCGCTATCACCTTTTACTTGATGACGAGCCAGCAAGCGCGCTTGCATATCACCATCTAACGCACGAATAACGGCGGCTGAAATCACGCCCTCTGGTGCACCGCCGATGTCATACATCACATCGACTTCACTGTCCGGCATACAGGTAAGGATTGATGCAGCCACATCACCATCAGGAATAGCAAAAACTTTTACGCCTAGCTGCTGCATTTCAGCAATAATCTTGTCGTGACGTGGCTTGGATAATGTAATCACGGTCAGCGTTTCTAATGGTTTGTTGAGCTTGGCAGCGATGCGGATCAAGTTTTCTGCGAGCGGTAGATTCAAGTCGATGGTATTTTTGGCATCAGGACCGACAACCAGTTTTTCCATATACATATCCGGCGCATGTAAAAAAGCGCCTTTTTCAGCGACAGCCAGTACTGCTAGTGCATTTGACTGCCCCATTGCGGTCATGCGCGTACCTTCGATTGGATCGACCGCAATATCAACTGCATCACCGTTACCCGTACCGACTTTTTCACCAATGTAGAGCATCGGTGCTTCATCAATTTCGCCCTCACCAATGACGATTTCACCGTCAATATCCACTTGATTGAGTACGATACGCATGGCTTCAACTGCTGCACCGTCAGCTTTATTTTTATCGCCGCGTCCTAAATAGCGATAACCAGCCAGCGCGGCTGCTTCAGTGACGCGGGAAAACTCAATCGCTAGTTCACGTTTCATTTATTGGGTCCGTAATGTGTTGGAAATGATTTAAAGAATGGAAGAAAAACGCGGCGATTTTATCACAGTTAATCACCGGGTGAATGTGAATGGTAAGAAAGTCTTTACGCTACTTAGCGTGTTTTTTAGCAATAAGATTGTCGCCGTCCTCTGGTTTTAACATCACAAAAACCAGCGAAGAGAGCAGAGTGATAATACCCATTGTAATGAATGTATAATGGAAAGAGTTAATCATTGTGCCGCCTGATGAGAACGTTTCGTAAGCATGCAGCACAGTTGCACTGACTGCGACGCCAAAGCTAATAGAAAGCTGCTGCGTTACCGCCATCAAGCTATTACCGGAACTTGCAGTTTTATCAGTTAAATCGCCCAATGTAATAGTATTCATTGCCGTGAACTGGGTAGACATCACCATTCCCAGCAGGAATAACGGAACAAGTAATATCCACAAGGCTTCATTGGCTTGCTGTAATGAGAATTGAGCGATCATTATACCGATCAATATTGTTACTCCGATTAAGGTTTTCCGATAACCAAGTTTACCGAGTATTTGTGTCACAACGGATTTAACCAACAGAGAACCCAGTGCTGTTGGTGCCATCATGCAGCCTGCAATCAGGGCAGAATAACCAAAGCCAACTTGCAACATCAATGGCATCAGAAAAGGAACACAACCCGTTCCTAATCGGGAAACAATACTGCCTAAAATGCCGATTGAAAAAGTGCGGATTTTGAATATCGACAAATGAAATAGCGGGTGAACATATTTACGTGCATGACCGACGTAAAGCAGCATCAAGACAATACCGACAATGAAGATCAAAATTGAAAATTCAGTAGAAATAATGTGCTCGCTAAACAGCGTAAGTCCGCTTAACAACATCACTAAACTTAGCCCGAAGAGCAGAAATCCAATGATGTCAAATTTACGGATAGGTGCGGTAAAGTTGGGCATGTAATGGTAAGCGTAGAAAATTCCGATTAAGCCAATGGGAATATTAATCAGAAAAATCCAGTGCCAGGTGGCGTAAGTTACAAGCCAGCCGCCAAGTAATGGACCGACAACCGGAC
The DNA here is from genome assembly GCA_031261005.1 of Enterobacteriaceae bacterium. Classification (GTDB taxonomy): domain Bacteria; phylum Pseudomonadota; class Gammaproteobacteria; order Enterobacterales; family Enterobacteriaceae; genus JAISKF01. The sequence goes on along the minus strand of JAISKF010000005.1, from coordinate 1,595 downwards.
CCACTAAGCCAGGTATTGAGACGAAATTCAGTACCGGAAGTAGTTCGCTGCGCGGATAAGCGCGCAATAATGCCAGACGAGCGACGGGCATCATCATTGCGCCGCCAACTCCTTGAATCACTCTGGCACTCACCAGCATTATCAATGAGTTGGATAACGCACACAGTAACGATCCCAGAGCAAATAAAGAAACTGAAGTGATAAAAACTTTGCGCGTACCAAAGCGGTCAGCGAGCCAACCGCTTATTGGTATTAACATTGCAACAGTCAGCGTATAGCTGATAATCGCTGACTGCATGGCTAAAGGTGAGTGATCAAGGCTCTTCGCAATAGCTGGAATCGCAGTATTTAATATGGTTGCGTCCAATGCCTGCATAAAAAATGCAGTGGCTGCAATCCAGGGAAGTCCCGCTACGCTACGTGCCGATTGAGTCATTCATTGTCCTGTAGTAGTGCGTTATAAATTTTTAAGTCTTTTTCTAATAATTCTTGAGTTGCTCGCAGTGCTTCAACACTGTCTTTTTTCAAAATAGCATCAACAATAGCCTGATGATGTTCCAACAAAATCGCTTCGTTATTTGTCACTGATCGGAAATAGGTCTGATAAACCGAACTAAATAAGTTAGCAAATGATGTTAATAAAGGATTACAACTCGCATTATAGATAAGTTTATGGAATTCAGAATCGACGTTCACCCATCTATCTGGATCAAAATTCTTATGCAGGGAGCGCATCTCTGCCATTAAAATAGAAAGTTTATAGCGCTGATCACTGTTGGCATTTATCGCTGCTAATGCCGCAGTTTGCGGTTCCAGCGCCCGGCGCAGTACAACAAAATGCTGAGTAACTTCAAAGAAGTTGTCTTGCGTTATCCACCATGAAAGCAGATCTTTATCAAGAAAGTTCCAGTAAGATGTAGGCATGACGCGCGTACCAATACGTGGTCTGGCAAGTAACATACCTTTTGCTGTTAGCATTTTTACTGCTTCCCGAATCGCAGTTCGACTGACGTTATAGATTTCGCAAAGATCATTTTCACCGGGAAGTATGCTCTCGGCAGCAAATTCACCCGATAAAATGCGGTGCGCTATCTTTTCTGCGACGAGATAAGATAGATTTCGATGTGCTGCCTGCTGTTGAGCATTAAATTGCATGGTTGCTTGTCCTTAAAGGGAGTGTTGGTTAAAGTGTTTGTTGATATATGTATAATTATCTGAATAAGTTAAATTAAGGTGTATTTCATTCTATAAAAACAGGTAAATTATAATGTTATTTTTGTATGAAAATCCTACAAAATCGTTAGCGCCTCTAACAAAAAAATAGAGAAACTTCATTTTTGCATCGTGGATCTCATTGATAACAATCATGATAGTGTCTCTTAATTATAGCTTTTTTTGTATAAAATTTATCATTTTGATGAAAATTAGAGCGTTCAAGTCAATTTTCGCAATTAGCGCTTGCCAGATAGCTCAGAGTCCCTATAATGCGCCACCACTGACACGGGATAGCCGTTGTTGGTTGATGTTTTGAGTGCAAAAATCCACGATTTAACACTTGACTCTAAAACGGGAAAGCGTAGTATACGCAGCCCGTG
>JAISKF010000044.1 GCA_031261005.1 Enterobacteriaceae bacterium | reverse complement strand
ATAAGGTTGCGAAAGAGGAAGAGGAAAGACAATTACAACTGGGTCTTGAAAGTTAGTGTATTAGCCCCCTTTTAGGGGGCTGTGTCAAAGCCACCTGCTATGCAGGTGGATTTATTACTTTTGGGGATTTAAAAAGTTATTTTTTCCCATCGAGCCAAGTTTTTATAAATTCAGCGACAGCCTGTGGATCATTAATATTAATTGTTGGAGTGCTAAGATGAATTTCCTCATCTGTAGCTAATGCAATCACATGCTGATCGATTAATCCTGCCAGCGGTTTACCAACCGCTGCTCGAAACAGCGTAATTTTATCAATTTTTTCACATTTGAATCCCTCAACTAATACTAAATCGATCTGTGAGTTATCAAATTTACTCGCTAATTGAGCGAGGTCTACCGTATTATTCGGTGTTTCTGTCATCAATGCCCAGCGTTGATCGCAAGCTACAATTGTTTGCATTGCTCCAGCTTTTCGCAGCTCATAGCTGTCTTTTCCCGGCGTATCAATATCCATATTATGATGAGAATGTTTAATTAAGGCACAGCGAATGCCCATTGATGCTAATAATGGAAATAATTTTTTTAGTAATGTCGTTTTCCCTGTACCGCTGTAAGCGGTAATGCCTAATAAAGGAATTTTGTTATTTATCATCATCGATTCCAATCAATACATTCATCTAATGTATTGATATTTCTAAATGCTGCGGGATTATCCTGAAAATCAACGGCAGTTGCTTGTTGTTGTGATAAAAAAATCATCAACTTGCGATCTCCTGCGAGTAAATAGTTCCGCAGAGGTTGGATTAATTGCGTATGCAACAAAGCTATCGTCGGGTGCGCTCTATCGCCATTATCCGCATAGGCAGCCGATTTGTTATTTCTGCGCTGCCACAATCGCTGGGCTAAATCATCGGGGATTAGCGGTGTATCACAAGGAGAGAACAGCACCCATTCTGTCGGACTGTGTTCCAGAACCGTTAACATACCCGCTAAAGGACCATTAAAGCCATTAATAGAATCGGAGAACACCGCACAGCCGCTTTTTTCATATTCTTCTATATTACGATTCGCGCTGATCATCACACTTTCAACCTGCGGTTTCAGCCGTTTTAGCACATGTTGATATAGCGGAATGCCATCTAGTAACACCAGACCCTTATCCGTACCGCCCATTCTGGTTGCTCGCCCACCGGCGAGGATCGCGCCGGTTATTGTAGGTATCGGCATCTGTTTCCCTTTTTATTTCACTTAAATATGGAGAACATTCTAGCGTGATTAAATGGGAATCGTTTAGTTTATTTATTTAAGTGATAATTATTTTCATTCAAATAAAATAAAGAAAAGTTATATAAATATATTTAGTAAGTTATTTAGTTTATTTAAATATATATTAACCAATAATAGGTATAATTAAATATCTTTAATAAGAAAATACCTAAAAATAGGTATTAAATTCAAATAACTATTTATGGTTATCATTGATTTAATTGCAATATTTTTATTTGAACCTTATCAAGAAAATGACTTTTTAGCTTGCGGTTTATTGATCTAAAGCAACCAAAATTCACACAGATATTTAATTGCTCCACTGATTCATTATATTTTAAATAAATACTAAAAATACTGACCGAATGATCTTTCGGTACAGCAAATAAATATAACAAGCTCTCCATTGAGCAAAATCGATTCGGCGATGTACAAACTGGGAGTAATTACCGTGGGCAAGATTAAGGCAACGTTATCAGCAGGTTTACTGATATTGTTTTCATCGTTATTGATGAGCAATACAGCAGCCGCTAAATCAGATGTGGAGGCTCGCAACGAAGTTTTTGCGAAAGACCATGCAGATCAATACGATTCATGGCGAGCAACCAGCGAGTTAGATAAGTTGGGCGGCGGTCTGGACGAATATCCTGATATGGTTATTCTCTGGGCAGGTTATCCATTCGCGAAAGATTATAAAAAAGCGCGCGGTCACTTTTATGCTATCACCGATATTCGTCAATCACTGCGTACTGGCGCACCGGTAAAAGATACCGATGGTCCTCTGCCAATGGCATGTTGGAGCTGTAAAAGCCCTGATGTTGCACGGTTAATCGATGAAAGCGGTGAGGATAGTTATTTTCAAGGTATGTGGTCGCGCGGCGGCGCGCAAATTGTCAACCCAATCGGTTGTGCCGATTGCCATGACACCGCCTCGAAAGATTTCGCTGATGGAAAACCAGCACTGTATCTGTCCCGTCCTTATACTGCGCGCGCATTTGAAGTGATTAACAAACCGTTTGATAAAGCGAGCCGTTTAGATCAGCAAACGATGGTGTGTAGTAATTGCCATGTTGAATATTACTTTGACGGCAAAAACAAAGCGGTGAGATTCCCGTGGGACAACGGCATGACCGTTGAAGCGATGGAACAGTATTACGACAATATTTCTTTCTCCGACTGGACGCATCAGCTCTCTAAAACGCCGATGATCAAAGCGCAGCATCCAGAATATGAAACGTGGAGTCAGGGTATTCACGGCAAAAACAACGTGACCTGTATTGACTGCCACATGCCGAAAGTTCAGAACGCTGAAGGCAAAATTTATACCGACCATAAAGTCGGCAATCCTTTCGACCGTTTCAATGAAACTTGCGCTAACTGCCATACCCAAAGTAAAGAAGCGTTACAGGATATTGTTGCGACGCGTAAAGCGGCGGTGAAAGAGTTACGCCAAAAAGCTGAACGTCAGTTAGTTCATGCTCACTATGAAGCGAAAGCAGCATGGGACGCCGGAGCAACAGAAACAGAGATGAAACCAATCTTGCTGGATATTCGTCATGCCCAATGGCGTTGGGACTACGCCATCGCTTCGCACGGTGTCCACATGCACGCGCCAGAAGTTGCGCTGAAAATATTAGGTACTTCGCTGGATAAATCGTCCGATGCTCGTACCAAACTGGCGCGTTTATTAGCAACAAAAGGGATTACTCACGAAATTGAGTTACCGGATCTTTCCACTAAAGCGAATGCTCAGAAAGCATTAGGTATGGATATGCCAAAACTTGAGAGCGAAAAACAAGAATTCCTGAAAACCCGCGCTGCTGAGTGGGACGCTAATGCGAGAAAAGAAGGGCGCTTGTTAAGCAAGTAAAAAAGTTATCGGCTCCGTTTAGCGCGGAGCCTTACTAAGGTGGAATCATCATGGGCAGTTTACGTTCATTCATCAAGGGCGGGCTGTTAATACTGGTATCGATGTTTATGCTGACGGCAACACCGTTGTTTGCGGCAACAGCATCAGAACAGAATGCAGCCCTATCGTCCGAAAACCAATCGACAGAATACAAAGTGGAGTTGCAGCGTAACCGCGATTACGCTTGTACCCAATGTCATAAAGAAAACAAAAATGGTATGCACGGTACGCATGCCAAAGCCATTAATCCAAATACGGCGCTGCCAGTCACTTGTACTAACTGTCATGGCAATATTTCGCCGGATCACCGTGATGGCGTGCCAGATGCTATGCGTTTCAATAAAGATACCTTTCCGGTGGATAAACAAAATCAGGTTTGTTTGACCTGTCATCAGCCGGAAAAACTGCGTAAAGCGTTGTGGGCGCATGATGTGCATATCCTGAAAACTTCCTGTGCGAGTTGCCATAAACTGCATAGCGCGACTGATCCAGTAAAAGGATTAGATCAAAAAGGGCAAATTAAGTTGTGTGTTGATTGCCATAGCAAACAGCAACAACAGTTGCAGGCGGTAGTTCAATTACAGCAACAATCATCATCACAACAAAAAGAGAAGGAAGCACCATGAGTTGCTCACGCCGTCATTTTATTGCCGGTATGGGAGCAGTGATCTTTATGACCGGCTCGGCTCAACGTTCGTTGGCGCAGATTCAAATTAACGGTATTCGTTATGGCATGGTATACGACGAAACCCGTTGTATTGGCTGCACTGCTTGTATGGACGCTTGTCGGGAAGTGAATAAAGTGCCTGAGGGCGTGTCGCGGTTGAAGATTATCCGCACCGGTCCGATAGGCGAGTTTCCTACGGCAAAATATCGATTCTATCGTCAGTCTTGTCAGCATTGTGATAATCCGCCATGCGTGTCGGTCTGTCCGACTGGTGCATCTTATAAAGATGCGGCAACGGGTATTGTTGATGTCAATCCAGAACGTTGCGTTGGTTGCCAATACTGCATCGCCGCTTGCCCTTATCGTGTGCGTTTTATTCACCCAGTGAAAAAGACTGCCGATAAATGTAATTTTTGCCGCGATACCAATCTGGCACAAGGCAAGTTACCGGCTTGCGTGATCTCCTGCCCGACTAAAGCGCTGACGTTTGGTAATTTGGACGATCCCAATAGCGAAATATCCAGACTGATTGCAGATAAAACCACTTATCGCGCTAAAGCCTATTTAGGCACAGAACCAAAAATGTACCGTATTCCAGACCAACATGGGGAGATTAAAGAATGAGTAACGCTTTTCATTTTGAATCCCTCGTTTGGGACTGGCCGATCGCGATTTATTTGTTTTTGATCGGGGTATCTGCGGGAATGGTATTTATCGCCATTTTGCTAAAACGCAAATTACTAGGTAGTGATGCCAATCGTGATGGTGTGATCAAAGCCACTGCGATTATTGCGCCGCTAACCGTTATCATTGGCTTAGTGATTCTGATTTTCCACTTAGCTCGCCCGTGGACGTTCTGGTATCTGATGTTCTTCTATAGCCCGACATCGGTCATGTCATTAGGGGTGATGCTGTTCCAGATCTACATGATCGTGCTGATTGTCTGGCTGGCGGTACTGTTCCGCAGTGAGATAGCCAGCGTGATCGCCGCTCGCTTGCAATCTTTTAGCTGGATCAACGGCATTCTGGCTTATTGCTCACGTCTGGAAAAAATACTCGAACCATTGATGATACTGCTGGCAGTTGCATTGGGCGCTTATACCGGCTTCCTGCTATCTGCACTGAAAACCTATCCGATGCTGAATAATCCGGTATTACCGGTGTTATTCCTGTTTTCTGGTATTTCTTCCGGCGCAGCCGCAGCGGTGTTATTTAGTGTCACATGGTTTAAACAAGCGGCAGATAGTCCATCAATTCACTTTGTGCATCAAATTGAAAAGCCGGTCGTATTATTTGAACTGTTCTTGTTGTTAGCCTTGTTTGTCGGCTTATTTTTTGGCGGCGGTCAGAAAGAAGTCGCCGCGATAACCGCGCTTGGCGGCGGTTTTTGGTCAATCGTCTTTTGGTTTGGTGTTATCGGCTTGGGAATTTTACTACCGCTAATTATGGGCTTGGTATGCAGTCATAAAGTGCAGCACAGCAAAAAATATCTTATCGCCGTATCTTGTTTGGGACTTTGCGGCGTATTGCTGCTACGTTTCTTTATCTTGTATGCCGGTCAGATGACGGTGGTTTAAATTTACATGAAAAAGGAATAAGCATGATCCCCAATCTGGGACTGCTATCCCTGTTATGTGCTGTGGCACTATCGTTATTGTTATGCAGCGTTCCGCTGGTAGGTGCTTACTACCGGCGGGCGTTGTTTATGCGTTATGCCGTTCCTTTGAGTTATGGCGCTTGCCTGTTTATCACGCTATCGATTGTGCTGCTGGGCTACAGCTTTGCCGTTGATGATTTTTCGCTGATGTATGTGGCTCAACATTCTAATTCTCAATTACCGATATTCTTTAAAATTGCTGCCGTTTGGGGCGGGCATGAAGGCTCGATGCTGTTCTGGCTTTTTTCTCTGTCGATCTGGACGGCATTAGTCGCTTGCTTACGTGATAACGTCGATCCGCAGATCAACACTTATGTACTGGCAATTCTCGGTCTGATTATGCTGGGCTTCTGCTTGTTTATTCTGCTTTATTCCAATCCATTTGTGCGTGTATTTCCGGCAGCCATTGAGGGCAGAGATCTCAACCCAATGCTGCAAGATATTGGACTGATATTCCACCCTCCGCTGCTGTATCTCGGTTATGTTGGTTTTGCTGTCAGCTTCGCTTTTGCAATCGCTGCGCTGCTGACGGGAAAGATGGATTCCGCTGTTGCTCACTGGAGTCGGACATGGGCGCTGGCGGCGTGGATCTGCTTAACTGGCGGCATTATTCTCGGTTCATGGTGGGCTTATTATGAATTGGGTTGGGGCGGCTGGTGGTTTTGGGACCCGGTAGAAAATGCCTCGTTAATGCCGTGGCTGCTAGGTACAGCGTTACTACATGCCTTAATGGTGACAGAACAGCGCGGCGTATTTAGCTACTGGAGCTTGTTGCTGGCTATTTTTACTTTTGCTTTGAGTTTACTTGGCACGTTTATTGTCCGCTCTGGCGTATTAACCTCTGTCCATGCTTTTGCTGTTGATCCTGATCGCGGCATGATGTTGCTGTTGTTATTAGGTTTGGCAGTGCTCGGTGCGTTAACGCTTTTTGCATTGCGCGCCAATACGCCGCCATCAGCAGCGCGTTTTAAACTATTTTCTCGTGAAATTTCCCGCGAAATGTTGCTGTTGCTGGCAAATGTACTGCTAAGTGTTATGACGCTGATCGTGCTTATCGGCACGTTTTACCCAATGCTGTTTACTGCTTTTGGTTTGGGATCGATCTCCGTTGGCGCGCCTTATTTCAACATCACTTTTGTACCGCCCGCGTTATTGATTCTGCTAGTCATGGGGATTGCTCCTTTTAGCCGCTGGAAAAGTCTGCCCGCCGAATGCTTAAAAATAATGGTATTGCTGGCGATATTCGCATTCGTGATCGGCGGCGTATTGGCTTTCATGTTCGATAAAGTCTATCCGTTGGTGATACTGGCGTTAATATTATCGTTGTGGGTTATTTTTAGTCATTTACTGGTGCTGCGTCAGCTAACGTTGCCCCGTTTAAGTGCTGTGCTGGCGCATATCGGTATTGCGATTACCGCGATCGGCATTACGTTATCCAGCTATTACTCCACAGAAACCGGCGTAAAAATGGCAGCAGGCAGTGAGATCTCATTAAGCGGTTATCAATTTCATTATGATGAAACCAGACTGTTAGTCGGCGCTAACTATACAGCAGAGCAAGCGGTAATTAGCGTCACTAAAAACGGCAAAACAGTCGCGCAGTTATTGCCGGAGCGCCGTCATTACACGGTGCGAACCATGTTGATGAGTGAACCTGGAATAGCCAGCGGTGTATTCCATGATTTGTATGTGGTGATGGGCGAAAAAGTTGATAAACAAAATGCCAATCTACCAAGTTACGCGCTGCGTTTTCATTATAAGCCGTTTATCCGCTGGATTTGGGCTGGCGGATTGTTGATGATGTCAGGCGCAGGCTGTGCATTGTGGAATCAATGGCGGCGCAAATGCCGCCGTAAAATTAATCTCGCCGAAAACCCTCAGTCGGAGGCAGTTTGATGAGTCGAGTAAAATTGTTTATTCCGCTGTTTCTAGTGCTGTTGTTGGGTATCGCGCTTTATCTGGGGCTTAGACAAGATCCCCGCCAATTAGGGCTGACTCAACAAGATAAGCCCATGCCTGAATTTATTGCCGAAGATCTCTTACTGCGAGATACCGCATTCAGCCAGCAGGATTTTAAAGGGCATATTACCGTGCTAAATGTATGGGCGAGTTGGTGTCCGTCCTGTAAATCAGAATTCCCTTTTTTACAGCAGCTTAATACTCGCGCTGATTTCAAACTCTATGGCTTAAATTATCGTGATGGTCGCCGCGCGGCGCAGAATGTATTAAACGAATTGGGCAATCCTTTTTTCCGCTCTATTTATGATCCTGACGGTAAACTGGCGCTGGAATTAGGTGTTTACGGTACGCCGGAAACTTATCTCATTGACGCACATGGCATTATTCGTTATCGCTATTCCGGTGAATTAAATCAAACCATCTGGCAACGAGAATTTCAGCCAAAAATTAAAGCGTTAGCAGAACAGGGAAATCGTTTATGAGTTCGCCTGTAATAATGCTGTTCCGTTGGCTCTGGCGCATCGCTTTACTCTTGTTGATCGCACTGCCGCTGCGGGCTGAAATTGTGGATACATGGCAATTTCGCACGGAACAGAATCAGCAACGGGCGATAACGCTGGCAAAACAACTACGCTGTCCGCAATGTCAGAACCAAAATCTGGTGGAATCCACATCGCCGATCGCGCGTGATTTACGCCTTGAGGTGTATCGCATGGTTGATGAGGGCAAAACGGACGACGAAATCATCACATTGATGACCAGCCGATTTGGGGATTTTGTGTTATATAAGCCGCGCTTTAACGGGCAAACCGTACTGTTATGGCTGAGTCCGCTAATCCTGCTATTAATCGCGGCACTCGCTCTCTGGCGTTATTTCCGTGTTCGACAACTTCCACCGCCAGAAATCAGCGCTGAGCAAAAACGCCGTCTGGCGGCATTGTTAGAGACGTTGGAGAAAAAGCCATGATGATCTTCTGGTTCGGCGTCGCGCTGGCGGTTTGCTTGCTGATACTGATTATCTGGCTGCCGATTTTTCGCCAGAATAAATTCAAGCCATTTGATTTTGATATTCGCCGTCAAACCAATATTGCGCTTTATCAGCAGCAAATCGCGCTGGCAGATAAACAATTTTCTTTGCAGGAAAAGCAGCAGGGATTATTGGCTGAGTTCCAACAAGAGCTCTCATTAAATTTGCTACAGAATATTGATGAAGATCGCCCGCCATACTTTGCTGCTGGCGGTAAAACATTGCTCATACTACCGCTATTGATGACCCTGTTAGTGTTGGGCATTCCGGCGCTTGGTTTTTCCTGGTTAGGGCAATATTCGGCATCGGCAGAGTATAGTCGTCAGGGCAATAGCGATCCTTTTATTGGTCTGGATATTGATCAGATTCAGGATAAAGTGCTGCGCGAACTGCATCAGCGTATTCAACAAGTACCTAACGACAGCGCAGCTTGGTTTATGTTAGGGCATCGTTATCTGAACAGTAATGAGTTTGAACGCGCGTTAGTTGCCTTTGATCGCGCGGCACAACTTAGAGGTAATGATGCCGAATTGCTCGCTGCAAAAGCGACCGCGCTTTACTATCAAGCGAATCAGCACATAACGCCGCAGACACAAGCGTTAATTACGCAAGCGCTAAAGTTAGATCCCAACCAAGCAACCGTGCTAATGTTGCTTGCTTCCGACTATTTCCTGAATAACCAATATCAGCAGGCAATAGCTATTTGGCAACAACTGCTGGACAGCAATAATCCGCAGATTGATCGCGCGCAGTTAATTGAAGCAATTAATATGGCTCGAATGATGAGATGATAGATAACAGGGATAAACTGTTAAAATCTCGTTAACCCTGCTAACGTGTCATGCGTTTATCGAACTATATGTTTGTCGAACTATGTGTTTATTGAATTACAAGGGAGAAAATTATGACATGTCATCGTGTTGATGAACTGGTTGAACTGCTTGAAGCCGCCTGGCAAAAAGATGCCGATCTAAATCTGATTCAGTTTTTACGCAAATTAGCTGATGAAGCGGGATTTTCCGGTCCTCTCACTGAATTAACTGACGATATGCTGATCTATCATCTCAAAATGCGTGATAGCGCAAGTGATGCCGTCATTCCTGGTTTAAAGAAAGATTACGAAGAAGATTTTAAAACGGCGTTGTTACGGGCGCGCGGTATTTTAAAAAATTGATGATTCATAACTAACCTTAGGGCTGGATAAGAAAATGGTAAAAATATAACTTCTTATCCAAAGTTCGGATTAACTAAGTAGACAAATTCTATGAGCTTATCAGCCTTTGATTTCCATTCCCTGATGCCTGACCTGATTCTTGATGCACTGGAAAGTGTCGGGCTGCGTGTGGATTCAGGCTTAACGGCGCTCAATAGCTATGAAAATCGCGTCTATCAATTTATGGACGAAGATCGCCAACGCTATGTGGTGAAATTTTATCGGCCGGAGCGCTGGAGTCGTGAGCAGATTCAGGAAGAACACGATTTCACTCAAGAGCTGGCGGATCAAGAAATTCCCGCCATTGCGCCGTTAAAGCTGAATCAACAAACGCTGCATCATTATCAAGGATTTATGTTTGCCGTATTCCCTAGCGTTGGCGGTCGTTCGTATGAAGCGGATAATCTCGAACAGCTTGAATGGGTTGCGCGATTTATGGGGCGCATTCATCAAGTAGGGCGGCGTCAGCCTTTTGCCGCCAGACCCACTATCGGGTTAGATGAATACCTTTATCAGCCGCGGCAAGTGCTGGCGGAAAGTTCGCTGGTGCCGGAAAAAGTGAAAGACTCGCTGCTGCCGGTGCTCGACTCCCTGATTCAGGGCGTGGAACAGCACTGGCATACGAATTGGGCAACGTGCCGTTTGCATGGCGATTGCCATGTCGGAAATATCTTGTGGCGCGATGGTCCAATGTTTGTCGATCTAGATGATGCGCGCAACGGACCTGTAGTACAGGATATATGGATGTTATTGCAAGGCGATCGGCAAGAGCAATTGATGCAGTTAGATCTGTTTGTTGAGTCCTACAGCGAATTTGCTGATTTTGATCAGCGAGAGTTAGCATTGATCGAACCGCTGCGCTGTATGCGAATGGTTTATTATCTTGCCTGGGTGGTGCGTCGCTGGCAAGATCCGGCTTTCCCAAAAAGTTTTCCCTGGATTGCAGACGTTAATTTTTGGCAGCAGCAGCCATCACTATTTGCTGAACAAGCTAAGTTGTTACAGATTCCGCCGTTACAACTAGCGCCGATGTATTAATTCATGTACTTATTAACCTATTAATTATTGATGATTATTTTACGGAGTAACCTGATGAGAAAGATATGGCTGGCGTCTGTTTGTGCGGCGATGACTGCGGGAGCTTTTTTTATTGCCCCAGTCAATGCAAAAAGTATCTTAGTAATCCCAGAAAAAAGAGTGGAAGCACCGAAAGTTGATTTTCTCGATGGCAAACAGTTTGACACACTGAAAAGAAAAGCGACTGAAGAGCCGCAAATTCTGGAGTTTTTCTCTTTCTTCTGCCCGCACTGTTATGACTTTGAGAACGTCTATCATCTGAATGCCGAGATTAAAAAACAAGTGCCAGCTAATGGCAAAATGGTGCAGTATCATGTTGATTTCTTAGGCGGTGAACTAGGACCTAAACTAACGCAAGCATGGGCAGTTGCTATCACGCTTGGCGTACAGGATAAAGTCAGCCCACTGATTTTCAACGGCATTCAGAAGACCCAGACTATTCGTACTCAGGACGATATTCGTCAGGTATTTATCGCTGCGGGCGTTACCGGAGAAGAGTTCGATAGTGCTTGGAACAGCTTTATTGTGAAGTCATTAACTGCCCAACAGCGCAGATTAGCGGAAGAAGTTGAGTTAAGAAGCGTGCCATCGGTATTAGTGAACGGCAAGTATATGGTGAAAAATGACGGACTGGACGCCGATAGCGTTGAAGATTTCGTACAGCAATATGGTCAGGTGGTTAAGTATTTGCTAGGCAAGAAATAAATCATTCTGACGACTATCTTATTGTGGACTCTGAAACCAGTGCCGATAATTCGGCGCTGGTTTTTTCTTTTTATCTCTGCTGATCATTTATAATAACGCTGTGAACACATATTTTCGCAGGAAATCCTTTATTCACCGTTTACTGAATGGTAAGGTTCCGGCGCTGCATATTAACGGACTTTCGCAATTTATTTATTGGAGTAATTATGTCTTTCATTAAACAAAAAATCTGGGCTGGCTTTTTCGCACCGCTTTTCGTACTGGGATTAGTTTTCCAACTGGCTGGCTGCGGTGATAACGAACCGCAGCAGCGCAAAGCATTCAGTGAGTTCCTGCAAACTCAAGTTATTGATAGCGCAAAAATTCACTTACCAGCGTTAACTGATGAACAGAAAAAATCGTTTGGTAACTATACGGCGGATTATGATCTGTTAACAGGATTTACTGACCAGCTTAATGCCGCGTTCTCTAAATCAATGGCATCGTCCATGAATGAGCTAAAAACATTGAATAGCTTAAATGCGATGGTAGAAAACCGCAGCAAAATAGAAACCGCACAAGCGGAAATTCAAACCGTGCAGGCGAAACTCGATGGTGTGATTAAAAGCACTGGCGAGAAATATGCTGCGCTGAAAATGCCGGAAGATTTAAAAACCGTTTATGGTCAGGCTTACGCTAAAGTGGTGACACAGCAAGGCGATTTAAGCAAACAAACTCTGACGCTGCTGGATTCAACATTTTCCAGTATTCTGAAAGTCTCCGACTTCTTAACTCAGCAGAAAGAACATATTCAATTCAACGGTCAAACATTACAGTTCAAGGATCAAAACGTATTGAATCAGTTTAATGAGATCAACCGCGATCTACAGAAAAACCAACAAGAATTGATGGCAGTAGCGCGTAAAATTGCCCAGTTGATGTAATATATTATTGATTCTTTTTTCACGTCCGTAACAAAACAGATAATAACGAGCCGCCAATTTATATTTGCGGCTCGTTTTTTACATTTAAATCATACCGATTAGAACTGCGCTGTTATTACGTTTATACTCTGCGCCAGACACGCCCGTTTACGGGGCAATTCAGGTCATCATCTCAGTACATCTAAGGTAAAAGTCATGAAACAACAGGCTCAGGCAGCAGAAATTAAACGTTTAAGCGATAAGCTCGATGCGTTAAACCGTAAAGAAAAAGATATTATTACTAAAGGGTTAGATGCGGATTTGAGTGAAATTGAAGCGCAAAAAGTTGTGCTGCAAACTGAGATTGAAAGATTAAGACAAGAAAAAAGCAAAGTGCTGAGTGCCAAAGCGCAGAAATTGCAGAAATTACCGTTTAATCGCCCGGTTACTAAAGCGGAGCAAGCGGATATGGGCGCATTGAAGAAAACGGTAAAAGGCTTGGAAGTGGTTCACCCGATGACGGCTCTTGGTCGTGAAATGGGGATTAAAGAAGTCACCGGATTTGCCCGCAGCAAGTTTTAATTGCTATTCACAAAGTTTTTTATGCTGATACTTAATAACGCGCTGGGTTCACGGGCGGCAGGTTGCCGCCCCTACGAAAACCAATGGTAAATAACATTGCGGCATTCCACCGATCACATATACAACGCGGTGGACTCACGGACGTAATATAAACCTCCCGTGAAATTAACTCGCATGATATGAAAACCGTAGGGGCGACAACCTGTCGCCCGCATTAACAACCGTGAAATTAATGGGCGGTAAATTACCGCCGCTACGAAAACCAATGGTAAATAACATTGCGGCATTCCACCGATCACATACACAACGCGGTGGACTCACGGACGTAATATAAACCTCCCGTGAAATTAACCCGCACGATATGAAAACCGTAGGGGCGACAACCTGTCGCCCGCATTAACAACTGTGAAATTAACAGGCGGTAAATTGCCGCCCCTACGAAAAATTGCATAATTATTTGAAATTTTTCGTAAAAATATAACTTCTTATCCGAAGTTCAGGTTAAATAATCAAACTTTCTTAACGAAGCAAGCCTTTAGCATCACGCTGGTATTATCGATTTTACAGTCGATTTCGTGGTCGCCGTCAACCAAACGGATTGGCTTGGATTTGCTGCCAACTTTCAGTACGGTAGAAGAACCTTTCAGTTTCAGATCCTTGATTAGCGTCACGCAATCGCCGTCAGCCAATATATTACCGTTGCTATCTTTCACCACTCTTTCATCGCTATCCGCTTCTTGTACATCGGCAGGATTCCACTCATGAGCGCAGTCAGGGCAGATAAACATAGAACCGTCAGGATAAGTATTTTCTGATGAACAGAGCGGGCAAGCGGGAATTGAGTGCATATTCTTTCCTTAATCAATCTAATAACATAAATGCAAAAAAATAGGATATAAAGCGTATTTTACTATAAATCGCTACTTTTATCACCGAAATATCGCCGGAAGAAAGCCTCTAATAATGAATGCCATAGTGAAAAAAGGAGTTAATTACCATTGAACTCACTGAGTTATAGCAAGAATTTTTATCTTTTTGTATAGAACAGCAGAAAAATTCACTCAATCATCAATAACTGACTATTTTGCCAAGATAATTGCCAGACGAGCGCGATTATCTTAGCTTTTTTGATAACGGCTTATTGCTCAATTCAATTTTTTTAGTGTTTACCGTTATGCACCAATAATCCGCTGCGAATGTGTATACACGGTCGCTCTGCCTGGCTTACTAAAACCAATCAGCGTGAGATTACATTGTTGCGCTACTTGCACCGCCAGCGTAGTCGTCGCGGAAACCGCAAACAGGATCTCCACACCGCACATTGCAGCTTTTTGTACCATTTCATAGCTGGCGCGGCTGGAAACCAGCACTGCACCTTGTTGCCAGCCTTGTTTGGCTCTGACACCGAGTAATTTATCCAGCGCGACATGACGGCCAACATCTTCACAACCGCCAAGCATTTTCCCTTGTGAAGAGATCCAGCCTGCTGCGTGCGTACAGCCGGTTAGCTGACCGACGATTTGTACTTTATTCAGTTGCGCTAATGCGCCATCGAGCAAGTGCAGATCGAATTGTTGTGTAAAGGGCAGCGGAGTGATCGGGCGCAAAACCTCCCCTAATTGTTCCACACCGCAAACACCGCAGCCCGTGCGTCCCTCCATCGCACGGCGGCGCTCTTTTAAACCGACGAAACGGCGGGTGGATAGTTCAACGGCGACTTCGATACCGTTGCAGCCTTGCTGAATATCAATACCGTAAATTTCTTGCGGTGACTCAATAATTCCCTCTGCCAGAGAAAAGCCAATAGCGAACGCCTCTAACTCTTTCGGCGTTGCCATCATCACTACGTGAGAGATGCCGTTATAACTCAATGCAACGGGAACTTCTTCGGCAACCCAATCCAGCTCCGGCGTTTCTAACGCATTGTGACGGCGCACGGTAAGTTGTTGTACACCAGTAATGGATTGATGGCGGTTCTGTAATGGGGAACGTTCTGTGTTCATTTCTTCGCCTTTTGGCTATTTGTGTCAATTAAGCCATACCACTTTGTGATTAACGATAAATGCCAAAATAAGAAAAATATAATCAACATTTCGTTAATGTTTGTAACATTCAAGGTATAATATCGGCTGTATTCCATGATTATACTAATATTAGTGTAATCATCATGTTTTCAATTTGACTGCTGAAATATTTAACTAGTTTATCGCGATAATCTGTTGGTTTTTATTTTCGATTATGTGCCGATTTTTAGTTCCGTTTGTGACTTATGGTGAGAAGTTACGAGTGGTTTTTAGCGGTTTGAAATACGGTGATAACGAATACACATCTGAATTCAGAGCAATGTAACAGCACATAAAAACAAGGAGAAAACCATGCAAGTCAGCAGACGGCAGTTTTTTAAAATCTGCGCTGGCGGTATGGCAGGTACAACGGTCGCTGCACTGGGATTTACGCCCACTGCTGCGCTGGCAGAGACGCGGCAATATAAATTATTGCGCGCTCAGGAAACCCGTAATACCTGTACTTACTGTTCAGTCGGCTGTGGTTTATTGATGTACAGCATGGGCGATGGCGCAAAAAATGCCAGAGCCAGCATTTTTCATATCGAGGGCGATCCGGATCATCCGGTCAATCGCGGTGCATTGTGCCCGAAAGGTGCAGGGCTGCTCGATTTCGTTAATAGCGAATCCCGCCTTAAATATCCAGAGTATCGCGCTGCGGGTTCAGATCAATGGCAACGAATCAGTTGGGACGACGCATTTACGCGCATTGCTAAACTGATGAAAGCGGATCGCGATGCCAACTTTCAAGCGACAAACGCCGATGGCATCACTGTAAACCGTTGGTTAACCACTGGTTTACTCGCAGCATCGGCTTCCAGCAATGAAAATGGTTTATTAACCCAAAAATTCACCCGCGCGCTCGGTATGCTCGCGGTAGATAATCAAGCTCGCGTTTGACACGGACCAACGGTAGCAAGTCTTGCTCCAACATTTGGTCGCGGTGCGATGACCAATCACTGGGTTGACATCAAAAACGCTAACTTAGTTGTGGTGATGGGTGGTAATGCCGCTGAAGCGCATCCGGTTGGTTTCCGCTGGGCGATGGAAGCGAAAATCCATAACAACGCCAAGATTATCGTGATTGATCCGCGATTTACTCGCACGGCATCTGTGGCTGATTTTTATACCCCGATTCGTTCCGGTACTGACATCGCTTTCTTGTCAGGCGTTATTTTATACCTGATAGAAAACAATAAGATAAATACAGAATACGTTAACGAATACACCAACGCTAATTTGCTGGTGCGGGAAGATTATACTTTTGAAGATGGTTTATTCAGTGGTTATAACGCCGAAAAACGGCAGTACGATAAAACTAGCTGGAATTATCAAGTCGGTGATGACGGCTTCGCCAAACGCGATCCAACACTGACCGATCCAAACTGCGTATGGAACTTACTGAAAAAACATGTCAGCCGTTATACGCCGGACGTAGTGAGTAATATCTGCGGTACGCCGAAAGAGGACTTTCTCACCGTCTGCGAGCTGATTGCCGAAACCAGTGCGGTAAATAAAACCGCTTCGTTCCTGTATGCGCTTGGCTGGACGCAACATACTGTCGGTGCTCAGAATATCCGCACAATGGCAATGATCCAGTTATTGCTCGGCAATATGGGTATGGCTGGCGGCGGTGTCAATGCGCTGCGCGGTCACTCTAATATTCAGGGCTTAACTGATCTCGGCTTATTGTCGCAGTCGTTACCAGGTTATATGACCTTGCCGTCAGAAAAGCAGAACACGCTGCAAAGTTATCTTGCTGCTAATACGCCAGCGCAAGCATTGGCAGGGCAGGTGAACTATTGGGGTAATTATCCAAAATTCTTTGTCAGCATGATGAAAAGTTTTTACGGTGATAAAGCGCAGAAAGAGAATGACTGGGGCTTTGACTGGCTGCCGAAATGGGATCAGATGTATGACGTACTGAAATACTTCGAGATGATGGATCAGGGCAGCGTGAATGGTTATATCTGTCAGGGCTTTAATCCGGTGGCTTCATTCCCTGATAAAAACAAGGTAGTGCGTTCATTATCCAAACTGAAATATCTGGTTTCCATCGATCCGCTAAACACCGAAACGGCAGAGTTCTGGCAAAATCATGGCGATCAGAATGATGTTGATCCGTCAGCGATCCAGACCGAAGTCTTCCGTCTTCCTTGTACTTGCTTTGCCGAAGAAGATGGTTCTATTGTCAATTCTGGACGTTGGTTGCAGTGGCACTGGAAAGGTGCAGAACCACCGGGCGAAGCCAGAACGGACGGGCAGATCCTTGCCGGTTTGCTGATGAAAATCCGCGCCATGTACGAGCAAGATGGCGATAAAGCGGTAGCTCCCGATCCACTGCTGAATATGACGTGGAACTATCTGGAACCGATGCACCCTGCGTCAGAAGAGATGGCGAAAGAGTCCAACGGCTGCGCGCTGGTGGATATTACTGATGCCGCAGGCAACGTAATCCTGAAAAAAGGTCAACTGCTGAACAGTTTCGCTCAGTTGCGTGATGACGGAACTACTGCCAGCGCTTGCTGGATCTTTGCCGGTAGCTGGACAGAGGCAGGCAACCAGATGGCGCGCCGTGATAATGCCGATCCATCTGGCTTAGGGAATACGCTGGCATGGTCTTGGGCGTGGCCTTTAAACCGCCGTATTCTGTACAACCGTGCTTCGGCTGATCCGCGCGGTAAAGCGTGGGATCAGAATCGTAAGCTGATCGAGTGGGACGGCACGAAGTGGACAGGTATTGATGTCGCCGATTACAGCGCAGCACCGCCAGACAGCGGCGTTGGACCTTTTATCATGCAGAACGAAGGTCTTGGTCGCCTGTTTGCGCTCGATAAAATGGCAGATGGTCCGTTCCCTGAACATTATGAACCATTTGAGACACCGATCGGCACGAATCCATTGCATAAAGCGGTGATCTCCAATCCAGCGGCGCGTGTGTTCAAGTCTGATCTGGCAAATATGGGTGAAGCGAAAGCGTTCCCGTATGTCGGTACGACTTACCGCTTAACGGAACATTTCCATTTCTGGACGAAGAATTCGCTGTTGAATGCGATTGTTCAACCGGAGCAATTTGTCGAGATTGGCGAAAGTCTGGCGCAGGCAAAAGGTATTCAGAATGGTGATACGGTGAAAGTGACTTCTAAACGCGGTTATATCGAAGCTAAAGCCGTCGTGACGAAACGTATTCGTACCCTGAAAGTCAACGGTCAGGACGTGGAAACCATCGGAATTCCAATTCACTGGGGTTTTATCGGTGTAGCGCGCAAGGGTTATCTGGCGAATACACTGACGCCGTTTATTGGTGATGCCAATACACAAACGCCAGAATTTAAAGCGTTTTTGGTCAACGTGGAAAAAGTGTAGCGGAGAAACATTATGTCAATGCAATCTCAAGACATGTTGAAACGTTCTGCCGCTAACATTTTAACGCTGCTGTTAAAGGCGCGTGATCATGGTGACTTTATTTCGCCGTATTCTTCCCGATTTGGGTGATTGGTTTAGGTTTAATTATTCACGCTATATTAATTCACCTGTATATGGCATTTTGGGTGAAAGGTTCGATAACTGGCATGGTTGAGGGCAAAGCAAGCCCTAAATGGGCGAAAATGCCCCTCCCGTGCTGGTATCGGAAAATTGTTGCAGAGGAAGAAAAATCGAATGAGTAGTATCCGCATCGTTTCACAAGACGAAGTGGTAAAAACGGCGGGGGTGATCCCGCCGTTGTTATTTGCCAACTTAAAGAGTCTCTATCCACGCCGCGCAGAGCGCTTGCGCCAGTTAGCGGAAAATAATCCACTAGGGGATTATCTGAATTTTGCCGCTACCGTAGTCGATGCTCAGAGCAAAGCACAATATGATCACCCGCTGAAAATTGATTTAACCGAAACACTGAAAACGGCTGCTGCTGCCGGTTATGCGCCGCTCTCAGTGAAATATTTCCCGCGTAGCGCGCACTGGCAAGTGCTGCTTGCTGCAATTATTGCCGAGCTGGAACCTGATGCGCCGGAACATGTATTGCCAGTGCTGGAATCCCTGAAAAAGATGAGTTCCACCGAGCGAGAAAGTCTGGCAACCGCGTTATTAGCGGGTGAAATCGGCAAAGTTGGCAGCGATAAAGCGCTATTTTTATGGGCGGCGTTATCAGTCTATTGGGCGCAGATGGCAACTCAAATACCGGGCAAAGCCCGCGCCGAATACGGCGAACAACGCCATCGCTGCCCTGTTTGCGACAGCGCACCTGTTGCCAGCATGGTACATATCGGTACTGATGCCGGTTTACGCTATTTACATTGCAGCCTGTGCGAAAGCGAATGGCATGTGGTGCGCGTAAAATGCAGCAATTGCGAACAAACCGGCAAACTGAATTACTGGTCGCTGGACAGCGAACAAGCCGCTGTTAAAGCCGAAAGCTGCGGTGATTGCGGCAGCTACCTGAAAATCTTGTATCAAGATAAAGATCAGTATGTCGAACCGGTTGCCGATGACTTAGCATCATTGATCTTAGATGCCAAAGTGGAAGAAGAGGGTTTCTCTCGCAGTGGATTAAACCCGTTCTTGTTTTCAGCGGGGGAGTGAGCATTTTGATTTGTAGTCAGGGCGCATAGCGCACCCTGACTACATGCCTGATATTAATTGGTTGAAAATATCCACACTTGATCTTTTGGCATCGATAATCGGCAGCTCCCGTTTTCTGGTTGATCGCTGCCGAAAGCGCGGATTACCGGCGAATCATGACTGGTTTTGCGAAACAGATATTCCCAGTGACTACCTAAATACATACTGGTGAGTAGCGGCAGTTCAAGGCAGTTTTGCTCATTGTCGTCATTCAATTTGACTTGTTCTACGCGGATCACCGCAGTAACGTTTTGCCCGACTTGTAGATCATCAATTAGTTTTCCCCAAAGTTGCCAGCTATTGCCTTGAATACAAGCGTAATCGCCTTGCCGTTCAGCAATTCGCCCGTACAACCGATTGTTGCTGCCCATAAACTCTGCGCTAAATAGCGTTGTTGGTGCGGCGTACATCTCTTGCGGCGTACCTTGTTGTTCGATTTTGCCGTTATTTAGCAGCAAAATGCGATCAGAGATCGCCATCGCTTCACTCTGATCATGCGTGACCATCAAAGCAGATAAACCCAGTTCGACAATCAGCCGCCGTAAAAAGAGTCTGGCTTCTTCGCGCAATTTGGCGTCGAGATTAGAGAGCGGTTCATCAAGCAGCAGCACTGGCGGGTTATAAACCAGTCCGCGTCCGATAGCGACGCGCTGTTGCTGCCCGCCCGATAACTGGTGTGGATAACGCTCCCCTAGCGCGCCTAAACCCAGTTGATCCAACACCGCTTGTACGCGCGTTTTTATTTCTGCTGATGCGACTTTGCGCAGTTTCAGCGGGTAAGCGATATTGTCAAAGATACTCATGTGCGGCCAGAGTGCGTATGACTGAAACACCAAGCCTAAATTACGATCTTCCACTGGAATTTCTATCTTTGCTTTTCCGTCATATACCACGCAATCACCGATAGTAATACGCCCGTCACAGGGATATTCCAGCCCCGCAACCGCGCGTAATAACGTGGTTTTTCCGCTACCGGAAGGACCAAGCAATGTAACGACTTCGCCTTGATGTAACTGCATGGAAACCCCTTTTAATACGGGATTGTTGCCATAGTTTAGGTGCAGGTTTTCTACAGTTAGCTCACTCATTGAGTTTTACTCCAAAGCGCAGGGCGATGCCCAGCCCGAACATCACCAGAACAATATTAATAAAGGACAGGGCGGCAATAATATCCACCGCGCCTGTAGCCCAAAGGGAAACTAGCATCGAACCAATAGTTTCTGTACCAGGGGAAAGGAGATAGACGCCGGTCGAGTATTCCCGCTCAAAAATCAGAAACATCAGCAGCCATGAACCGATCAGCCCATAGCGCGCCAGCGGCACAGTGATATGGCGAGTCACTTGACTGCGCCGCGCTCCTGTACTGCGCGCGGCTTCCTCCAGCTCTGCACCAACTTGCAGCAGTGCTGATGAAATCAGACGCAGCCCGTAAGCCAACCAGACCACGGTATAGGCAAGCCACACGCTGAAAATGGTATTTCGCGCAGCGCGCATCCAGACAATCACATTTTCGCGTAACCATTGTGCTGCGGGTAAAATCGACATGTAACCATCGGCTAACGATTGATCCATCCACATGGGGGTAAACAGAAAGACCCATAAAAATGCCAAACCTGCCAGAACGCCGGGAACGGCACGGGGAATAAGCACGCTATAATCGAGGAAACGAGTCACGCGATCGGGTTTGCGGTGCATGGCAAGACCAATAAATGTGTAGCAGATCACCGCCAGCGCGCCGCCGATAACGCCGATTGCAACGGAGTTAATAATGGCGCGGATCAAATTAGGTTGGGAAAATACAGTGCGGAACGTCTCGAATGATAGTTGCTCAAACAGCGGTACGCCTACGCCCCAGTTGGAAACAAATGCGCGCAGTAAAATGCCTGTCAAAGGCACAAAAATCGTGATAATCAACCATAAAATCACGATCGCCGCAGAGAGCCAACGCCATTTGCTTAACGGTAAAGCATGAGACTGTGACGCCTTGCCTTTCACTGTGACAAAGCGGTTTGCGGTGGTCATTAAACGACGCTGTAACATAATCAGCGGTATCGTAATGCTAATCAGCACAACGGCAACCACTGCCATCAAATGATAAGAGGGAATGCCTAGTTTATTGGTGAGTTTGTAGAGATAGGTCGCCAGCACCAAATTTCCCTCTGGATCGCCCAAAACCAACATTAACCCGAACACTTCCAGTCCGAGAAAAAAGAGCAGAACCACCGCGTATAGAATGGCAGGTCTTACCATCGGCAGACTTACCGAGATCATCACGCGCAGCGGTGATGCGCCAGAAATACGCGCCGCTTCTTCCACATCAGAACCCATATTGCGTAAAGCAGAGGCGATATACAGATAAGCGTGCGGAACGTGCATTAACCCAGCGATGATGATAATGCTGGTCATCGAATAGATATTCCACGGCACAAAACCGATGATGCCCTGAATCCATAAGGAGAAAAATCCTACCGGACCAGCGGCAACAACATAGCCAAAACCTAACACCATTGGCGAAACAAATACCGGCACTAATATCATTGGCTCTATCCAGCGGCGACCAGGCAGATCGGTTCTGACGATTAAAAATGCCAATATTCCGCCAAGCGGGATAACAATAATCACCAGAC
This sequence comes from Enterobacteriaceae bacterium, assembly GCA_031261005.1. Lineage (GTDB taxonomy): Bacteria > Pseudomonadota > Gammaproteobacteria > Enterobacterales > Enterobacteriaceae > JAISKF01. The sequence continues at coordinate 74,782 of JAISKF010000044.1, read as the reverse complement.
CAATTGCCAGAATAAAACCGTTTTTTAGCGCCTTATAAAAATCAGGATCATCAAAAATAAAACGATAAGCATCGAGCGAGAACGTTTTATCAGCAATGAAAAAAGGTGCAGATAGAAAACTTTGAGTAACAATCAGTACCAACGGACCATAGATAAATAGCGTAGTTAGCAGCACAACGACACCGCGCGGCAAGCTCTGCCAGATTTTGCACAATGAGTACATAGTCAAACCCTGATGTTATCAGCATGAAAATATTGGTAATAAAGGCAAAAATCCTTTATTGCCAATCATGTTTGCAGGTAATTAGCCGATTATTTTCCGGTGAGTGAACGCCATTGTTTCAGAAAATCTAATCGCTTATTTTGTTGTAGGTATTCCAGTAACGTCTCATCGACTGGAATCGGTTTGAGGGCATTGCCCAGCATTTTTGTCGTGCCAGCGATGTCGTTATCTCCGTTAATATCATCACGAATGGAGGTAATATTGGCTTGATTGGCTAAAATGTCTTGTCCTTTCTGGGATAAGAGGAAATCCAGCCATAACTTAGCTGCATTAACGTTTTTTGCCTGTTTACTGATAAAAATGACGCGTGACAGCACGAGGGTATAGTCGGTCGGGTAAGCGATACCAAGTGAAAGGTCTTTCTCCGCACGGGTTTTGGCATACGGGTCAAGAATGTTGTAACCAATCAGGTTTTCACCGGAAGAAACGCGCTCTAACATGGTTCCGGTTGATGACTGCACCACCATTCCGGCACTAGCAATATCTTTCAAATGTTCGATGTAGTTAGCATCATTTTTCATATCTTCAACGGCGAGCATAAAACCCAAAGCAGATTTCTCAATATCATAAGTGGTGACTTTATTTTTAAAGCGATTCGTCTGACTCTTGATCAGCGTTGCCAGAGCCGCGTGGGAAGTTGGTGTCTCTTCTGGTTTAATCAGCCGTTTATTGTAGATAAATACCAGTGGCTCGTAGGTTGTACCGTAGACGGTATCTTTCCAGACAGCCCAATTGGGAAGATTGTTTGCCTCTGGTGAGTGATAAGGCTGAGCATAGTCGATCGCCAGCTTGAGTCCGGTGTCCATCGACGAGTTCCAAATAATATCACCGCTACCGCTAAACGATGCTTGTTCACTGATATAGCGGTTATAAATTTCGGTGCTGTTCATATCATTGTATTCAACTGTAATATCAGGGTAGAGCATCTCAAATTCTTTGATGATCGGCGCGGCTGCGGCGGTATCAGTCGTGGAGTAGATAACCACTTTCCCTTCTTTATTCGCTGCATCGATAATTTTCTGATAGTCCGCTGGATAATTTGCCGGAGCAGAAACCGGAACGGCGAACGCAGAATTGATAGGCAAAGTCAGCATACTGACTACAAGTAAATTCAATTTCTTTGACATGCAGGCATTCCCATTGTTATCAGGTTAGATAAGTCAGTATGGATAAAAAATAAGCAGGAACAAGCGTTAGGTAAAATATTGTTAAATATATGTGATCTAATTCAATGTATTGTTATTTTTTAGTTAAGTAAATTTTATGACAAAATGACAACTCAGTTCAGTAACGACGTTTCAAATTCATTCCTTTACCGCTTTGATGTAACTCGAAATATTTAGGGTATATTATCTTTATTGATTCCTAACAGGCTCACCACCATGAACAATCCAGCTCAATCGCTGTACAGCCAAATCCCCTCAGTTGATCGCTTACTTAATCAGCCAGAAATGGCGGTTTTGTTGTGCCGATATGGACAGCATTTGGTTACTGAATCGTTGCGTTATTTGCAAGAGCGAGCGCGGCAAGCGATTACGGAGGAGGGGCGATTGCCGCAATGGAGTCAGGATTGGATCAGCGCGGTGAGTGATGATTTAGCACAAAAACAGCGCTCTGGTTTACAGCGCGTATTTAACCTGAGCGGTACGGTGCTGCATACCAATCTTGGGCGCGCATTGCTGGCGGAAGAGGCGATTGAGCAAGTGGCTGATGTGATGCGTCATGCGGTGACGCTGGAATATGATCTTGATGGCGCGGGACGCGGTCATCGGGATAAAGTGATTTCTGAATTACTAAAAGCGCTTACCGGCGCAGAAGCCGCTTGCGTAGTAAATAACAACGCGGCTGCGGTGATGTTAATGTTGGCAACAGTTGCGGCGGATAAAGAAGTGGTTGTATCGCGCGGAGAGCTGGTGGAGATCGGCGGCGCGTTTCGTATTCCTGATGTGATGCGTCAGGCGGGTTGCCGTTTGATGGAAGTCGGCACGACTAATCGCACCCATCTGCATGATTATCGTGCTGCGGTAAATGAGCAAACCGGTTTGCTGATGAAAGTGCATACCAGCAATTATCATATTGCCGGTTTTACCGCCAGCGTTGAGGACGCCGCGTTAGTTGCATTGGGGCGGGAGCTAAATGTTCCGGTTGCGACGGATTTAGGCAGCGGTTCGTTGATTGATTTACAGCAATATGGTTTGCCGCCAGAGCCGATGCCGCAAACGCTGATTGCTGCTGGTGTGGATTTAGTCACGTTCTCCGGCGATAAGTTATTGGGCGGACCGCAAGCAGGCATTATTTTAGGATCACAATACTGGATTGATAAAATCCAGCGTCACCCGCTGAAACGCGCTTTGCGTGCCGGTAAGTTGACACTTGCTGCGCTGGAAGCCACGCTGCGCCTGTATCAACAACCGGATCGTTTAGCTTATGCGCTGCCAACATTACGCTTATTAAGCCGTGATAAAGCAGAAATGCACACGATGGCAGTGCAGCTACTTACGCCGTTACAACAATGCTACGGCGAGCAATTTATGCTGGCGGCAGAACCTTGTTTATCGCAGATTGGCAGCGGTTCATTGCCCGTTGATCGCTTGCCTAGTTATGCACTGACTTTTGCGCCGAAAAATGGTCGCGGCAGTACACTGGAAGCACTTGCCGAAAAATGGCGCGCCTTGCCTGTTCCCGTCATTGGTCGATTGCAAGAGGGCAAGCTCTGGCTGGATCTTCGTTGTTTAGAAGATGCCGCCGATTTATTGGAGGCGCTAACCGCATGATTATTGCCACTGCCGGACATGTTGATCACGGCAAATCTACTTTACTGCAAGCGTTAACGGGCGCGGAAAATACTGATCGTTTGCCGGAAGAGAAACGTCGCGGCATGACGATTGATTTAGGTTATGTTTTTTTGCCGCTGGCTGATGATCAGGTTTTGGGATTTATCGATGTTCCCGGTCATGAAAAATTTCTGGCAAATATGCTGGCAGGCGTTGATGGCGTGCAACATGCGTTACTGGTCGTGGCTTGTGATGACGGCATTATGGCGCAGACGCGGGAGCATCTGGCTATTTTACGTTTGCTGGATATTCCGGCGATCACCGTTGCGTTGACTAAAGCGGATCGTGTTACACCAGAGCGCGTCGCCCGCGTGAAGCAGCAGGTAACTGATGAGCTGAATGCTCAAGGCTGGCAAAATTGCCCGATATTTATCACGGCTGCACCGCAAGGTCTTGGTATTGCTGAATTGCGCGATCACCTGATCGCGTTATATCAAAACCGAGACGAAGATCTGCAAGCTGTAACGTACCGTTTTCGTCTGGCGATCGATCGGGCGTTTACCATTAAAGGCAGCGGGCTGGTGGTAACAGGAACGGCATTCAGCGGGCGCGTCAATGTTGGTGATAGCTTATGGTTGACAGGTGTTGATCATGCGGTGCGCGTCAGAAGTATTCATGCTCAAAATCAATCAGTGCAAAGTGCTGGTGCGGGCGAACGTATCGCGCTGAATATTACCGGCGATATTAACAAAAGTGACGTAAATCGCGGTGACTGGTTGTTGCAACAGCAACCACCGCAAAGCAGTGATCGCGTTTTGGCGATGCTGCATAGCGATAAACCGCTGCGCCACTGGCAATCGGTTCATTTGCATCATTCGGTTAATCATATTACTGGTCGGGTTTCCCTTTTACAGGATAGTGTCGTCAGTGCTGGCAGTAATAATCTGGTGGAGCTGGTACTCGATGAACCTCTGCTGCTGGCAGAAAATGATCGGATTATCGTCCGTGATATTAGCGCCCGTGAAACGCTTGGCGGAGCCAGAGTGTTGAGCCTGCAACCGCCGCGACGCGGTAAACGCCAGCCGGAATATTTAGCTAAACTGCGTCAACTGAGTGAAATTCGAGATGATCTTTCCGTTCTCAAATTGCGTTTGGCGGAGGGTAGTTTGTCGCTTAATGAATTTGGCTGGGCGCGTCAGTTGACTTTTGATGGGCTGAAAACATTATTGAATGCGACGCATTGCACAGTCGTGGGTGATAGTGCGCTAGAGCAAGCGAAAGTCGCTGAATTTCAGCAAAAGCTGCTGGATACACTGCGAGATTTTCACCAGCAGCAACTCGATCAGCTTGGCGTTGGTCGCGCGCGACTACGCCGCATGGCGCTGCCGACAGAACCAGAAGAGTTAGTCTTTGCGCTTATCGATAATTTATTGGCAGCGGGAAGTTTAGTTAATAGTCGCGGCTGGTTGCATTTGGCAGAATTCAGTTTAGCGTTTAGCGCTGATGAGCAGGCAATCTGGCAGCAATTAGAACAAAAATTTGGTGATGAGCCTTATTGGGTGCGTGATTTAGCGCATGACCTCTCGCTAGAGGAACAACAAGTCCGCGCCGTGTTACGCAAAGCGGCGCAATTAGGGCATGTAACGGCAGTGGTACGAGATCGCTATTATCTCAGTCGCCGAATACAGCAATTTGCTGAACTTATTCGCACCATGCACATCGCGCAGGGAAGTACCAGCGCGGCAGATTTCCGCGATCAGCTTGGTGTCGGGCGTAAGCTGGCGATTCAAGTTCTGGAGTTTTTCGACCGCAGCGGCTTTACACGCCGTCGCGGTAATGATCATCTCTTGCGAGATTCAGGATTGTTTGTGGATTAATCCTGTTTAGTCAGGCTGAGATTAGGATAAGGGAATAACGATAATAATTAATTGAAATAAAATGGTTTTATCGTAGAGGCGACAACCTGTCGCCCGCATTAATAACGCTGCGGGTTCACGGGCGGCAGATTGCCGCCCCTACGAAAGAATCACATAATTATTTGAAATTTATAGTAATAATCATGTTTTTTAGTCAACCTGAGGTCTGGATAAGGAAATAACGAGAATAACTAATTGAAATAAAATGGTTTTACTGTAGGGGCGACAACCTGTCGCCCGCATTAACAACACAGCGGGTTCACGGGCGGCAGATTGCCGCCCCTACGAAAGAATAACGTAATTATTTGAAATTTATAGTAATAATATAATTGCGCTCAGGTTAGTCAGGCTGTGAACCGGACTGTTTCAGCAGCGTTTCTTTCTGCTGTGCTTCATTCTTTTCTGCTTCTTCCCGTTCTTTGTTTTTAATCACTTTACTTTCCACCGCAAACGGATCGATGCCGCGTTTTTGCATCAGGCGGAAGCGAATGATATTGATGCCGTTCATCACCAAAAAGCTGGATTCGATCAGCGAACCGCCGATAGAGCCAGCCCAGATATTGTGGATCACCCAACAAGCGGTGGAACACCACATGATGCTACGCATTTTTAAACCATGAGTACGGAACATTGCCCATGTACTCGCGGTTGTGCCGAGTACCGGCAGTATTTCAATAGGGTGTTGGACTTTAATGATCCCAAGTCCTAACGTCAGAACGATGAAAATCACCATAATCCAGACATTGCGCCACCAAATGGAAGCAACCGTGCGGATTGCACTCAGCAGCACACTGATAGCAGCAGCATTCGCGCCCATCATCAAAAAGTGGCAGCTCATAATTGTTGAATAAAGTGATAACTGATATTTAAAACCGCGTTCATTGCGGTTACAGAACATGGTGATCCCCACCAAAAACGCGATGCCGCCAACGGTTTGGGCAGCCCAATAAAAAGTCATGACAAGAATGTCCTTACGAACAGCGAGTTGCTGCGGATATTATTTTGTTGCGAATATTACGAATGACGGAGCGTGAGAAGTGTGAATGGCACCACTTGATGATGTCTCGATCCCGAACAGGTCATTGCGGAGATGATCATTTAGCTTGCTAATTTAGCATGGTTTGCTATGTGATGTCCGTCACATTTTTGGGTAAATCAAAATATAGTGAAATATTGTGAATTAACTGTGTTTTTTGGAATTAATATTCATGAAAATAATAAATATCAAACGATGATGTAGATTAAATCTTGCTGTTATTCACTAAAGTTCTATCTGTAATGCACTGATTGTTAAAAAATCAAGAAAAGTAAGTAAGCACTCACAGGGGCGTGCTTACTCTAAAAATATGCTGCTTACTTTTTTTTTCCGCCCTGAACGGCTTTAAAGCGCGGGTTGGACTTACAAATTACAAAAATTTTCCCACGGCGGCGCACAATTTTACAATCAGGGTGACGTTGTTTAGCGGAACGTAACGAACTTAAAACCTGCATAATAGCCTCTAAATTGATATGTTATAATATAACAATTATAAGTATGGATTTATTTTGGCGGCAATGCAAGCCGTAATGATTCATGGATAATGTTTTTATTGGTTCTTTAACGCTATAATCCCAACGTTATTCTGTTTGTCTCTCTCAAAAATGGAAGGTCATCGTCTCCGGTGGGGCGGCTGGACTTCAAATCCAGATGGGATCGCCAGCGATCCTCGGCAGGTTCGACTCCTGTGACTTTCCGCCAAATTTAGTGTTTTTTGTTGCTCCCAAGATCAAAAACTTTTTATATCTCTCGCAATTTTAATTCGTTTAGATTGTTTGAATTTCGATATTCACAATATTATGATTTAATCATAATATATGGTGAGAACTGGTATGCAAAATGATGCTGGGCTGGAATATCTTATTGAATTACATGGGCAACGGGTAAATCGAGAAGATGGTTACTGGTGGAAAATAGAAGCATGGCGCGTGAAAACTAGCAGTTTTATTCCTCATGGCATCAGGTATAGCCTCACTTTGCACGATAAACATAATACCAGAGTATTTGGTATGGATAATGCCCATGCCATTAAACCACCCAAGAAAGGGAAATATTCTGGACGTTTGGTGTATGACCATATTCACCGAACTCCTAATGACAAAGGATTTCCTTACGAATTTACCTCCGCAGCACAACTGATTCAGGACTTTTTCGAGAAAATGGACGAGGTGATCGCGGAAAGAGAAAAGAGAGGTTAGTGCGATGAAAGCACGGATTGGTGTTATGCCAGAAGAACTTATTCGTAAGAGAGCGTTGGCAATAGTGAAAGGTGAATATATACCTGAATCAGGTGAACCTAAAGTATGGTTCACCTCTATGATTTCGTTAGCCCAAGTGTTGAGTAACGATAATATTGCATTACTCCGTATGATGGACGCGCAAAAACCGGAAACGTTAACTGAGTTAGCGGAATTATCCGGTAGAAAAACAAGTAATCTTTCAGTCACACTAAAAACATTAAGTTTGCGTGGGTTTGTTCGGCTAGAGAAGAATGGACGAAGTATTAAGCCAGTCGCGTTGTTTACCGATTTTGATATTCAAGTTGATCAGAAATTTATTGAACTTTGGAGCAAGAAAGCAGCGTGAGACTCGCTCAGATATTTATCCGGGTTTGTTCGTCCCGACTGAATTTATTGATCATTGGTATCAGCTAGTTACTTGTTCCAAGTGAGCCTCATTCATTGTTGAGTTACGTTTTGTTTTTTACCTCAAAAGAACAATTTTCTGGTGGATCGAAACGGCGTATCTTAGAATCAGTGCAATAAAATTACTTATTGTACTGTGATGTCTGTTACATAAATATCGCACAATAAGCATACAAAAACAGTTGGCGGCTCAGTGTTTTTATGTTCATATAAATTCAATATAAAACAGTGTGTTGAGTTGTATTGTTGACCGCTGTAATCACATTATCATTACGCTTAACGGATGTTGAATGATACTTTCTTCTTCCAGTCATAAAGTCCGGAAAATCAATCCATTACTGGCGATTATTCCGCCATTGCTTTTGCTGTTTCTGCTGCCATTTCTTCGTTTTCCTGCTGCGCTGACGATCGTGATTGCGTTGTTCTTTTTGGCAGTAACGATTTGGTGGCTGAAAAGTCGTAAACGTTTAGCTGCAATACTGATTTTTACTCTATTATCAACTATCTGGATTTGGCAGTCGTATTTTACCTGGCAAGGTTATTTCTGGATTCATGCCAGAGAACTGGACGCACTGGCGGCAAAAATTACTGCATACGGCAAAATCCGTTCACTGGAAATTGGCACCGATAATAGCTTTCACCATGCTGATGGCGAAACAAGCGTTGATGAGTATCGCTTTCTAAATGGTACGCACGTAACACATCAATATCAGGGGATTCACTCTTTTCCTGACTCTGACATGCCCGGATGGTTTATTGATTCTTATTGCCAACAGAATAATATTTCACTGAAAGTTTATTATGAGCTGGTCGATGAGCTGCAACGATTAAAGCTCAATGGATTTAGTTTGATGAGTAATGGCGATATTTCATTTAATTTATGGACAAAGCGTGGAGTGCCGTGGACGATTAACTTAGTGCGAATTGCCGATGCAACTCACCCGCTTGATAGCGATACATTAGAAAAGCTGAATACACACTGGTATATTGCGACTTATTCGTAATAATTATTATTTTTCTCACTTTTTCGCCGGAATAACACTAATTCGCTGTGCTATTCCGCGCTGCTGCCGTTTACATCATCAGGAGAACGCTAATGGATCGACATGAGTATTATATGAATATCGCCATCGCGGTACGTAAAAAGGCGAATTGTCTGGGGCGCAAAGTGGGTGCTGTAATGGTTAAGGATAATCGCATTATTTCTACGGGTTATAACGGTACGCCGGAGGGAATGACGAATTGTACCGATGGGGGTTGTGTGCGTTGCCGTGATCGCGCTGCGTATAAAGCCAGTGTTGGTTATGATGTTTGCATCTGCGTTCATGCGGAACAGAATGCGATAATTTCAGCGGCGCGTTTTGGTAATCCGGTTGAAGGTTCAGTGGTCTATTCAACATTGCGCCCATGCTTTGATTGCACAAAAGCGATGCTGCAAGCGAAAGTACAAGCGATTTATTATCTCCACGATTGGAAGCACCCAATTGGTGAATTGCAGGAACAGTATGAATTGATACAAGCGAGATTCCCTGACGGTGTGCATCAAGTGGTGATGGACGATCCCGAAGCGGATTGGGCAAATGGTGTGGCGATTAAGTTGCCAAAATCTAAATAGTTCTCTGTATTATTTCCTGTTATTTCATTGTGATAAAAAGCAATAAGAGCTGGTTTTTCGGCTCTTGTTGTTTCTGATCCTCTATATCTACAATCAATACTGATATAAATATTTCAGTCCGCAAATGTTTGTATTTTGTTCTTATTATTCCGTAATAATCTATTTTAAAGATATTTAATCATATTTTTGGCTATTTCTCCTTTATGCTTAATTGGTATAGTAACCACGCTTGCTGAATCGGTGCTGCACAATAGTTGTACGCTATTTGTTTTCCAGTATTTTTTTCAATAGCTATACCCGCTGTTTTGAAAGCCAGTGGGTATATTTCATATTGATTTATTTTTTGTTGTTTTTATAAAAGGTTGTTTTGATGTTAAGACAAATCTCTTGGGGATTAGGCACTCTCTCAGTGGCTCTTCCTTTAGCTCTTTATTTTTGGCAATGGTTACAGCATCAAAAAGTGGTGGAGTCAGGTGTAAAAGTGGACGAGTTAGGCTGGACACTTAGCGTATTACTGGTTGATGTTTTTATGGCAGGAATTATCGCGTTTCTTGCTTTGGCAGTGAATTTTATATCTCTGTATCGTTTACCAACGGGAAGTGAATATAATCCGGTGGTGCGTATTATTGAAATGGTTTTTTTAGCTTTACCTTTGCTGGCAGGTCTATTTGTTGCGGGTGTTTCAATAATACACTGACGGATAACAAAAGAAGCAGAATAGTAATTATCCAGACTTATCAACTTCTTTTCTCCATTCTGGTATTTTCTCTGGTGAAAATCTGACGATAGCAGTTGAAATGTGGGTGTATAAGCTCAGATAATCGTTTGCTTCATGATTATCTAAAACTAAATTACGCCATTTGAGGACATACCCATGTCGAATGTGAACGATCGGAATGCGAATGCTGCCGATCATCAAGGAGTGCTGGAGCGTTATTTTAAACTCTCCGCGCATGGAAGCAGTGTACGTCAGGAGATTCTGGCGGGATTAACAACCTTTCTCGCGATGGTTTACTCCATTGTGGTTGTTCCTGGTTTGCTGGGGCAAGCCGGATTTCCTGTTGAAACCGTATTTGTTGCTACTTGTATTGTTGCCGGTTTCGGTTCGATCATGATGGGATTATGGGCGAATCAGCCGATGGCGATTGGTTGTGCCATCTCATTAACCGCATTTACTGCATTTAGTCTGGTATTAGGGCAAGGACTGAGCATTCCGGTGGTGCTTGGTGCAGTCTTTGTTATGGGTGCGCTGTTTACGCTGATTTCAGCCACCGGTATTCGTGCTTGGATTTTGCGTAATATCCCAATTGGAATTGCACATGGTACGGGTATTGGTATCGGATTGTTCCTGCTGATGATCGCTACCAGCGGTATTGGTGCGGTGGTAAAAAATCCGGGTGCAGGTTTACCGGTTCAGTTCGGTGATTTTACTTCGTTTCCGGTGATGGTTGCCTTTGTAGGTTTAGCGGTAATTATTGGTCTGGAAAAACTGAAAATTCCCGGCGGGATTCTATTAGTTATCGTCGCGATTTCTATTTTAGGGCTGATTTTTGATCCTAACGTCACTTATAGCGGCATGAGTTCAATGCCATCGCTGGTGGCGGCTGACGGAACATCATTAATTTTCAGTCTGGATATTATGGGTGCACTGCAACTAACGGTATTACCAAGTATTTTGGCGCTGGTGATGACGGCAGTCTTTGATGCGACCGGTACGATTCGTGCGGTCGCAGGACAAGCTAATCTGTTGGATAAAGACGGTCAGATTATTAACGGCGGTCGCGCATTAACAACGGACTCCGTGAGCAGCATAGTTTCTGGTTTAGTGGGGGCATCACCGGCGGCGGTTTATATCGAATCAGCCGCAGGTACAGCAGCGGGCGGGCGTACTGGTCTGACGGCGCTGGTGGTTGGTGTACTGTTCCTGCTGCTGTTGTTCTTCTCACCGTTAGCGAGTCTGGTTCCGGGTTATGCTACCGCTCCGGCGTTGATGTATGTTGGCTTGTTGATGCTGGGTAATGTATCGCGTCTGGATTTTGATGATTTCGTTGATGCGATGTCCGGTCTGATTTGCGCGGTATTTATCGTGTTAACCAGCAACATTGTTACCGGCATTATGCTGGGTTTTGCATCGCTGGTGATTGGTCGAGTCTGTTCTGGTGAATGGCGTAAGCTGAACGTTAGTATCATATTAATTGCTGCTGCGCTGGTGATTTTTTACGTTGGTGGCTGGGCGATTTAATCCCTTATTCCTCTAGCCTTATCGCGGAATTGATTCATCTTTCAACTGCGATAAGGCTAAATTTGCTAATCTCACATTTTGTTCATACTCTTCGCTTTATTTTCTTCTGATTTCTGCTGTAATTGAGGCGGTACAAGGACAAAGTACATGTTTATTTTATACCTGCCATTTTGAAATGTTTGATTTAGGTATAGCTCAAAAGATAGTGGTGGTTTTTTACAATAGTTCGTTATTTAACGATTAATTAGTTGTGTTTATCCTGCTTTAAGAGGAATTTATGGAAATATTCTTTACTATTCTTATTTTGATTCTGGTGGTTTCCCTTTCGGGAGTGGTAACTCGGATGTTACCTTTCCAAATTCCTCTTCCTTTGATGCAAATTGCTTGTGGTGCTTTGTTGGCATGGCCGACATTTGGGCTGCACGTTAATTTTGATCCTGAATTATTTTTGGTGCTGTTTATTCCGCCATTACTGTTTGCTGATGGCTGGCGCACGCCGTTGCGTGAGTTTTTAAATTACGGCAGAGAAGTTTTAGGTTTGGCGTTAGTCCTTGTGGTGCTAACGGTCATTGGTGTCGGTTACTTGATTCATCTGTTTATTCCAAGTATTCCGTTGGTGGCTGCGTTTGCGCTGGCAGCGGTGCTGTCGCCGACTGATGCGGTAGCGCTGAACGGCATCGTCGGTGAAGGGAAAATTCCTAAGACGATAATGAATGTGCTGTCAGGGGAAGCGTTGATGAACGATGCTTCCGGTCTGGTTTCTCTCAAGTTAGCCGTTGCTGTAGCGATGGGAACAATGGAGTTTACCGTGTATGGCGCAACGGTGGATTTCCTTATTGTTGCGGTCGGTGGGGTCGTTTCTGGTATTGCCTTAACGTGGCTGTACAGTAAGTCATTGCGTTTGCTGAGCCGCTGGAGCGGTGATGATCCGGCAACGCAAATTGTCTTAATGTTGTTGTTGCCGTTTGCCTCTTATCTGGTGGCTGAGCATTTAGGTATGTCGGGGATCTTGGCTGCTGTTGCAGCAGGTATGACTATCAGCCAGTCCGGTGTTATCCGTAATGCGCCATTGACTATGCGGCTGCGCGCTAACAGCGTTTGGTCGATGCTTGAATTTGTGTTCAACGGCATGGTGTTTATCCTGTTGGGCTTGCAACTGCCGGATATTCTTTCTGCGTCTATTTTGCAAGCGGAAAGCGATCCAAATGTGGAGGTCTGGCGTTTAGCGCTGGATATTGTCTGGATCTATCTGGCATTGATGGTGATGCGTTTTAGCTGGATTTGGCTGATGAAGCTGTACAGCAATCACATTTTGAAAACGCACCCTTTGTTGTTTGGCAATTATTCTCTGCGCGGAATGTTTATCGCTACTTTTGCCGGTGTTCGCGGTGCAGTTACTTTAGCGGGTGTGTTGTCTATCCCACTATTATTAAGCAGCGGATTGCCATTCCCTGCTCGTTATCAACTGGTATTTTTAGCCACAGGCGTCATTCTCTTCTCATTGATTATGGGTGTGATTCTCCTGCCATTATTGTTACGCGGGCTGGCGGTGAGTGATAAAGCAACGCTAGAGGAAGAGACGCGAGTCGCATGGGCAGCGATGGCGGAAGTCGGTATTGTGAGTCTGGAGAAACTGCGCGACCGTATTGAAACCAGTAGTGAAGAGAATATCGATCCGCATCTACTGACCGAAGTGAGTTCACGTATTATCGGTGCACTGCGTAAACGTACTTATATCAATGATGAACGGGCGCGAGCGCTGGAAGATGAACAGCTTGAACGCCGCTTCCGTTTAACCGCATTAAGAGCCGAACGCGGTGAACTGTATCACTTACGTGCTACACGTAAAATCAGTAATGAGACACTGCAAAAAGTGCTTTACGATCTGGATTTGATGGAAACGTTGCTGGTTGATAAAGGGCATTAAGATTTCCGCTAACAAGACAAAGGCTCTGACTTTTTTGAAGCAGAGCTTTTTTTCTGCCCGTATATTCACTGAATTACATTAGGTTTGGATAAGGAGCGATTCTGTTAGATTAAGTATGATTTCTCTAGAATTATTACTTTAATTAATAATGTCAGATATTTTAATGATGATGTTTTTGTATCGCTTAAAGTGCATATAAAAAGTAAATAAATTTGCTGACTATATACAGTGTGAATATATCAAAAATTTGATTTGACTTATTTTGTGAATAGGTGTTTAACAAGGTTATCTTGCTTGCTTATAATAACTTACGTAATAAATAGTGTGGGTTTTTATCGATTGTCTAATGGTTTGCTTTCCTTAAATTAGCTTATTTAATTTCAAGCGTGATTGGTTGTGTTATATATGATAATGATTATGGATTTTTATGTATGCACAACTTATTTATAAAACATATTACATATTGATTAATATAGATAATTTTAATAATACTGATGATTGATAAATTCACATAATTTTAACTATTTAGCTATTTTAAAGAGTCAATTCACCATTCATTATTCATTTACTGTCTTTTATATTGCCGAATATTTATCGATTAATGAAAGAAAATTTTATCTGTATCAAAAAATACTGTGAATAAAACCTATATAGTTTGTTTCACATATGGAGGCAGGGGTAGTGCTAAATTGGTAATACTTAACAGAGTATTCACTCAATTTATAATTTCATATGGTGAGTATGACCTAAAATGGTGCAATCATTTTAGATCACAACAATGTGATAACAATCACAGGAATTTAAAACAACAAAACATAAAACAGCACAACAATTAACTACAGACAACTATTTATTAGTTGACTGCTAATTGTTATGTTCGGGGGTTATACATGGAATTTGCTATACAGCTAATTATCGTATTGTTCTGTCTATTTTACGGGGCGCGCAAAGGTGGTATTGCGCTCGGTTTACTAGGCGGTATCGGGCTGGTTATTTTAGTATTTGTATTCCATCTTCAGCCGGGTAAACCGCCTGTTGATGTTATGCTCGTTATTATTGCGGTGGTGGCGGCATCGGCAACGTTACAAGCCTCTGGCGGCTTAGATGTAATGTTGCAGATCGCGGAAAAGCTGCTGCGTAAAAATCCAAAATACGTTTCTATCATTGCACCATTCGTTACCTGTATTCTGACTATCCTTTGCGGTACGGGTCATGTGGTGTATACCATTTTGCCAATTATCTATGATGTGGCGATCAAAAATAACATTCGTCCTGAACGCCCAATGGCTGCCAGTTCGATTGGTGCTCAGATGGGGATTATCGCCAGTCCGGTTTCGGTTGCGGTTGTTTCTCTGGTTGCGATGTTGAGTAACGTTACGGTTAATGGTCAACACATCGGCTTCCTTGATCTGCTGTCAATCACCATTCCATCAACGCTGTTAGGTATCTTAGCTATTGGTATCTTCAGTTGGTTCCGTGGTAAAGATCTGGATAAAGATGAAGAGTTTCAAGAGTTTATCTCTAATCCAGAAAACAAACAGTATGTTTATGGTGATACTGCCACGTTACTGGACAAAAAACTGCCTAAAAGCAACTGGTTAGCAATGTGGATCTTCTTAGGCGCTATCGCTGTTGTTGCAATCTTAGGTGCGTTCCCAAGTCTGTTGCCAGTGTTCGGCGGTGATAAACCAAAACCATTATCAATGGTACTGGTTATTCAGATGTTCATGCTGTTAACGGGTGCATTAATCGTTATTCTGACCAAAACCAATCCGGCTTCAATTTCTAAGAATGAAGTGTTCCGTTCCGGCATGATTGCTATCGTTGCCGTGTACGGTGTTGCGTGGATGGCAGAGACCGTGTTCGGTGCTCATTTAGGTGAAATTAAAAACTTCTTAGGCGGAATGGTTAAAGAGTATCCGTGGGCTTATGCGATTGTTCTGTTGATCGTGTCTAAGTTTGTTAACTCTCAAGCGGCTGCACTGGCGGCGGTAGTTCCGGTAGCGCTGATGGTGGGAGTTGAGCCTGCGTATATTGTTGCGTCTGCACCAGCATGTTACGGCTACTACATTCTGCCAACTTATCCGAGCGATCTGGCAGCAATTCAGTTCGACCGTTCAGGTACAACTCGCATTGGTCGTTTCGTAATCAACCATAGCTTTATCTTACCAGGGCTTATTGGTGTGTTTGTTTCCTGCGTATTCGGCTGGATCCTTGCCGCAGCGTATGGTTATCTGTAACAGATTGCAGTTTCTATAAATAAAAAACGAGCGTTATCATTGTATAACGCTCGTCCTTCATATCACTTCGACTGTTCTATTTATGATGGCAAAGATGACAATTATGTTCATTAACGCCATGATAAATAAATATAATCAGTGACATAAAAGTGATGTAATTCAACAAATCCAATGCAGTTATCGGCTATTGTATTAACAGTTTCCTTACTTTATGGTGTCAATGTCGCTTAGGCATCAACCACGATGATTATCGTGACGATTTTTCCCTAAAAAACTTAGAAAAGGCTGGAAGCACATGTCAACGATCGAATTTAAATATCAAGAGTCTTTCCCGCTGGGAAAAGACAAAACCGAATATTATTTGCTGACTAAAGATCACGTTTCTGTGGGTAACTTTGAGGGAAATGAAATCCTTAAAGTTGAACCAGAAGCGCTGACTCTGCTGGCACAACACGCCCTGCACGATGCCTCTTTCCTGCTGCGTCCGGCGCATCAGGCGCAAGTTGCTAAAATCCTGACCGATCCTGAGGCCAGCGAAAACGATAAATATGTTGCTCTGACTTTCCTGCGTAATGCGGAAATCGCAGCAAAAGGTATTCTGCCTTTTTGTCAGGATACGGGTACTGCCATCATCATGGGTAAAAAAGGTCAGAACGTCTGGACGGGTGCTGATGATGAAGAAGCGCTGTCACGCGGCGTATTCAATACTTATACCCAAGATAATCTGCGTTATTCGCAAAATGCACCGCTGAATATGTACGATGAAGTGAATACCGGCTGTAACTTACCGGCACAAATCGACATTTATGGCACTAAAGGCTCTGAATATAAGTTCCTGTGCGTAGTTAAAGGCGGCGGTTCTGCGAATAAAACTTATCTGTATCAGGAAACCAAAGCGCTGTTAACGCCAGAGAAGTTAGAAAAATATCTGGTCGAAAAAATGAAGAGCTTAGGTACGGCGGCATGTCCTCCATACCATATTGCTTTTGTTATCGGCGGTACTTCTGCGGAAGTTAACCTGAAAACGGTGAAACTGGCGTCAGCAAAATATTACGACGAATTACCGACAACCGGCAATGAAGGCGGTCAGGCATTCCGTGATCTGGAAATGGAAGATAAACTGCTGAAAGCCGCTTATAACTTGGGGATCGGCGCACAGTTCGGCGGTAAATATTTCGCTCATGATATTCGTGTTATCCGTCTGCCGCGTCATGGCGCTTCATGTCCAATCGGCATGGGGGTTTCTTGTTCTGCTGACCGTAATATCAAAGCGAAGATCAACAAAGAAGGCATCTGGATTGAGAAGTTAGAAGATAATCCGGGTAAATATATTCCAGAATCATTCAGAAAAGCAGGCGAGGGCGAAGCCGTTAAGATCAACCTTAACCGTCCAATGCCAGAAATTCTGGCGGATCTGTCGAAATATCCTGTCTCTACCCGCGTTTCATTGACCGGTACGATTATTGTTGGTCGTGATATTGCTCACGCCAAACTGCAAGCGATGCTGGATAAAGGCGAAGATTTGCCGCAATACATTAAAGATCACCCGATCTACTACGCTGGTCCGGCTAAGAAGCCTGATGGCTATGCGTCGGGTTCTTTGGGACCAACAACGGCTGGTCGCATGGACTCCTATGTTGATGAGTTCCAGTCTCATGGCGGCAGCTTAATCATGTTGTCTAAAGGCAATCGCAGCCAGCAAGTTACTGATGCGTGTAAGAAACACGGCGGTTTCTATTTAGGCAGCATCGGCGGTCCTGCTGCGATTCTGGCGCAAAACAGTATTAAGAGTCTGGAATGTGTTGCTTATCCTGAATTGGGTATGGAAGCGATTTGGAAAATCGAAGTAGAAGATTTCCCAGCCTTTATTCTGGTTGACGATAAAGGCAATGATTTCTTCCAGAAATTTAAATAATCGTTAAAACGTTAGGTTGATAAAGCTAAGCCTCGAAGCGTAATACTTCGAGGCTTTTTTGTGTTTGTAATAAGCAGGATTACCAGAACTTCAGATAAGAAATTATATTATTACGATAAACATCAAATAATTATGTCATTTTCTGTAGGGGCGACAACCTGTCGCCCGTGAACCCACCTCGTTGTGAATGCGGGCGGCAGGTTGCCGCCCCTACGAATTATTCTTTATTATCAATATATTAATTTATTATTTTTACCATTTCCCTGTCCAGACCGAAGTTAAATTGCATAAAGCTCTTTCTCTCTTTGATAAATGTAAATAACCAGACTTTCAGATAAGAAATTATATTATTACGATAAATCTCAAATAATTATGTTATTTCCTGTTGGGGCGACAATCTGTCGCCCGTGAACCCACTGCGTTGTGAATGCGGGCGGCAGGTTGCCGCTATTACGAATTATTCTTCCTTATCGTTACCAATCAAACTAATAATTAGCATAAATATAATTTTGTTATAAACAATAAATGGATATTGCAAAATTGACTAAAAATTAGGCATTAAATGCTCTGTTTTATTATGGGGTTGTTGTTAATGTTAAAAAGTAATTTTGTTAAAAAATTATAGAAAAAATCTAAAAATTAGTGATATATCCAAAAATTTCGAGATCAGATAACTCATTAACACCTCTGTATCCCGAAAGATAGCGGGTATAAATTTTTGTGAGGAAGTCTATGTCTGATACTAAACATTCCAACTCAAGGCGTGAGTTTTTACGCAAAGGATTTGGTGTTATTCCGGTTGTTGCCATCGCTGGCAGCGGGTTAGTTAGCAATATTGCTCAAGCTGCTCCGGCATTAACTTCTACCGACTATAAACCCACATTTTTTAATCAAGCTGAATGGGCATTTATCCAGTCAGCATGTGACCTGTTAATTCCCGAAGATCAATATGGTGCCGGAGCTATCAAAGCCTGCGTACCTGAATTTATCGATCGCCAGATGGAAACACCCTACGGGCGCGGTGAACTTTGGTATATGAAAGGTCCTTTCCATCCCGATGTTGCGCCCGAATTTGGTTATCAATTGAAGCTAGTTCCCAGAGATATTTATCGTTTGGGTATTGCTGCCTGCGATAAATGGTGTCAGCAACAGCATAAAAAATCATTTGCTGAACTGGATAAAGCGATGCAAACCGAGATCCTCAAGCAGTTAGAAAGCGGAAATATCGAGTTGGGTGATGTACCCGCGAAAACGTTCTTTTCTTATCTGCTGAAAAATACCAAAGAGGGCTATTTTGCTGATCCGCAATATGGTGGTAATCGCCATCTTGTTGGCTGGAAAATGATTGGATTCCCTGGCGCTCGTGCCGATTTTATGGATTGGGTGGAGCATTCAGGGCAGCCATATCTATTAGCTCCGGTAGCGATTTCAGGTGAGCGGGGATAAATTAAATGACAATAAAAAAAGAAGCAGTTGATGTCGTGTTAGTGGGCTTTGGTTGGACGGGCGCTATTATGGGGCAGGAAATGACCGAAGCGGGTTTAAAGGTTGTGGCGCTGGAACGCGGCGAAATGCGCGACACGCCAACCGATGGTAAATATCCGAATGTGGCTGATGAATTAGCGTATTCGGTACGCGGTAAGTTATTTCAGGATCTCTCCAAAGAGACAGTCACGATCCGCCACAATGTCAGTGAGCAAGCAGTACCTTATCGTCAGCATGGATCTTTCCTGCTGGGAACCGGTGTTGGCGGTGCGGGATTTCACTGGAATGGTATGCACTGGCGGGCATTACCGGAAGAGTTGAAAATCCGCAGTCATTATGAAGAGCGTTATGGCAAAAATTTTATTCCAGAAGGCATGACAATTCAGGATTTTGGCGTGACCTATGAAGATCTGGAACCGTGCTTTACCAAGTTTGAGGACGTTTGCGGTGTTTCTGGTCGTGCCGGTAATGTTCAGGGGAAAAAGCAAGAGGGCGGAAATCCGTTTGAAGCGCCGCGCAGTAAAGATTATCCGCTGCCGCCGCTGAAAGATGTGTATGGCGCGCAATTGTTTGCTAAAGCCGCTGCTGAATTGGGTTATAAGCCGTTTCCTGTTCCCGCGTCTAATGCGTCAGAGCCTTACACTAATCCTTATGGTGTGCGCTTAGGTCCATGTAATTTCTGTGGCTATTGCGAACATTATGCGTGTTATCTCTACTCTAAAGCCTCACCGCAAACCACTATTTTGCCGGTGTTATTACGCAAACCGAATTTTGAGTTACGCACGCAATCGCAGGTGATCCGCGTAAATCTGGATTCCAGCGGTAAAAAAGCCACTGGCGTTACCTATATCGATCCGCAAGGCCGTGAAGTTGAACAGCCCGCCAGCATTGTGATCCTTAGTGCTTACCAAATGCACAATGTCCGTTTGTTGCTGCTTTCCAAAATCGGTCAGCCTTACAACCCGATAACCAATGATGGCGTAGTCGGTAAAAACTATGCCTATCAAATGTCTACTTCGGTTAGCGTGCTGCTGCCAAAAGGTACGGCGCTGAATCCGTTTATCGGCAGCGGTGCAGGCGGGCAGTCGATTGATGAGTTTAACGGCGATAATTTTGATCATGGTTCGCTTGGTTTTGTCGGCGGGGCAAATATCTCTCATCACCGTTCTGGCGGACGGCCAATTAATCAAGCCACTGTGCCTGCGGGTACGCCAGCTTGGGGAACAGAATGGAAAGGGGCGATTCAGGACAGCTATCAACGAGCGATGAGTATCGGTTCATCGGGTTCGGTGATGTCATATCGTGATAGCTATTTGGATCTCGACCCGAACTATACCGACAGCAATGGTCAGCCATTATTACGCATGACATTTAACTGGCATGACAATGAAATAAAAATGGCGCAATTCACTACCAATAAAGCCGGTGAAATAGCGCAGGCGATGAATCCTGAATCATACAAAGTGAATGCTAAAAAACTCGGTGCACAGTATGACACTCGTCCTTATCAGACGACACATAATACCGGCGGCGCGATCATGGGCAGCGATCCAAAAACCAGTGTGATTAATCGCTATCTGCAAAGTTGGGACGTACCGAATGTGTTTGTCATGGGCGCGAGTGCTTTCCCGCAGAACTTTGGTTATAACCCAACCGGACTTGTTGGTGCGTTGGCGTTTTGGTCGGCAAAAGCGATTCGTGAGCAATATCTGAAAAATCCCGGTCCATTGGTGCAGGCATAACAGGAGACGGAAAAATGAAAAAATTTCTTTTTGCCGCAGCCTTAACCACGGGCTTAACGGCGTCGGCATTTGCCGCAGAACAGATTAATTATAATGATGTCAAGTTGATCAAACAGGGTGAGTATTTAGCGCGAGCGGGTGACTGTGTGGCTTGCCATACCGCTTCCGGCGGTCAGCTTTTTGCTGGCGGTTTACCGATCGCGTCACCGATTGGGACGATCTTCTCTACTAATATCACACCTGATAAGCAAACCGGTATCGGTGATTTCACCTTTACTGATTTTGATAATGCGGTGCGGCACGGTATCGGCAAAAATTCTACGCTTTATCCGGCGATGCCTTATCCCTCCTATGCCAGAGTGACTGATGCAGATATGCAGGCACTTTACGCTTACTTTATGCACGGTGTACAGCCAGTGAATCAGGCAAATAAACCGACAGATATTCCGTGGCCGTTATCAATGCGCTGGCCTTTGGCATTCTGGCGCTGGGCTTTTGCGCCGCAAGTGAAAGCATTTGAAGCCGCTAAAGGGCAGGACGCCGTTGTTGCGCGCGGAGCTTATCTGGTGGAGGGATTAGGTCACTGCGGATCTTGTCATAGTCCGCGCGGTTTTGGGCTGCAAGAAAAAGCCTTAACCAGCGAAGATGGGCAGCTTTATCTTTCAGGCGGCGCGCCGATGGACGGTTGGTTGCCGAAAAATCTGCGCGGTGATCAGCATGATGGTTTAGGTAGCTGGACAGAACAACAACTGGTGCAATTTCTTAGTACCGGTCGCACGGCGCACACTGCTGTATTCGGCGGTATGCGCGATGTGGTTGTGGACAGTATGCAGTATATGACCGACGAAGATTTGACGGCAATTGCCCGCTATCTTAAAGCGTTACCGGCAAAAAATGCTGATCAAACAGCATTTAAATATGATGATACTGTATCAAAAGCGTTGTTTAACGGTGATGATAGCGCTGTTGGTGCCAGTGTCTACATTGATAGCTGTGCCGCTTGCCACCGTACTGACGGCAAAGGTTATGCTGAAGTATTCCCTGCACTGGCGGGCAATCCGGTATTAGCCAGCGACGATGCGACATCGTTGATTCATATTGTGCTGAAAGGCGGAATATTGCCATCGACAATCAACGCCGCAACGTCTTACACCATGCCGCCATTTGATACGCGCTTAACCGATCAACAAGTCGCTGATGTGGTGAATTTTATCCGCAATAGTTGGGGTAATAAGGCATCACCGGTGACTGAAAAAGAGGTCGCTAAAGTTCGCAAAGAAGTTAACGCGGCGGCTTATGGTGAAGCATTGAAATAAGAAAGTTGGTTAATAATGGTTAGATCATCGGGGAAAACAAGTTTATTTTCCCCGATATTTTTAAAAATAGTGTCATTTGGTCTATTGTAATTGCAGCGCTAACATTGGCCAGCGTTGCTCGAACTCTTCCGTCGGGCGATAGCGAAAGTCACTACGCACAAAGCGTGACATCATACCTTCACAAAAAGCCAGTAATTGGCTGGAGATCAAACTTTCATCATAACTAAATGCCTGACCTTCACGCAGTTTACGCTCACGCAATACCTGACGCAGTTGTGTTTCTATGCGTTCAAATAGTTGGTTAATCCGCCCTTGCAGCCGATCTTGCTCAAACATCAGTGCATGACCGGTCATTATGCGAGTCAGACCAGGATTTTTCTCGGCAAAACCCAGTACTAACAGCAAGATCAAACGGATACGGTTATAAGTATCTTTTTCGTCCTGTAATATCAGATTGATACGGCTGTTAAGACTGTCCTCGATAAACTCGATTAGACTGTCAAACATACGCATTTTGCTAGGAAAATGGCGATATAAAGCTGCCTCTGAGACACCAACATTAGCCGCAAGTTTTGCTGTCGTAATACGCTGGCTGCCGTCGCTTGACTCAAGCATTTGCGCCAGCGCTTGCAGTATGTCTTCTTTACGATTTTTCTTAGTTGCTTTTTCTACCATGTACAGAAATATCCTGATAAAGGACGAGTCTGCACTCGTCCTTATTTATTACATTATATCGAGCATATACCCGTTATTTTGAAAATTTTTGGGTATCGAGTTTTATTGACGACCAGAGTGACCAAAACCGCCTTCGCCGCGTTCACTGCTGGTAAAATCTTCAACGATATTGAATTCAGTTTGTACTACCGGCACAAAAACCATCTGTGCGATACGTTCGCCGGGTTCAATGACAAATGGCACTTGACCGCGATTCCAAACGGATACCATTAATTGCCCTTGATAATCTGAGTCTATCAAACCAACCAGATTACCTAAAACCACACCATGCTTATGCCCAAGACCTGAGCGCGGCAGAATCACGGCAGCAAGAGAGGGATCAGCAATATGAATCGCTAAACCGGTCGGCAGCAATTGGGTCTCACCAGGATTCAGTGTGATTGCTGCATCAAGGCAGGCGCGTAAATCCAGACCGGCAGAACCGGCGGTAGCATAGGTTGGCAGCGGGAAAGCGCTGCCAATACGAGAGTCCAGAATTTTTACATCAATTTTTTTCATCATAGCGTTTGGCGATTTCGTCCATCAGTTTTTGACCAAGCAAAGATTTGTCGCTTAAAGGCAGACTCATTTTGCCGTTTGACCAGTAAAGGCATAGCGCGTTGGTATCGCTATTAAAACCGTGATTCGGCAGCGAGACATCATTAGCACAGATAAGATCGAGATTTTTACTGACTAATTTTTTCCGCGCGTATTCTTCCACATTCTGCGTTTCGGCAGCAAAGCCGACAACAAAAGGTCGGTTTTCTGTCATTGCCGCAACTTCGGCAACAATGTCAGGATTTTTGACCATTTTCAGCAGTAAATCATCACCCTGCTTTTTGATTTTTTCAGCGGCAATATGCTCCGCACGATAGTCAGCAACCGCCGCACAAGCAATAAAAATATTTTGTGTCGCTGCGCGTTGCAGCACGGCATCACGCATTTCTAACGCACTGGTTACATCAATACGTGTGACATTCGCAGGCGTGGTTAAATCAACAGGACCGCTTATTAATGTGACGTTAGCACCGCGTTTGGCAGCCGCTTTAGCAATGGCATAGCCCATTTTGCCGGAGCTGTGATTGCTGATAAAACGCACAGGATCGAGTGCTTCTCTGGTTGGTCCCGCTGTGAGTAATATGTTGATACCGGCTAAATCTTGTGCGGGAGAGAAATACCCAACGCAGTGCTGAACGATAGTTAACGGATCAAGCATTCTGCCTAAACCCACATCACCGCAGGCTTGAGAGCCGCTGTCTGGTCCCCAAAGCTCAATGCCGCGCGACGCCAATATTTGTAAATTATGCTGTGTCGCAGCAGCTTTATACATTTGCTGATTCATGGCAGGAACAGCGATAACGGGAGCGGCGGTAGCTAAACAAACGGTACTTAATAGATCATTTGCCATTCCGGCAGCAATTCTGGCGAGTAAATCGGCGGTGGCTGGCGCTAAAATCACCATATCCGCCCATTTCCCTAGTTCGATATGCCCCATTGAGGCTTCCGCAGCAGGATCAAGCAGATCATCAGCAACAGGAGAGCCAGAAACAGCCTGTAATGTCAGCGGAGTAATAAATGCTTTTGCTGCGCTGGTCATCACGACACGCACTTCTGCGCCCTGATCCCGTAAGCGGCGCACAATTTCCGGGCATTTATAAGCAGCAATACCGCCGCTGATCCCCAGAACGATTTTTTTACCCGTTAACATCGCCATGATTGCTGTCCTATCGGTATAGACCTATCTATTAGGTATAAATGTATCGGAATGCTTTGCCCGACTAATTTGAGCACATACTATGGATCTTATCATAACCCTGATAAAGGCGATCTCTCGAGAATGGCAGTTTATAGATAACAGATTTCTTAAAAATGAATACAGAACAGAGAATAATTAGCTGATTATATATACAGTAATTCTAATATGCTATAGCGAAAGATAAATTCTCTGACGGTGTTGAGAATCGCTGTTTTTTATATTCGGTCTGTTATTTTTGGTGAAACTCTGTGCGGTATATTCCAATAAAATGATAGAAAGTAACTGCTATACAATGAGTTATGTAATTCATCTCCCATAAATATATTTTTAGCCTCGCATGTCTTAATGGCGGTCATCACAGTTTGCTTTTGCAAAGGTAATGATGCCAGAAGAGATGACTGAAAAATGCCGAAAGAGATCGCTATGTTATGGCGCGATAACTGTGCGCCAAGAGAAAAATTGCTGAAAAACGGAGCGATGACACTATCTGATAGTGAATTGCTGGCGATTTTTTTACGTACTGGATTGCCGGGTGTTCATGTGATGGATTTTTCCGTGCAGTTGCTTAACGAGTTTGGTTCGCTGTATGGATTAATTTCCGCTGATTATGTGCAATTTTGCCATACCAAAGGGTTAGGGCTGGCGAAATATGCACAATTGCAGGCGGCAGTAGAACTTGCACGCCGTTTTTTAGGTCATCAACTTGCTGAAGAGTGTTCTATCAATAACCCATTGTTAACGCGAGAATATTTACAAGGATTACTGGCGCAGCGCGATCGGGAAATTTTTGTTGTGATGTTTTTGGATAATCAAAATCGAGTTATTTATCATAAAGAAATGTTCTCTGGTACACTCAGCAGCGTTGAAGTGCATCCCAGAGAGATTGTGCGTGAAGCGCTGAAGTCTAATTCTGCTGCGATAATTTTGGCGCATAATCATCCCTCAGGTATGGCTGAACCTAGCCTTGCTGATCGCCAGGTAACTGATAAAGTACGCGAAGCCTGCTTATTAGTAGATATTCGTTTGCTTGATCATATTGTTATTGGGCGCGGGACGTCGGTTTCATTTGCCGAGCGAGGCTGGATTTAGCGTAATTTTTTCATGTTTTATGAAATCTTGCTGTTCGACACTTGAGCCATACTGGCTAAGGGCGTATACTACGCCACCTTTGAGGATCACGGATGTGGTATACGAGCCTATCTCAGCAGGTTCCGACCTGACTCAACGTCTCATCTCGGCTGAATTTGCTGAGATTGGCTCTAAAGCCTGACGAGGCAGCCAACATCCTAACGAAGCTCGAGCTGATTTGATTTTTGGAGAATTTTGACATGTCACGAGTCTGCCAAGTTACTGGCAAGCGCCCAGTGAGCGGTAACAACCGCTCTCACGCATTGAATGCGACTAGACGTCGTTTTTTGCCTAACCTGCACTCACATCGTTTTTGGATTGAGAGTGAAAAGCGTTTTGTAACTTTACGTGTATCTGCTAAAGGTATGCGTGTAATCGATAAAAAGGGTATCGATGCGGTGTTAGCCGATCTTCGTGCCCGCGGTGAGAAGTTTTAAGGAACTGAACCATGGCTAAAGGTATTCGCGAGAAGATCAAGCTGGTTTCTTCAGCTGGTACAGGTCACTACTATACCACCACGAAGAACAAGCGTACTAAGCCGGAAAAACTGGAACTGAAAAAATACGATCCAGTTGTCCGTCAACACGTTATCTACAAAGAAGCTAAAATTAAATAATTTTAATTTCATTGTAACAACGCTAATTAAAACCCGACTCAGGTCGGGTTTTTTATTGCGATTAAGTATTTTTAGTAGAAAAAATCATCATTTTTATTGTGTGTTAGATAAGCTCTATCACTTGAACAGGAGAAATCTACGATGCCTGAATTACCCGAAATTGAGACTAGCCGACGGGGAATTGAACCTCATCTGGTCGGCAATAAGATTGTCAGGACGATCGTGCGCCAGCCGAAGCTGCGCTGGCAGGTTTCACCGCAGATTATTGAGCTGGAAAATATGCCAGTTCTAAGTGTGCAGCGTCGGGCTAAATATTTACTAATTGAGTTATCAAGCGGTTGGATTATCGGGCATCTTGGCATGTCGGGTAGTGTCAGAGTCTTGCCTGAATACAGCGAGCCGGAAAAGCATGATCATATCGATTTCATGTTATCCAGCGGTAAAGTGCTGCGTTATACCGATCCGCGCCGCTTTGGTTCCTGGTTATGGGAATATGATCTGTCACACAGCCGCCAGCTACAAAACTTAGGACCTGAACCGCTAAGCGATGATTTTGATGGCTCTTATCTGTTTAATCAATCACGCAATAAAAAGACAGCGATAAAGCCGTGGCTGATGGATAACAAGCTGGTAGTTGGTGTGGGGAATATCTATGCCAGCGAATCGTTATTTGAAGCAAAAATTTTACCGCATCGTCAGGCAGGTTCATTAACGCCAGAAGAGGCTGATTTACTGGCGGCGACGATTAAACGTGTATTACAGCGCTCCATCGAACAGGGCGGAACTACGCTAAAAGATTTCATGCAGGCAGATGGTAAACCGGGCTATTTTGCCCAAGAGTTACAGGTATATGGACGCAGCGGAGAACCTTGCCGAGTATGCGGTACGTTGATTGAAAGTACTAAGCATGGGCAGCGAACTACGTTTTTTTGTCGTTATTGCCAACACTAAGCTAAACTTCGGATAAAAAATTATATTATTACGATAAATTTCAAATGATTATATGATTTTTACGTAAGGGCGGCAATCTGCCGCTCTTACGAGTTATTCGTTATTATCAATATATTAATCTATTGTTTTTACTATTTTCTTATCCAACCCAGAGATTGATTAAGCTAATTTTTTGCTTAGAGCCTCTGCTACCACTGGCGGTAAGAATGATGTGATGTCTCCGCCGTGGCGGGCAACTTCTTTGATCAATGATGATGAAACAAAAGACCATTTTTCTGATGGCATCAGAAAAATCGTTTCTAAATCAGCCATAAGATGCCGATTCATACCTGCGAGTTGCAGCTCATATTCAAAATCAGCAACACTACGCAGCCCGCGGATAAGAATGTTAGCCTGTTGTTTTTGGGCAAAGTGAGCCATTAATTCGCTAAATCCAATTACGTCTACACTAGGTAAATGAGCCGTGGCGGTTTTAGCTAATTCAACACGCTCTTCTAGCGAAAATAGGGTGTTTTTGCTTGGGCTGCGGGCAATCGCAATCACTATCTGATCAAACATCTGTACGCTGCGGGTAATAATATCCAGATGACCGTTAGTTAGCGGATCAAATGTACCCGGATAAATCGCTTTCGTGAAATCAGCTTTGCGAATAGTCATTGATTTCTTTTCTCCTGTTGGCTGAGAGCCCAGAGCGCCGCATATTTATTAAAGGTATATTGTGCATTGATGCAGGCAAGCAGAAAACCGTGTTTACCGTCCAGAAATCCGCGCCGGATTAACCATGTTTTAATGAATGCACCAAAACCATGATTAATTGCCGACATCATTGATGATGTTTTACCGCGCTGGAAGCTCTGATGCGCCCAGCTTTCAGCATAATTAAATTGTTTTCTTTGAAAGACAAAATAGTCACGGCAGGTTAGATGGATTAAATCACCTTGTAATGCAATAACTTGTGCATCACCATAATCTAGCGACTCATGAACCAGATTATCGTTATAACGATAATTCTCATTGCGATAAAGGCGAATTACGCGATCGGGATACCAACCGCTATAGCGCATAAAACGCCCCAAAAAATAGTTACGGCGCGCGCAGTTATATACTTGTTTTTGCTGTATTTCAGCACTGATAACTTGCTCAATTGATGCACGTAATTCTGGCGTAATCCGCTCATCGGCATCGATCATGAAAATATAATCACCGCTGGCATGACCTTGCGCGATTTGCCGCTGTTTGCCGTAGCCTTGCCATTCGGTATGGCTAAAAACTTTTGCGTTATATTGCGCGGCAATGTGTACTGTTGCGTCTGTACTGCCGCCATCAAGCAGAATTATTTCATCAGCCCATTGCGCCGATTGCAGACAATCACCGATTAACTCAGCTTCATTTTTGGCGATAATAACGACGGAAAGGCGTTTTTTATCCATGAGTTAATGACTCCGGGCAGGTAAATAAGGCTCTAACAAAGCCAGTAACTTTTCCAATGCACCTTGATTTTGCAGTAGAACATTGACTGCCCGTTGCCCGCGATAGTTGCGGTAACTCTCATCAGCTAATAACGACTCGACCTGTTCTGCCAGCGAGTTAGCATCTTGCACCGTGATTAGCCCTTCCGCTTGAGCTAACTTGTTACATATCTCATTGAAGTTAAAGGTATGAGATCCCATCAAGACAGGAATTGCATGCGCCGCAGGTTCTAACGGATTATGCCCGCCGCGCTCAACCAAACTGCCGCCGACAAAAGCTAAATCAGCAATACCATACAGCAACATCAGTTCGCCCATAGTATCGCCAATCACAACTTGTGTTTGCTCGTTCGGCACTTCTCCGCTGCTGCGCGTAATGTAGCTCATGCCCGCCTGAATGGTTAATTGCTGCGCGGTGGGAAAACGCTCAGGGTGGCGGGGGACAAGTATCAGCAGTAGATTCGGGAAGCGTTGCAGCAAGTTTGCATGTGCGTCCAGAATAATATTTTCTTCACCTTCGTGAGTGCTGGCAGCAATCCAGACTGGACGATGCGGTGCCCATTGGCGTCTCAGGCTTAGCGCGCGCGAGGAAAGCTCCGGCGTAACGGAAATATCAAACTTTAGACTACCAGTAATGGCTAAATGGGAGGGTTTAAGCCCTAGCTGAATAAAGCGATCACCATCTTCTTTATTTTGCGCTGCAATCAGTGTGATTTTTTGCAGCATAGTTTGCATAGTTTTGCCCAATTTACTGTAACCATGAGCAGAACGCGCCGATAAACGGGCATTAGCAATTACCAGTGGAATATGGCGTTTATTGAGTTGGTGGATCAAATTCGGCCACAGCTCGGTTTCCATAATGATGACCAGCTTAGGACGAACCTGATTGAGAAAACGGTTGACAGAACAGGGCAGGTCATAAGGCAGATAAACGTGATGTACATCATCACCAAACGCGGAAAGTACGCGTTCTGAGCCAGTCGGCGTCATGGTAGTGACTGTAATCGGCAGCATCGGATAACGATAACGCAACGCCCGAACCAGCGGGATCGCCGTGAGTGTTTCGCCAACGGAAACCGAATGCAGCATGATACCATTCGGCTCGACTTTACCGCGGCAAAACCCATATCTCTCCGCCCAACGTTTCCGATACGCCGGTGCTTTACGCCCTCGTAAAAATAAACGCAGCCAAATCAGAGGTTGTAACAAGTAGAGTAGGAATGAGTAAATCAACCGCAGCATAATGTATCCACAATCGCCGAACGTGATAAAACGTTCGGTAATATTCTAAACTGATTAATCGTTCGCGAGAGCGAGGTACTTTAAACTGGTCGGGATAATACCATAATCCAGCAGGTTTTTTGCTTCTATTGTAGGTGGGTTATTAGTAATTAAAATAATCTTTTCTGCCAGAGAATCTTCATTCATTTCAGCAAGTCCAATAGCAAGATTACCGCTAAGTATTGTTGCTGGACCACCCGGACAATTGGTACTCACTACGGGTGTTCCGCAAATCAAAGCCTCAACTAATACATTGCCAAAACCTTCGCTGTCTGAACTTAGAATTAATGTTTTGGCATGTTTAATATAAGGGTAAGGATTTGGAATGAAACCCATAAATTTTACCCGTTCGGCTATTCCCAGTTCTTTTGTCAGCAATTTTAATTTTTCAGTGTAATCAGCATTACCTTTCCCAATTAGGATTAAAGGATAAGTTAATTGCGTTTTTGCATAGGCTTTCAATAATCGGTCATGACGCTTATTTGGGTGCAGGCGACCAACATGAATCAGATAGCTACTTCCCTCTAATTCACAGGGTTCATTGGCTAACTTTAAGATAGCTTCAATATCAAATGGATTACTGATTTGAGTTGTTCTTCTCGCGTTGATATGGAACTGTTGAATTAAATCATCAACAGCGGCTTGCGAAACACCCACAATATTTTTATTTTGATAAACGCGAGAGATTTTTTGCCGTTTGAGCCATTGGCGGAAGCCTTGTTTATTACCAAGATAAGATGCAGAAAAAATACCGTGGATACAGAACCATACTTTTGACCAGTCAAGGCTATGGCACTGGCTAACGATACGATCAGTTTTATGTAGATTGGAGATCACTAAGTCAAAATTTCCATTGCTATGTTGAGCGTTAATAATTTCATCATTGAGTTGTTTTGCACGGCGTTGGATCTCTGTAAGTTTACGCCAAAAAACACGAGTATTATCTGTTATTACCCGATAATCAATACGTTCTGGTAATGGATAATCGAGGACATCTCGTAAAGAAAAGAGACTGACATGATGTCCCAGTGAAATCATGCCTTCTACCAGAGTTAACACGACTTTTTCTGCGCCGCCGCCGGGCAGACCATCAATAACGAATAAAATTCTCATTTATACCCTCATCAGACTTTGATACAGAGCGACTAATTGCTGCGAAAGTTGAGTTGCATTTTGCGGAATAACCCTTTCTCTGGCAATAAGTCCCATTGATGATCCTAATGCTTGCTGAGGTAATTCATTAATGGCATTTGTCAGGGCATGAATATCCAGAGCATCACAGATAAAGCCACTTTTCCCTTGCTCGATAAATTCAGCACCGCCGCAGGTATTACTGGTGATTATCGGCAAGCCACAGGCCATCGCTTCGAGAATGACATTAGGAAAAGGATCATAAAGGGTTGGTAATAACAGCCCGTCAGCAGCCTGATAATAAGGCAGGACATTATTTTGTACGCCAAGAAAATGCACTTGATTTTGACAACCTAAACTAGCAGCCAAATGTTTATAATGTTTTTCATCTTTATCTTTACCGATAACGAGCAAATGACGCTGTGTTGGCGCTAGTGCTCTGATCGCCGCCTCCAGTCCTTTACGTTCAAAGCCCGAACCCACGTAGATTAGACAAGAAGTATTGGCAGCAATATTGAGCTTAGTTCTAATCTGTAGGCGAATTTGTTCATTGCCCGGCATAAAATGCTGGCTATCAATAGCGTTGTAAATGACATGAATTTTGGACTCAGCAATACCAAAATCTTCCATAATTTCGTGCTTAATCATCTCTGCATTACAAATAACAGCCTGCAATTCTGGAGCTGCATACATTTCTTTTTCTGCATTCATCACATAGCGGTGGTATCTGTCATTCAACAGCAGCTTTTGACGCCAACGGGGTAGAATTTTAGCTCGCTGTAATAACCAACGGCGATGCACACCATCACCTGCGCGATAAATATCACAACCAGCAATGCGTTCATGGCTTTGTACTAAGTCAAAACGTTCTTTTTGCCATATCTGCTGTGCTGCATGAGCGAAGCCTCTTTCCCGACTAATTCGTCCCCATTTAGCTGGATTACATAAAAAAATATTCCAGTCAGGGTTCTGTTCTCCCTGCCATTCACGGGTAATCACATTGAGTGAAAGATTATGATTTTTCAACGCTTCTAATGCACGGGAGATAAAACGTTCAGCACCGCCATCTGGACGGTACTTCTGCCGAACAATCGCAAGACGAATTGAACTCATAATCGGGTATTCCTTAGAAAAATATGCTGCAACCAGACAATTTTTCACATTATAACCGTATTGGTGTCAAATCGATAAAGCAATAAAGAGCAGTAGGTAGATAGAACGATATGAATCAACCGTATTCTAAATGAGTCATTCATACAGACTTCGTTTGCGTCTAATGATGAGTGTGCGTAGCATTAAGCAGTCTATTTTATGACACGTTATTTCACGATAAGAATACGAGGGTTTTATGGTGCAGAAACCGGCTTTCCTTATATCTATTGATACTGAGGGCGATAATCTTTGGGTAAATACTAAGGATATATCTACGCAGAATGCTAATTTTCTTGGTCGATTCCAGCAACTATGTGAGAAATATGGTTTTAAGCCAACCTATCTAACGAACTATGAAATGGCGATGTCGCCGGATTATGTTTCTTTCGCCAAAGATGTGATTGCACGTAATCAGGGGGAAGTAGGTATGCATCTCCATGCCTGGAATAGCCCTCCTTTACATGCACTAACTGATGATGATGATCGTTATCAGCCTTATCTGATTGAATATCCTGTTGATGTTATGCGCCAAAAAATTGCAGCTATGACCGATTTGTTGGAGGAGACTTTTGGCGTGAAAATGGTCAGCCATCGAGCTGGCCGTTGGGCATTCAACGAACAATATGCTCATTTATTAAATGAATTTGGCTATTTGGTTGATTGTTCTGTCACTCCTTACGTTGATTGGAGTGGAGTAAAAGGTAATCCAGAAGCGAATGGTGGAAGTAATTATCGTTATTTCCCTGATCATGCTTATTTTATGGATCTTAATGATATATCTAAAGCTGGGGACTCTAACCTATTACAAATTCCAATGAGTACCCGTTTGAAATACGGCACTTTGCATAATTCATTTAAACAATTTTATGATGGGATTAGGGGCAAGAAACGTCCTCCATCTACCCGTTGGCTGCGTCCGAAAGGCAATAATTTTGAAGAAATGAAACACGTAGCACAGCAGTGCCTCAATGAAGGTAAAAATTATGTAGAGTTTATGCTTCATTCTTCCGAATTTATGCCAAGTGGCAGTCCAACATTTAAAGATGAAACTTCCATTGAACAACTTTACCGTGATCTTGATGAATTATTTGCGTGGCTAAGCCAACATACTCAAGGGATGACGATGGGGGAGTTTTATAGGGGATATTTGAGATAATAAATCGGGCTCATTTATTTATGATAAATGAGCCCGATTTATCAGTTAGAAAGTTTTTTTCCTGAAACTATCTGTTTATTCAATAATAGAGAAACAATAATCATTAAACAGAAAAGAAGTGACATCGCTCTGTTAATAAATATAACATCTGTTAATCCATAGGCGATTAAACATAACATGACTGAAAGTAGCATTGGATTTTTTTCTTTTATCGATTTAATCAGCATTGCACAATAGAAGAAGAGTAGAGCTAATACCCCTAATATTCCTTGTAAAGAAAGGGTATCGATAATTTCATTATGTAGGTGAGTATAGGTAAATTCTAAAGCTGATTTATCTTTGTTTTTATTTCTTGTATATTCCTCTATTGTTTTATTTCGCTCTTTCATTGTCGTACCCATTGGGTGTTGGAAAAATGAATACAGACCTGTATTCCACATGGAAAATCTAGCGCCAAGAGAGGAGGGTTGGTTTCCTTTACTTTTTTCATATATCGATACTTCAGCTTTTGTCTGGTTTATTTTTTTGATGATCATACCATTAAAAAAATATGAAGTTGATATAGTAATAACAAGAGCAGATAACAAAAGAGCCGTCTTATATTTATTATGCCAATTGGTAAATAATAATATAATGAAAACCAATAATGGATGAAATATCATAACAGCTCTAGTACCAGTATGGATAATTACAAACATAGATATTAAAAATATTATCATTGAAATAGGGTATGAATATATATTTTTAATACCTGAACTAATTAAAAAAGATATTAGCACTAGAGAAAGACAGGAATACATGTATGCCGCTGAAGTTGCAACAGTATAGAGTCCTACTCTTGATACTCCAGCTTCTATTTGATGAACAGAAAAAAAAGTTCCAACTATGAATGATACTATTAATGAAGCGCTAATCAATTTCTTATTGTGAGAAAGATTTTTTATGTTAATCAATAAGTAACTTATCAAAATTGAGCATAAAATAATTCTTTTCCCCGATTGTATATAGCCGCTATACATATCAATTTCTGAAACAACATTATAAGAAATACGGAAAAAATAAAACCAAATAGCTTTACTTAATCCAAATATTAATAAAGAGACTGGAACCAATTTTATATAAGATTTATAGTTATTTTTATCAATTAGAATACCTGCAATACTAATATAACTAGCAGTAAAAAATGCAATTCTTGCTATTCGTTCATTAACTAAAATAGCTGAAATTGATATCATAATAAACATAATACATAGTATAATTAGATATTTTTTTATATTATCTGTTTTCAATTTTATTTTCATCATTAACATTATTCACATGACATTTTTTATAAGAAAGAAGAAAATTTTTCTTTTAATAAATAATTAAACTGTTTATAGTCACATTGTTCTCTGGTATATTTTTTAGCATTATTACTATATTGTAAATAACTATTTTCTTTAATAATGTTTTCTATTCCATTCGCATAATCAATATAAGATGGTACTTTTAAATCAACCATCTTATCTTCTGCGGGACTATATCCTTGATGGGAATAATTAACTTCTAATCCAGTTAATTTAAAGTATCTATCAAGAGACATTGTTGGAATATAACCAAGACCTGAATATTTATGTTTTATGACCTCTGGTTGACCATCAATCATCGGAAATATAACAGGAATACCATTATAAAGTGCTTCCATACAGGATAAACCAAAGGCCTCTGTTATTGGACTACTAATATAAAAATCAATGAGTTGATAAAAATCAGACATATCTTTCTGGAAGCCAAGAAATATAACTTTATCGGCTAAGCCTAATTTTTTTACTAATTTCTTTAGACCTGCTTCTTGTGAACCATGTCCGGCAATATAGAGTTTTGTATCAATACCACGCCTATTAAGTTCCATCGTAGTGAGAACAGACACGCCTACTGCTTTAATGGGTTCTAGTCTGGACGCAGTACCTAAAATAATTTGCTTTTCAGAGATATTTCTTAATGTTTTTATTCTATATGGATGTGGAATATTATTTGAAACAGTTAAAATTGGGCATTTTAAATTAAATTTTAGCTGTAATATTCTTTGAGAGGCAAAAGACGCAGAAATACAGCCATCTACTATGGAGAAAAAATTTAAAGTTTTAGTGTTTTTTGTAAAAAACCATGAGTTACCATGATCGTAATATACAATTTTTCCACAAGATGGTCTGGTATCCCAATTTGGAATGAGATCCCAGACAATAATTAAGTCAGGATTTTCTTTTTCAATGGCGCGTCTTAGTATGTATTTACGCATAAATGCTGGGTATTTCAGCATGTGATTTTTAAAAATCCGATAAGGAAAAATAATTTTATTTTCTGGTAAATGACCTGATAGATGATGGCTTAGCTCATTATTGATATTGAGGATTTTATCCTCATCACCATCAGGCATATTACTATTAACAAACTGAATTAGCATCTTTTCTGTACCTGCTAATCCATCTAACTTAATGATATGTAATCGTTTCATTTTAGATCCGGTGTGTTGGTTATGATAAAATTACTTATATTTGAATAAGTATTATGATTTATCTTAGCTACAACCTTATGTTTGTTATTTCTCTGATTACATATTAGCTTATTTAGTCTTACTACATTACTTCTTTTGTTGAATGCTAACAATGCAGCAAATAAATAAGCACTAACTATCTGTATCATCATAATTTGTAATGTGCTCATACTTATTTCCTGTGTAAAATAGTTAATAATATTGTATTTAGTTTATTTTTAAATTTTTCATATTGAAAATTGTTACTAATGCGGGGAAATAAATTGCCCCTAAAATTTTGATAACTATTGTTGATTATTTTTTCAACAGAATCAGCTTCTTCTATTTTCTTTTTTAGAGCATATTTTCTAATAAATGATAGATATTTTAGTTTTGAACCAGAAAAACTGGAGGAAATTCGGTTAACAAAATTAATATTTTTATTTTTTAGCTGGGTGAATATCTTTTCACCAATATGATTTTCGATGCACAAAATTTCATCACTTTTAGCACGTTCGCTATTGATGTATTCAAAAAAGAGACGCTCAACACCGCCTGGTTTACCTAAATTAATAACATGTGGCGTCTTCATAATATAAACCTTGCTAGTATATCTTTTACTGATTGAGCATCGATAGATAGTAAATTTTTATCCGCGGCATATATTTGGTTCTGATTCTCCCCATACCCGCCAATTAGCCCCGGATCTGTCGGTCCATACAGTGTGATATTCGGGCGATCCAATGCAGCGGAGAGATGGCTTAATCCCGTGTCTACGGAAACGACCGCTTTTGCACCAGCGAGAATTTTTGCTACGTCCTCAAGAGATAGTTTAGGCAAAATTTCAACATGTTGGAAGTTTTGTGCTAATCGAATTGCTCTTTGATGTTCGTGAGGTGTGCCCCACGGGAGTTTTATTTTTAAGCCAGAATTTGCCAATAGAGCGATAAGTTCACGCCAATGCTGTTCCGGCCAATGTTTATCATCGCGTGTGGTGGCATGAAGAAAAACCAGATATTGATTTGCATCGTCCGCGGGCATTGCAAGAAAACGGCTAGCGATGGCGTAATCACCTTTTCGTGTTGGAACAGGGTAACCGAGACTAAGTGCAAATAGTTGTCTGGTACGTTCAACAGCATGTTGATTTTTCTGGATATTATGTTTTACATCATAAAACCAACTGGCAAGCGGTTCGCGCGCGCTGTGGCGATCCTGCCCGTGTTTGATGCCTTTTGCTTTGCGGGTAATGAGCAGGGCGCTTTTGATAAGCCCCTGTGCATCAATTACTGCATCATATTGGCGTTCTTGTAGTTGTGCGATGAATGCTGCTCGTTCTTTACGGGTTTCTGCATGAAACCAGGACTTCCGCCAACGGCGAATCGCCACTGGAATAACGCGATCAACTGCGTTATGCCAGCTTGGTATCTGTGCGAATCCTTCCTCAACAACCCAATCAAATTGAATATCCGGTAGTGCGGTTTGTGCATCAGTCAATGCGGGAAGTGTATGTAATACATCGCCCATTGAAGAGGTCTTAACGATCAGAACCCGCATTATCGGTTGTCTCCGCTAGCTAATAATTGATTGAGTTCAGTCAACACTTGCTCTGGTTGAATATCAATCAGGCTTTGATGATAGCCTTGCTGTGCATCACCTTTGCGTATTTTATGATAGCCAGTAATTAAACGAATCACTTTTGCCTGATGGGATAACGGCGGTGTGAAATCAGGGCTGCTTGGACCATAAAGCGCGATGAGCGGCTTATTTAATGCCGCAGCAATGTGCATAAGACCTGAATCATTGCTGACAATCGCAGCGCAGCTTGCAATAAGGATCACCGCTTGTTCCAGCTCCGTATTGCCTGCTAAGTTATGGCAGTAAATCTGCATTTCATCTGGCAGCGCATGAGTAATGTCGTCCCCAGCCTGACGATCTTTAGCTGAGCCGAATAGGGCGATTTGGTATCCCTGTGCGATCAGTTTTTTTGCCAGTTCAGCATAGTGATAGTGCGGCCAGCGTTTAGCAGGACCGAATTCTGCGCCAGGGCAGAATCCAATCGTGAGGCGATCAGTTGCCAGATTGAAATGCGCTGTTGTCTCCGCGATTTCAGTTTCCGTTACACTGAGCTGAGGCCAGAGAATCGGTTGCGGAATATCTTGTGCGCTATGAATTTTCTGTTTGTCGTAGGCAAGCGCTGCATAGCGTTGCACCATTAAAGGAAATGCGGTTTTATCCAGAACACGCAGATCATTTAGCAAACCGTAGCGCATTTCTCCGCGCCAGCCAGTACGTTTTGGAATATGGGCAAAGAAAGGGATCAGTGCAGATTTAAGTGAGTTAGGCAGCACGATCGCTTGTTGATAATGTTCCGCCTGTAATTGTTTACCTAACTGATAACGCTGACCAATAGCTAATCTCCCGTGTCCTAATGGCATGGGTAACGCTTTATTTACTTCGGGCATTCTGGCAAGCAGCGGACGACACCATGCCGGAGCCATAACTTCTATTTCTACCGCCGGATTATTCGCCTTTAATGTGCGATAAAGGCTTTGTGACATCATCATGTCACCGACCCAAGATGGTCCGATAATCAGCGTTTTCATGCTTGTTTTGCTCCGGTGTTATCGCTGTATTTTGTATTATAAAAAGAACATAAATGCCCTGAATTTATGAGGGCTTTTAATCTGTTTCGTGATCCTTGTTATACTTTATCTCGATTTAACCAAGCCATATATTCTGCCACACCTTCTGCCACGGTTTTAAAAGGTAGATCATAGCCTGCTGCTTTTAATTTTGTTAAATCAGCTTGCGTATAGGATTGATAGCGACCTTTTAGATGATCCGGGAATGGAATGTACTCCACATGCCCTGTTTTGTGGAAAGCCAATACAGCATCAGCGACAGCCTGAAACGATTCCGCACGACCC
Source organism: Enterobacteriaceae bacterium (assembly GCA_031261005.1). Taxonomy (GTDB): domain Bacteria; phylum Pseudomonadota; class Gammaproteobacteria; order Enterobacterales; family Enterobacteriaceae; genus JAISKF01. Next base: position 35,852 of record JAISKF010000044.1, on the reverse strand, counting down.
GTACCGCAGTTGAAAATGCCAGAAGTCCCTTCTTTCCAGAACCATAGATTCATATTGGCGACGTCGCCGACGTAGATAAAGTCGCGTCTGAATCCTTCGCTACCAGAGAACAACTTTGGATTCTCGCCTTTATTGATCTGATTATTGAGATGGAAAGCGACGCTCGCCATGCTGCCTTTATGATTTTCTCGCGGACCATAAACATTAAAATAACGAAAACCACAAATTTGTGATTCTGCTTGCGGCAGAATTTGGCGAACATACTGATCAAACAGGAATTTAGAGTAGCCATAAACATTCAATGGCTGCTCATACTGGCGCTCTTCAATAAAGTTATCGCTGCGGCCGCCGTAAGTTGCCGCAGAGGAAGCGTAAAGGAATGGAATATGGCGATCTAAGCAGTAATGCAGTAAATCTTTTGAGTATTGATAGTTATTATCCATCATATACTTGCCGTCCCATTCGGTGGTTGATGAGCAAGCGCCTTGATGGAATACAGCGTCAATATCACCGAGATCATCACCGGCAATAATATGATGCAGGAAGTCTTCTTTATCGATGTAATCTGCAATTTCCAAATCCACCAAATTGGCGAATTTTGTGCCGTCTTTCAGGTTATCAACCACCAGAATGTCCTGATAGCCGGTTTTGTTTAATGCTTTAACGATATTACTGCCGATAAATCCAGCACCACCAGTTACGATAATCATGGGATCACCATTTTTAATATGAAAGTTTACCGAGTGCTGCTTAATGCAACACCATCAATATTATTTTCGCTGCCAACGTTATGATATTAAGTATGGCTGATCATTATTTGTTGGTTTTATACCCATCATACTTCAAGTTGCCTCAGCGTTGGCTACATTTACTCACCCAAATTACTTATTTATATAAGTTCATCGGGATAAACTCACTTGTTGTTTTGATGCAATTTGAATTATTTAGAGTACGGAGTCGTCCTGATACCAGGCTTTCAGGTATTTCAAAAAGCTATAGGCTACAGCGTAAGTTCCTGTCACTACGCCGACTTTGCCATCTTTCCAGCCATTTTTGAAAATATACCACTTCCAAAAAGCGCCAAATGCACTGAATATAAATGTTGCTCTGGCTAAGAGAACATAGGTCTGACCAATATTGGACACGAAGTGACAGATTTTACCGTAGCCGCTATGTTTGTTCAAATTAGCGCGCACAACTTGTTGGTTAATGTTTTACCGGCGGGGAAACCGTGCAATAGGTGAGATAAGAATAAATCGACCAGACAGCAGGGGAATATCCGAGCAGATTTTTTAGCGTGCTATAAGCCGCTGACGGATTAATTTTATTCAGTGATTCTTGTGTCGGGCAAGGATTAACGAACTGAATTGGTTGTGTTGCCGCGAGTTGATTATCCGGTAATGTTGCCGGTTTTTTAGTTTTTTCGGTATCTGGTGCATGATGCTGCGGATAGTCAACAAGCGGTGCCGAAGGCAGCAAAGCACTAACCGGTACTAACACTACATTTGCTGGTAGTTTAGGTAACATCTGTTGCAAAACCTTAATGGTATTCGGGTGCGGATGACCAATCGCAATCGCAGAACCGTTCTTTTGCGCCATCTTCACTGCCTGATTAAATTGTTTGCTGACTGCGGCTTCATTTTGATCATCATCGAGAAATACATTTCTTTTTACCGTTTGTACTGATGTACCTTGTGCTGCGAGTATTGATTTACTGCTGCCGATAGTCATGCTATCGAGAAAATAAAGTTGATAGTGACTGAGGGTTTGCATTACCAGCTTCATTGCTGCCAGATCAGCAGTCATGGCGCTGCCCATGTGATTATTCATGCCTTTAGCATGGGGAACATTATGGATTGCCTGGGCGATAATTCGGCGGATCTCTTCTTTACTCATCGTCGGGCGCAGGGTATCGCGCTCAAGCGGTTGTTTGCTAAGGGGTGCCATCGGCATGTGAATCAGTATCTCATGTCCTGATTGATAGGCTTTTCGCGCCATTTCTTGTGATAACGGAGCATTCGGCAAAACAGCCACCGAGATCGCTGCAGGCATTTGCAGCACTTGCTCTTCATTGCTTTTCCGATAACCGAAATCATCAATCACAATGGCTAATCTGGCGGGCGCGGCAAAAGCGCTGTAACCCAGCAGAGCAAACAAGATAATCGATAAACGGATTAATGGATTCACAATTATTTTCCTAGCCACGGTTGCGGATTGACGGCTTGACCTTGATGGCGAATTTCAAAGTATAACGCGGGCTGCCCTTGACCGCCGCTGGTGCCGACCAGTGCAATGGGCTGCCCCGCTTTTACCTGATTACCAACGCTGACCAGTACGCTTTGATTGTAACCATACAAACTCATATCTCTTTTACCGTGTTCGACAACCACCACTAAACCGTAGCCTTGCAACCAGTTAGCCAGCAGCACGCGGCCATCGGCAATGGCTTTAACTTCACTGCCTTCCGGTGCATTAATTACTATACCTTTCCAGCGCAGTTCACCTTGTAATGCTTCACCAAAGCGGTGGCTGATTTGACCTTTGACTGGCCATAATGATTGACCGGCAGGACGACCCAGCCCGCTGGTACGCGCCATTAAAGAGCGCTCTTCTTCGGTTGGTTTATAGGTTGCACCGGATTTCTGTGCTTGTTGCTGTTTCGCTTTTAACGCTTCCGCTTCACGTTGTTCACGAGCGGCCCTGGCTTTAGCTTCCTGTTCTGCTTTAGCGATTTGGTCTCTCAGGCTGGCTTCGTTCTTTTTCAGTTCCGTGAGTTTCTGTTGATCCGCTTGAATCGCAATATCTAATTCACCTAATGTTTTTTTGCGTTCCTGACGCGCGGTTTCTAACTTGGTCTGACTACTTTTTTGCTGATCTAATAAAGTTTTCTGCTGGTTTTGTTTTTGTTGTAACTTGGTTTTTTCCGCGGCTAAATTAGTCCGAGTCTCTTTTAATTCATTGATCGTTTTCTGGCGCGATTGGTTGAGATAGCCGTAATAAGCCAGAATGCGTTCGCTGCGCTGGCTATCTTTGCCCTCCAGAATTAGCTGAGGTTCGGAGCTTTTCCCTTGTCGGAATGCTGCTTCTAGCTGTTTAGCTAGATAATTTCGTTGGGTATTTTGATTTTTTTGCAGGCGTTTAATATTGCCGTTCAGAGAACCGATCTCACCATTTAATGTCGTCAATGCGCTTTGCGTATTACGCAGCGCCAGGCTGGATTGCGCGATGGTTTTCTCGTGTTCTTTTAATTGTGTTTGCAAGGTTTCCCGCTGTTGCTGCTGTTGCTTAACGTTCTTTTCTTTTTCAGCAATATCTTGCAAAACACTATTGAGTTGCTGCTTATTTTTGTCTGAACTCGTTGCTGAAGTGTCAGCCGGATAGACTGAATTAGGGAATAGAAAAGTGCCAGCAAGAAGTACGCCAGCGCAAATCAGAGACAAACTAACTGGGGATCTGCGTTGTGCTGAGTCCTGTTTTGGTATCGGCACAATTAACCCCCTGAATGGCATGTGGATATAGTGAAAAATTATATTATTACAATGGGTTGAAAATAATTATGCGATTTTCCGTAAGGGCGGCAATCTGCCGCCCGTGAACCCGCTGTGTTGTTAATTCGGGCGACAGGTTGCCGCCCCTACGAATTATTTATTATCAACACATTAATCTATTATTTTCGCCACTTTCTTACCCGAATCTGGGGAGAATTATTTCACGATAAATAAAGGCTTACCAGTCATCTCTTTTGGAATTTCCATTCCCATCAGATTGAGCATAGTTGGTGCTAAATCAGACAATTTCCCGCCTTCAATAGCTTGCGCTTGTTTGCCAATATAAATCAGTGGTACTGGCAGACTGGTATGTGCGGTGTGAGCCTGACCGGTCGCCGGATCGCGCATTTGTTCTGCGTTACCATGATCGGCAGTCACCAGCAGTTGCCCGCCGACTTTCTCTACCGCTGTAACCACTTGACCAACGCAAGCGTCCAGTGTTTCAACCGCCTTGATTGCCGCATCATAAACACCGGTATGACCGACCATATCACCATTCGGATAGTTACAGATGATGGCATCATATTTACCGCTTTCAATCGCGGCGACCAGCTTTTCAGTCAGCTCCGCAGAACTCATTTCTGGTTGCAGGTCGTAAGTCGCGACTTTTGGCGAGTTTACCAAAATACGATCTTCGCCGGTAAACGGATCTTCCACCCCTCCATTATAGAAGAAAGTGACATGAGCATATTTTTCCGTTTCAGAAATGCGTAACTGGGTTTTATCGTGTTTCATCAACCATTCGCCAAAGGTGTTATTAAGCGATTCCGGCGGATAAGCGCAAGCGGCTTTAATATCCGCTGCATATTCAGTTAGCATCACGAATTCGCTGAATTTAATCACGCGATGGCGTTTAAATCCGTCAAAGTCAGGATTGATAAATGTACGTGTGATCTGGCGCGCGCGGTCAGCACGGAAATTCATGAAAATGAGAGCATCACCATCTTGCATGGCGGCATCAGGTTCACCTGCTGTTTTAATTACCGTCGGTTTTACGAATTCATCATTCTCATCACGATCGTAAGCTGCTTGCAAACCAGAAACCGCATCAGCCGCGTTAAATTCACCTTTAGCATCAGTTAACAGATCGTAAGCGAGTTGCACGCGATCCCAGCGGTTATCACGATCCATTGCGTAATAACGACCAATAATGGAAGCGATACGTCCTGTCCCTAATTGTGCAAATTTATCAGTGAATCGTTTCAGTGTTGATGCCGCACTACGGGGTGGTGTGTCGCGACCATCTAAGAAAGCGTGCAGGTAAACGGCTTTTGCACCGCGTTTTGATGCTAATTCGATCATGGCAAGAATATGATCTTCATGACTGTGAACGCCGCCGGGAGACATCAATCCCATAATGTGCACCGCTTTACCGGCAGCAACCGCTTTATCTACAGCGGAAGTTAAGATGGTATTTGTGAAGAAATCACCGTCTTTAATCTCTTTATCTAAACGGGTGAGGTCCTGATAAACAATACGTCCGGCACCAAGATTGACATGACCGACTTCGGAATTACCCATTTGACCATCGGGTAAACCGACGTCCAGACCAGAAGCGGCGATCAGTGTATGGGGATAATTTTTCCACAAGCTATCCATAACCGGTTTTTTGGCGTTGATAATGGCGTTATCTTGTTGTTCTTCCCGATAGCCGTAACCATCAAGAATGACAAGAACCATTGGTTTTTTCTTGTTCGACATGTACATAACCTCATAAAGTGTGTATCTAATGCTGTTTTTATACCACATTGATAAAAATCGATAAAAGCGCGGTATAGGTATTGTTATGGTGTCTGATGTTACTACAGCCCCAAAAAAATAGGGGTAAAAATCAGACATTGATGGCAGTTTTTGTTGTTTTTTCCATGTCTGTTTTCACTGGTTTTGATGAGAATTTTTGGATCTATTCCGTATTTTATGCACTGTTATTGGTATTAGGGCTGTATTTGACGCGGCTCGCAGGTATACTTCTAAACCTTAATTATCTATCCCAAACAGCGGGAGTCGTTATTCTCCATGGAACAAGTTATGCAATTTGTCAGTAATCACCCAATGCTTAGTATTGGCTGGGTGGCTTTACTGCTTGCCGTTATTTTCACCACGTTTAAAGCGGCAACTTCAAAAATTAAAGAGATCACGAATGGGGAATTAACCCGTCTGATTAACACCGAAGATGCTGTTGTTGTTGATACCCGTACAATTGATGATTTCCGTAGAGGACACATTGTTGGTGCGATTAATTTAACAGCGACAGATATTAAAAATGGCACGCTTGCCGTTTTAGATAAACATAAAGATCGTCCTGTCATTGTTGTTTCTGCAACTATTATCAATGCGAAAGAATCTGCAACTATCTTATTTAAAGAGGGTTTCGCTCAGGTTTATACGCTGAAAGATGGTTTACCAGGTTGGTCGGGTGAGAACTTGCCGCTAGTCGCCGGTAAATAAAATAGTTATTGAATTATTCCAGCATTAAAACGGACATTTAACTTAAAGGTAATCTTCCTATGTCAGAACAAAATAACTCAGAAATGGCTTTCCAAGTTCAACGTATTTATACCAAAGATATTTCATTTGAATCACCGGGCGCACCGTTAGTTTTCCAAAAAGAGTGGACGCCGGAAGTGAAGTTAGATTTAGATACGGCTTCCAGCCAGTTAGCTGAAAATGTATATGAAGTGGTTCTGCGTGTGACTGTGACGGCTACTCTGGGCGAAGAAATCGGTTTCCTGTGTGAAGTACAACAAGCCGGTATTTTCGGTATCTCTGGTCTGGACGCAGGTCAACTGGCACACTGTGTCGGTGCTTACTGCCCGAATATCCTGTTCCCTTATGCGCGTGAATGTGTATCTAACTTAGTTTCTCGCGGATCATTCCCACAACTGAATCTGGCTCCGGTTAACTTTGATGCGTTGTTTATGAACTATCTGCAACAACAAGCTGAAGCAGAGCAAGCTGCACAAGCCGAACAAACCACTGAAACACCCGTTCAGGAAGCTGAATGAATCAGGTCGATATGACTGTGATCGGTGCCGGTTCATACGGCACCGCGTTAGCCATTACACTAGCGCGTAATGGTCACGCTGTTGCTTTGTGGGGGCATAACGCACAACATATTGCCCAACTACAGCAAGATAGAAAAAATCAGGCTTTTCTGCCTGATGTCATTTTCCCCGATAATTTACAACCGGAAGCAAATTTACAGCAGGCAGTAAGCGCCAGCCGTGATATTTTGGTTGTGATCCCCAGCCATGTTTTTGGTGATATTCTCCGCCAGATCAAGCCTTTTTTACGCGCAGATGCTCGTATTGTTTGGGCAACCAAAGGTCTGGAAGCGGATACCGGACGTTTACTTGCTGATGTTGCGCGTGAAGTGTTAGGCGATGAAATTCCGTTAGCCGTGATTTCGGGTCCGACCTTTGCCAAAGAGTTGGCTGCCGGTTTACCGACGGCGATTGCAGTGGCGTCTTCGGACTCTCAGTTCACTGCTGATCTGCAAAAGCTGCTGCATTGCGATAAGAGTTTTCGGGTTTATAGCAATCCTGACTTTATCGGCGTTCAGCTTGGCGGTGCCGTTAAAAATGTGATCGCTATTGGTGCGGGCATGTCGGACGGTATCGGTTTCGGTGCTAATGCCCGAACTGCTTTGATTACTCGCGGTCTGGCAGAAATGAGCCGTCTTGGTGCAGCATTGGGCGCAGAGCCATCAACCTTTATGGGTATGGCTGGATTGGGGGATTTAGTTTTAACCTGTACTGATAATCAATCCCGTAATCGTCGTTTCGGCATTATGCTTGGCGAAGGTAAACACGTAGATGAAGCCCAATCCTTGATTGGTCAGGTAGTTGAAGGTTATCGTAATACCAAAGAAGTTTGGATACTGGCTCAACGTTACGGCGTGGAAATGCCCATTACTGAACAAATTTATCAGGTTTTATATACCGGTAAAAATGCCCGCGAAGCGGCAACTGCTCTGCTTAGTCGGGCGAGTAAGGAAGAGCAAATTACAATTTAACCGGCTATCAGTATCTATTTTATTTGAGTTAGGTGAGTGTAAGCAAAGCAGGAGCTGAGAAATGTCATCAGAGTCAATGCAGGTTTGGAATGAAATCAGAATTGAAGCACGAAAATTAGCTGATTGTGAGCCAATTCTCGCCAGCTTTTTCCACTCGACGTTGCTGAACCATGAATTTCTGGGGAATGCTTTAAGCTATATTTTGGCGAATAAGTTAGCCAGTGCCACGATGCCCGCTATCTCTGTCAGAGAGATTATCGAAGCCGCAATTCAATCTGATAGCAATATTATCGAATCAGCAGCACATGACATTTTAGCGGTGCGCCAGCGCGATCCTGCTGTTGATAAATACTCAACGCCGCTGCTCTATCTGAAAGGTTTTCATGCGCTACAGGCCTACCGTATCGGGCATTGGTTATGGCAGCAAAATCGCAAAGCGTTAGCTATTTATTTACAGAATCAAGTTTCCGTTGTGTTTGGTGTGGATATTCACCCCGCCGCGCAAATTGGTCACGGCATTATGCTGGATCACGCCACTGGTATCGTGATCGGTGAGACAGCGGTAGTAGAAAACGACGTTTCTATTTTGCAATCCGTTACATTAGGCGGTACGGGTAAAGAGAGCGGAGATCGTCACCCTAAAATCCGCGAAGGCGTGATGATCGGTTCCGGTGCAAAAATTCTCGGCAATATTGAAGTCGGGCATGGCGCTAAGATTGGTGCCGGTTCTGTTGTATTAGAACCCGTTCCGCCATACACCACCGTTGCTGGCGTTCCGGCAAAAATTGTTGGTCGTTCTGGTTCTGACAAGCCGTCAATGGAAATGGATCAGGATTGGTCGATTTGATCGCCTGCATAACTTTATCACTTTATTTTGTATTCTCTCCGAAAGAGGCGAATGTAAATAATTTCTTAATCTTCTTAGCTAACCTGAGTTTTGGATAAACAGCTATATTATTACAATAAATTTCAAAAGGTTATATTATTTTTTGTAGGGGCGGTAATCTGCCGCCCGCTGATTCACAGTAGTTTGGCGGGCTGTAGGTTACTATTTATCCAAATATGAGGTCAGTTATTCTCGCAGTAACGCGCCCTGATAACCTAACTGCCGCCATGCCTCATATACCACCACAGAAACCGCATTTGATAGATTCATGCTGCGGCTGTCCGCCTGCATAGGAATACGTATTTTTTGTTCTTTCGACAGGTTATCCAGAATACTCATCGGTAATCCGCGCGTTTCAGGACCAAATAACAGATAATCACCCGCCTGATATGACACCGCGCTGTGTGCCGGAGTACCTTTGGTAGTGAGAGCAAACAATCGAAGCGGATTTTCACTATCAATAAACGCTTGATAATTTTTATGGCGCTTGATCGTGGTGAATTCATGATAATCCAGTCCGGCGCGGCGCAAGCGTTTGTCGTCCCAGGTAAAACCGAGCGGTTCTATCAGATGTAACTGGAATCCGGTGTTAGCACACAGGCGGATAATATTACCGGTATTGGGTGGAATTTCTGGTTCAAATAAAACGATATTTAGCATGTACGCCCCCGATTAGAGAGGCGCAGGATAACAGATATTAAACTCCGCTAGAACTAGCGAAAGTAAAGAGGCAGCCAAATTGTCAGACGTAAGCCGCCTAACGGACTTTTTTCTGCTTTTGCCCAGCCGCCGTGCTGACTCATTGCTGATTCTACGATCGCCAGACCTAAGCCAGAACCGCCGGAAGTACGATCTCTCGCTTCATCGGTGCGATAAAATGGTCGGAAAATCTGTTCAAAATCTTCTTCTGCAACGCCAGGACCATCATCATCAACGTAGATTGTTATGCCCTGATCGTCACAGCTAAAAGTGACGACAATATGTTTATCGGAATAGCGGAAAGCATTACGGATAATATTTTCCAGTGAGCTATCCAGTGCCGGGCGATTACCAAAAATAGGCCACGGACCGGGAGGAACCGCGATTTCCAGTGTTTTACCGGTATTCTCTGCCTCGAATTTAGCATTATCCAGTACGTCCGCCCAAAGTTCATTTGCCAGCAGCCGTTCTCGTGAAATCTCACATTTATACTGATTGCGCGACAAAGCCAGCAGATGATTGATCATATTATCCAGGCGTTGGGCTTCGGTTTCGATTCTCAGCAGCTCTTTGGACTCACCATGACGGCGGCGCATTAGCGCAGTGGCTAATTGTAAGCGCGTTAACGGTGTTCTTAATTCGTGAGAAATATCGGAAATCAGTCTTTGCTGGGCTTTAACCATACGATCCAGTCCACTCACCATTTGGTTAAAACTGGCACCTGCGGCGCGGAATTCTAATGGACCTGATTCCAAATCTGGTGATTCTTTGAGATTACCTCTGGCAACTTCATCGGCAGCATATTTCAGCTTACGCGCAGGTTTTGCCAGACTCCATGCCAGCCAAAGCAGTAAAGGAATGCTGATCACCATTGTTACCAGCAACAGCAGCAACGGACGGTCAAACAGCAGATTAATAAAATCGGATTGCGGGCTGGTGGCAGGGCGCATCAGATAAAGCTGATAATGTTCTTCTCTATCACGCACAGCGAAAGGACCGACCATTTCCAGCAGTCCATACTTTTTTTTCATCGGATAATCGGAGTTATCCGCCTGACCAATAAAGTTACGCACCATTTGTATTTCATTGCGTTTTAACACGCCGACAATACGCCCTTCGCTGGTAACTAACAGCATACGCTGACCAGGCGGCGACCATTTTTCAATGGATTGCAACAGTCTGCGCCACCACATCAAATCGTTATTTGGTGTACTGGCTAACTCTGCCTCGACATGTTGTTCCAGCATCGTTCCTTGACGGCGTTCGCTGTCCAGAACGGGCGCGAGTTGGCGCGAGTCGAGTTTAGGCAACATCAACACTACCATCACTAATAATGTTAATGTCAGCCAGAAAATAGCAAAGATGCGGGTAGTCAGACTGTTAAAGGTGATCATGTCGCAGTGACCATTAGATAACCGCGTCCGCGCAAAGTTTTAAACCATTGCAGCCCATCATGACGATCCGGCAGTTTACGGCGGAGATTGGAGATATGCATATCAATTGCGCGGTCAAACGGTGTTAAGCGTTTCCCCAAAACTTCCTGACTTAAATATTCACGAGACACCACTTGCCCTGAATTTTGTGCCAGTAGATAAAGCAATGTGAATTCCGTACCGGTCAGATCCAATGTTTTTCCATCAAAACTGGCTTCTTGACGACCGGGATTGAGCCGCAGTTTATCGATTTGTAGCGTAGTCTGATTGCCTTCCGCATCTTGTTGCTGCTCACTCCAGTTTGAACGGCGTAAAATGGCACGGATACGTGCAATTAACTCACGATCGTTAAATGGTTTTGGCAGATAATCGTCCGCGCCGAGTTCCAGACCTAAAACGCGATCCAGTTCGCTACCGCGCGCAGTTAGCATAATGACCGGCGTTTGGTAATTTTGGCGCAGTTCTTTTAACGTATCGATACCATTCTTTTTAGGCATCATAATATCGAGTAACAGCAAGTCAACACTGTCGTCCATCATACTGATTGCTTGATCACCATCATAAGCAACGATAACGTCAAACCCTTCAAGCTCTAGTAATTCTTCCAATAATGATGTGATTTCACGATCGTCATCAACCAGCAGAATTTTACTCATAAACTTTCCTCCGAAAGCAAAATTACTCGAATAGATGGAGCTATTCCATGACTTTACACACATTTACAAGCACTGACGCTAGTTTTCACCCGCTCAACTAAACTCAGTCACATCGAATAAGTATGGTTAAGTTTGCGGAGATAGCGATGTATAAAGTTAATTCCTTAATTATGGCATCAATGTTGGCATTGAGTACAACATCGGTGCTTGCCGCAGATGAAAAAAATCCTGCAACAACAAATTGTTCAGAAACTAAAACCTGCATTCATTCAGATTCTAAAGCTAAAACCCATGCGAATGAGAAGCATCGAATGATGCGTCAACGCGGTTTATTTGACTCTTTAGATCTAACCGCCCAACAGCGCCAGCAAATGCGTGACCTGATTCGTCAGGATCATCACGATACTATGCCTAAATTGTCGCTGAATAATATGGACGAGATGCACAAATTAGTGACGGCTGATCAGTTTGATGAAAATGCAGCTCGCGCTCAGGCGGAGAAACTTGCTAAAGCGCAAGTGGAGCGTCAAATCGCATTAGCTAAAATTAATCACCAGTTTTATAGCTTATTAACACCGGAACAAAAGATTGCTTTTAATCAAAACCATTCAGAACGAATGGCGATGATGCAACAACATTTGGAACAAATGCCTCAACATGAGGAACCAAATCTCCAGTAAGTAGTAATGTAGTCGTATGTAGTATCCTCTATGTATTTTTTTTCCTTGCCTTAGACACTATCCCTGTCTTCCCCGCCATTGATGGTGGGGTTTTTTTTGTCTAAAAACCGCTATACTTAAGGGCTTATCGAACAGGATTAGGATTTTGGAGCGAACGGGTGAGTGATCAGTACGGGCGGCTTGTCAAAGCTGCTGCTACATGTGCCGCAGCAATGGCAACAGTATTGCTATTGATAAAAATTATTGCCTGGTGGCTGACCGGCTCAGTCAGTTTGTTGGCAGGTTTAGTCGATTCGATGGTAGATATTGCCGCTTCTGTTACTAATTTGTTGGTTGTGCGTTACGCATTGCAGCCAGCAGATGATCAACATACTTTTGGTCATGGTAAAGCGGAATCGTTAGCCGCATTAGCACAAAGCATGTTTATCAGCGGCTCTGCAATTTTCCTGTTTCTGACCGGCTTTCTTCATGTTGTTAATCCACAGCCATTAAAAGCGGCAGGTGTCGGGATTGGTGTCACCATTATTTCACTAATCACAACGTCGTGTCTGGTTATCTTCCAGCATTGGGTCGTCAAAAAAACGCAAAGTCAGGCGATCAGCGCCGATATGCTGCACTATAAATCTGATATTTTCATGAATATTGCCATTCTCATCGCGTTAGGTCTTAGCATGTATGGCTTTTTACATGCTGATGCTATTTTTGCGCTGATTATTGGCTGTTACATTTTGTATAGCGCGTTGCGTATGGCTTACGATGCGGTACAAATGTTACTCGATCATGCACTGCCGGAAGAAGAACGGCAGGAAATTATGAATATCGTGCTGTCATGGCCCGGCATTCGCGGAGCGCATGATCTACGCACACGGCAATCAGGACCGACTCGTTTTATCCAATTACATGTCGTGATGGACGATCATTTGCCTTTAATCGAAGCCCATGAAATCGCCGATAACGTTGAGAAGCATTTGCTAAAACATTTTCCGAATTCAGAAGTGATCATTCATCAAGATCCCTGCTCCGTTGATATTTCTTAATTTTTTCTTGAATAAACAACTTTTTTGCTCATTAATGAGATTTATTTCACACCTCAAAATAAATGACTCTTTCCGCTATATAATTTGTGACTATTTTTCATTTACACTGGACTAATGTCAGTTGATAGTGTTTATACCCGCCATCATGAAAGCGCTTGGGTATATGATTTCATCAGTTCACGTCAACAATTTAAGGTCAATTGGGTTTCATTATTGAGTGTGTCATGGTGTAGAGTGAAACCTTGTCCAAATAACATCCAGGTAGTTTAGAGGTGGTTATGATCAAAAGAATCGGCGTTTTAACAAGTGGCGGTGATGCACCGGGAATGAATGCAGCTATTCGCGGTGTAGTGCGGTCGGCACTTTCGTATGGTCTGGAAGTTTTTGGTATTCATGACGGTTATTTGGGACTATGCGAAGATCGCATGAGTCAGCTAGATCGCTACAGCGTTTCTGATGTTATTAATCGCGGCGGCACGTTCTTGGGGTCGGCTCGCTATCCTGAATTTAAAGATCCGGCAATACGTGAAAAAGGTATTGCGAATTTAAAACGCAGAAATATTGATGCGTTAGTTGTTATCGGCGGCGATGGTTCTTATATGGGCGCGAAGTTACTAACGGAGAGCGGTTTCCCTTGTATCGGTTTGCCGGGCACTATTGATAACGATGTCGCCGGTACTGATTACACCATCGGTTTCTTTACCGCATTAAATACCGTTGTTGAAGCGATTGACCGCCTGCGAGATACCTCATCATCTCATCAGCGAATTTCTATAGTCGAAGTGATGGGGCGTCATTGCGGTGACTTGACGTTAGCCGCAGCGATTGCGGGCGGTTGTGAATTTATTGTATTGCCGGAAGTCGAATTTAACCGTGATGATTTGGTTGCTGAAATTATTGCGGGGATTGAAAAAGGCAAAAAGCACGCGATTGTAGCGATTACCGAACATATCTGCGACATCAGTGAATTAGCTGACTATATTCAAGGAAAAACCAATCGTGAGACTCGCGCAACGGTATTAGGTCACATACAACGCGGCGGTTCACCGGTCGCTAATGACCGAATTCTGGCTTCGCGTATGGGCGCTTATTCTATCGAACTGCTGTTGCAAGGTTTTGGCGGGCGTTGTGTCGGTATCCAGAATGATAAAATGGTACATCACGATATTATTGATGCCATTGAAAATATGAAGCGTCCGTTTAAAAGTGACTGGCTGAAAACAGCAAAAATTTTATATTAATTAACCAGAACTTCGGATAAAAATTATATTTTTACGATAAATTTCCAATAATTATATGATTTTTGCGTAGGGCGGCAATCTGCCGTCCTTTGATTTCACTGTGGTTTGGCGGGCGGCAGATTGCCGCCCCTACGAATTATTCTTTATTTTCAATACATTAATTTATTGTTTAAACCTGAGGTTAATTATTCCGTTAGCGTTATTACCGTTGATCGTTAAAAACAAAAATCCCAAAACATTTGTTTTGGGATTTTTTACTATCTAAACCTAAACGATATTATTTTTTTGCTTTAGCCGCTGCTTTAACAATTTCTGCGAAAGCATCAGCTTTCAATGATGCACCGCCAACCAGAGCGCCATCAATATCCGGCTGAGAGAATAGCTCGGCAGCATTACCGGCATTAACAGAACCGCCGTATTGGATAATCACTTTTGCTGCAACGTCTGCATTGTGTTTGGCAATATGACCACGAATAAATTTATGTACCGCTTGAGCCTGCGCTGGCGTTGCTGATTTGCCAGTACCGATTGCCCAAACTGGCTCATAAGCGATAACGGAATCTTCAAAAGCCGCTGCGCCCATAGTTTTCAGTACGGCGTCTAATTGTCTGGCACATACCGCTTCGGTTTGACCTGCTTCGTTTTCTGTTTCGGTCTCACCGATACATAGAACAGGGATTAATCCCGCTTCTTTCAGCACTGCGAATTTTTCAGCAATCAGTTCATCGCTTTCTTTATGATAAGTACGGCGTTCTGAATGACCGATAATGACGTACTTCGTACCGACATCTTTCAACATATTGGCGGAGGTTTCGCCGGTAAATGCACCGGAAAGATTAATATCAGCATTTTGTGCGCCGAGTAAAATGCGGCTGCCGGAAAGCGTATGTTTTGCCAGATCCAGGTAAACAAATGGCGGGGCAATGGCGACATCACAACCATCTACACTGCTTAATTCTTGGCGCAGATCAGCGATAAGCTGATTCACCATTTGTCTGCTGCCGTTAAGTTTCCAGTTGCCCATAACTAGTGGATGACGCATATTTTTCTCCAATCAGATTATTCTGTAATAATTTTAATTACAGTGAGTTAGCGGATTAAAACACAATGTGAATGTGTCGCAACAATATGGTTTGTGCGGTTTCATCAATGTGTTGTTACATAAACAGTATAGAGCGGCTTTCGCATTATCGTTAGTGGACTATTTATTACGTCTTATTGTTCAGCTAATGATAGCTTAATCGGTTCAACAGCGAATGTAATCCCTTTTTCGTGTTGATCTGAGACCACTAAGCGCAGTGTTCCGTCTGTTTGTTGATAGAAAGGCAAACCTTTGCCTTTCACCAGTAATTCATTGGCTTGGCTTTGACATTTTTCCGGCGTGAGTGTTGGCTCAAATTGATTGATAAATGCCGCCATATAGTTCACTAACAGTGCTTGATTTGCTTTCTCCGTTTTAGCCGCGCTTTCTGGTTTTTCTGCTGAAATGAGTGGCGGCAGATAAGTTAATTGCAGGCTTTTAATGGTGTGCTGGCTTTTGTCGATGGCGACAGAAGAGTAAAGCGAATTATTGATGCGGCTCACTGCGCGGATCAGCGGTGACTTGGCTTCCAACGTCTTAACCGCTTTGTATTCTGTTAGTGCCATTTGAGGATTGGCAGCATTAAATTTCTCCCTGAATTGCGCGATAGTCAGATTAAATACCGGCGCATCTTCCCGCAAATAAGGGGCGATTGTTGCGTCGGTATTGCTGGCTTGAGCTGCATTATTTAGGGTTAGCGCCAAAAGTGTGACACTAAAAATGCCTGCTTTGATCAACGTTGCTGCTCCAATTCATAGAAAGGAATATACCCGCCATTTTTCAAGTTGCAGAGTTGCTTGCAACTTGAAAGCTATTGGATATAGATAATGGCTGATTAAAACCTGTCGAGTATTGCTTGTCAAAACTGTTTGCTGATTTACATTACCAATACTGCTCGCTGGTGATATGACCAGCTTTTCTGCGTAGATGCTTCACCATTCCGCGTTGTAATTTCAGCACTTGCTGGGTTTCTTTCACCATATCTGGATTACCGCACAGCATAACATGGCTATTTTCGGCGCTGATGGTTAATCCAACGCCAGATTCCAATTCACCATTTTCAATCAACGCCGGAATTCTACCAAACAGCGAATCGGCGGATTTCTCTCTGCTGGTGACTGTTTGGATATGCAATTTACCGCTGTAATGTTTTTCCAGTTCACGCATTAGCGGTAAATAATTTAAATCCCGTCGATAGCGTGCAGCATGAACCAGAACGATATGGTTCATGCGATCCAGATCGTCACCTTTTTGTAGGATAGATAAAAAAGGACCAATCGCAGTACCGGTGGAAAGCAGCCACAAAGTATCCGCCGCTGGTACTTCTTCCAATACAAAGAAACCGGCAGCATCTTGGGTAACTTGAACTTTATCACCCGCTTTAAGCTGATGTAGCTGCGGGCTAAGTTTGCCTTCAGGCATCATCACCAGATAGAACTCCAGCTCTGGATTATCCGGTGAATTCACATAAGAATAAGCCCGCTGAACTCGTTCGCCGTCTATCTCTAAAGCCAGTTTAGCAAACTGACCAGCAGTAAAAGAACATACCGGAGCATGGATATATAAACTAAATAAATTATCAGTCCAATGCTCTATCCGAATCACTTTGCCTGACACCCAATCAGCCATAAAATTTAACCTCTTATTGCTTGATTTTCAGTTGTTTTTATCTGAATCCCTGTTTAAACAAGGGGGAGAGTTAAACAATGAAGATATAAAAACAGAATAGCACTTATTTTTAGGCGTCTTTGAACCATTTAGAGGAACAAAATTGCAGCAAGATGTTTCTTACCAACGTTTGTGTGCGGAATTTGTTGTATTTATCTTCGGTTAGCAAATCAGCACAGGAAAGATATTGACGTTATCCAAAAGCAGCAGTAACATGCGCCCCACTTAACGGCGAGTAGCGCAGCTTGGTAGCGCAACTGGTTTGGGACCAGTGGGTCGGAGGTTCGAATCCTCTCTCGCCGACCAATTTAAGAAACCTGCGAAAGCAGGTTTTTTTACATCTAAAGTTTATAGGATGAGAACCTCCGAAGGAGGTCGACAAATCCGTCAGGAACGGATTTGCATGTCACGCAGTGACACCCGCAGGGCGAGTATCAGGAAGATACGAGTGAATCCTCTCTCGCCGACCAAATTCAAAAACCTGCGAAAGCAGGTTTTTTTACACCTAAAATTTGGATGAAATCCATATTATTACAATAAATATCAAATAATTATGCCATTTTTTGTAGGGGCGACAATCTGTCGCCCGCCAAACCTCAGTGAAATCAACGGGCGGCAGGTTGCCGCCCCTACATTCG
Source organism: Enterobacteriaceae bacterium (assembly GCA_031261005.1). Lineage (GTDB taxonomy): Bacteria > Pseudomonadota > Gammaproteobacteria > Enterobacterales > Enterobacteriaceae > JAISKF01. The sequence continues at coordinate 18,270 of JAISKF010000044.1, read as the reverse complement.
TAACGTGTTAGTCCCACATTACTTTACTGAGGATACGCCGCCCAATTCGCATTATTCAGCCGGATATTCGCAGGGGGTTGAGGTAAATTTATGCAGGTTTTTTTACACCTAAAATTTGGATAAAATCCATATTATTACAATAAATATCAAATAATTATGCAATTTTTGTAGGGACGACAATCTGTCGCCCGAATTAACAACGCGGTAGGTTTGGGTTCACGGGCGGCAGATTGCCGCCCCTACATTCGTAACGTGTTAGTCCTGCATTACTTTACTGAGGATACGCCACCCAATTCGCATTATTCAGCCGGATATAAACTTTATCCTGATAGCGCATTACAACTGTACCGGAAGTTTCCGAAATCGCAGGGGTTTGCGGTAAATTTGCGGTGAGCTTTTGCCAGTCAACGGTATCTTCGGTAAACATCTTACCATCTAGCGTGCGAGTCACGAGTTCGGACATCGCCAGATAGCTGCTTGGTTCAGGAATATGAAGAGTGGCTTGTGCTGGCGCTTTTGCACCAATCAGCATCACACCAACCGGAATATGCGTAATAGTTGGGCTTGGAATATCGCGTAAACCGGAGACCTGCATCTTATCGCCAATTAATGCCGCACCATGCTCTGGAATGATCACCACCATCACTTTCCTGCCGGATTTACTCAGCTCGTCTAAGAATGTATTCAGATCGTCCAGCAATGGCTGTAAGCGCTTTTTATACTCCACTGGCTGATTCGTTGCCGCACTGCGATTACCGTCATGCAGTTCGATGGTGTTATAGAAAGTAGCACTGCGCGGCGTGTTCTCTTTCTGACGATTATTGAGCCACTCCGTCAGCACTTGCAGATCTTGATAAAGCGGCTCACCGTCAAATGCCGTGATCTCAACTTTAGCATCGCCTTTTGGCTGCAATGGTGCTTGAATACCGGCGTATTCACGCAATTCTTTTAGATAATCACCAAACGCACCGGAATGATCCATCGCTAATTCATTGGTAAAACCTAATTGTTGTAAGTTATCAAATAGATAACAGCGCTGATCAACCGTTTTGTATAAATCTTCATGGGAAGTTTGCCCGCAACTTGCGCGCGACAGACGAATTGCCGCCGGACCGCTGTAAGACGTCGCCGAATTGAAATTATCAAACATAATGTTCATTCGACTCCACAACGGGTGATCCGCTAAACCGACCGCCTGCATATCTGACCATGCCAGTGAACAGATATTAATAATAAGCAAATCAAACGGTTGAGAATCAGCAGGTAACGAAGCGGGAAATTGCGTAATCAACTGCTTTTGTTGCTGCAAAAATCCATTGTAATACGCAGTAAGATTTTCCGTTGTTGGCGGCGCTTGATCAGACAGTTGTCCTGAACCTGAGCTATTTGTACTCGCTGACGATGACGTTGTATTTGTTGCTGCATTATTATCGGTAGTATTCGTACTCGGCAGCAACGAAATTGAAGGGCCATCAATAGTAATGACATTCAACCAAACTAACGCCAGTACAACAAACGGTGTAATGCGAACCCACTGAGAAACAAACAGATAACCGACTAGCAACGCAAAAGCAGCACCAATCCAACTCCAGTTAATAAAGCGTTTTATAAATTCACTAACATAATCAAAACTTAACGCAGTGGCTTGATCTCGCAGGCTGATGATACTCTCAATGCCAGGTAACCAGGTATCGTAATAGAACAGGCAAAATCCAATGGGGATCGCAATCCAATGCCGGATTTTTCTGAGCCAGCCCGCTGGCAGAGGGAAGAGGATAAATGCGACAAATACCAAATTCGCCAGCGGGTGAAAATTCAAATATCCGCCCCAAAGCAGGGCAAATTTAATTAAAAAATAGTAATTCCAACCGCTGAGACCTTGCCAGTTACTCAATACATTATTCTCTGGCACAACATGAATATCAGTCGAATGAGTCCCTGCGGACGCGGTTTTATCGGCTATTTTATCTGTGTTCATCATATTGGATTTTGTTTATCCATCATTGTTGGCGTTATTACTATTTTCCGTGTTGAACGCGAGAGATGAAATTCCATTTAGTTGTCTTAACGACTCTGTTATTATTTTATCTCATTTCTGTTGGAAAACATGTTTATTTATTTTTGACTTAACCTAAGCGACTAATCAAGACGTTTAATAAAAAATGGTGTTAGCACGCAGGTGTTTTTTTACTGTGTTGTCTTATCGCAACTTTTTCTTTATCAGCTAGAATTAGTTTATAGCCTAACTTATTGAGTTATAAAAATGAACAATGAAGTTACCGACACTCATTGGCAGCTTAAACAAGGGTGCAATGTTAAAGAAATTATGTTTAAACCGAGAGTGGTTGATGAATATCAGAATGATATTGCTGCGGTAGTCGATGAATATCATTTACCGGCGATTAATTATCGGGACCTCTCCCGACAGCACGCTTTGAGTGAAGCGTTATCGCGCTGGCCTCTGTTGGCAGAATTAAATTCAGTAAAGGCAGAAGTATGACGATTCTGGCTATTCAAGGCTTGCGCGGCGGTAGCGGCGCAACATCGGTTTGCGCTTCATTAGCTTGGGCGCTGGCACAACGGGAGCAATCGGTACTGTTAGTGGACTTCAGTACCAGTAATTTGCTGCGTCTTTATTTCAATCAGCCTTATGAAAAAAATAGCGGTTGGGCATTAGATATTATTCAGCAACAAAAACTGGGTAATCCGATTAACTATATTTCTGTTAACCATATTTCTGTTAACAATATTTCGGTTAATAACATTCCTGCTGAAAATACGGCTATTAATGATATTAACACCGCACATGGCGTTAAAAAGATAGATTATCTGCCTTTTGGCATTTTAGATGAAAAAAAACTTATCTCTTTAGATAGTTGGCTGCAAGAACAAAAAAATAAACAACCAACTCACTTACCTGATGAATTAAGTTTTCTTTCTGCTGTTAAATATGACTGGATAATCATTGATTGTTCATCAACGCTTTTATCTTTAGTGGAATTAGCTGAATCTCTGGCGGATATTAATATTTTCACCTTAAATCCAGATATTGGCTGTCAGGTATTATTAAAACAAAGAATATTACCGGCAAACAGTTATTTTCTCATTAATCGCTTTATTCCCATTAGTTTGGTGCAACAAGACGTTAGCCATGTGTGGCAACAGTGTTTAGCCGGATTCATTCCAGTGATTTTACATGCCGATGAAGCACAGGCTGAATCGCTGGCGCTGAAAAAACCGGTAGGAGAATGCCGACCAGATAGTTTGATTAGCAATAATTTTATCGACTTAGCAGACTGGTGTTTGACGCTTAATCAGCCTAATCATAAGGATAGCGAATAATGCGTATTTTCCGCTGCGCCTTTAATACGCTGATTCCATCGTCGGCGCTGAAGCGACTGACCGCGCGTTATGACGGTTATCGCCAGCAGCGCGCAGCACCGATCACCGCATTTTTATATTGTGCGGGCTATGTCTTAATGTGGACGTTGTTTTGCCTTGAGTCACCGGCATGGCAGCACATCAGAGCGCAGCACAATCAACTGTTTCCGCAAGTTGCCGCAGGCTTGCGTATTGCTGATATTCTGCGTTACGCCGTGCAGAGTCTCTGGCTGCTTGTTATCCGCCAGACTTTTTCGCCGTCATTCCTGTCACTGCGCCGTTGGAGTCGCCGCAGTTACCAATGGCTGCAAACAAAACGCCAACAAATCAGCGATTGGCTGTACAAATTACCGGAATATGCTTATTTCCAACATTTTGAAGTGGATTCAGAGCAAAAACTGAAACAGCTTAATCCTGTCGTTCGTCACATCATATTTATTATTTTCAGCTTGTTAGCTACGTTGCTGGCGATTATCTGTATTTCCCAACCGTTTGAGTTATTCGCTCAGTTTATTTTCGTGCTGCTGCTGTGGGGGATCGCGATGGTGATGCGCCGTATTCCCGGCCGTTTCTCTTCGTTGATGATGATTGTGTTATCGCTGACCGTCTCTTCCCGCTATATCTGGTGGCGTTACACCTCCACGCTGAATTGGGACGATCCGGTCAGTTTGGTATGCGGCTTGTTACTGCTGAGTGCAGAAACTTATGCGTGGATTGTGCTGGTGCTTGGTTTCTTCCAAACCGTCTGGCCGTTACATCGCCAGCCAGCGCCAATGCCTGATGACATTTCGATCTGGCCGAGCGTTGATATTATGGTGCCAACGTATAACGAAAGCCTGAATGTGGTGAAACCGACCATTTATGCTGCATTGGGTATCGACTGGCCGGAAGAGAAACGCACGATTTATATTCTTGATGACGGCGATCGTCCTGAATTTAAAGCGTTTGCCCAAGAAGTCGGTGTGCAGTACATCAACCGTAAAATTCATGATCATGCTAAAGCCGGTAATATCAATAATGCCCTGAAACAAGCCCGCAGCGAATATGTGGCGATTTTTGACTGCGACCACGTACCAACACGCTCTTTCCTGCAATTAACGATGGGCTGGTTCTATAAAGATAAAAAGCTGGCGATGATACAAACGCCGCACCATTTTTTCTCCCCTGATCCTTTTGAACGTAACCTGAATTCGTTCCGTCATACGCCGAATGAGGGCGCGCTGTTCTACGGTTTAGTGCAAGACGGTAATGACATGTGGGACGCGGCATTCTTTTGCGGCTCTTGTGCGGTGATTAAACGTTCAGCGTTAGATGAAGTCGGCGGTATCGCCGTTGAGACAGTCACGGAAGATGCTCATACTTCACTGCGTTTGCATCGCGCCGGATATACATCGGCGTATCTTCGTATTCCATTGGCTGCCGGTTTAGCAACGGAAACCTTATCTGCTCATATCAGCCAGCGTATTCGCTGGGCGCGCGGCATGATCCAAATTTTCCGGCTGGATAATCCGCTCTTGGGCAAAGGGCTGAAACTGCCGCAGCGCTTGTGTTACGTCAATGCCATGATGCACTTTTTATCCGGCGTACCGCGCTTAATCTTTTTAACCGCACCGCTGGCGTTTCTGCTTTTTCACGCTTATATCATTTTCGCGCCAGCGTTGGCGATCGCGCTATACGTGCTGCCGCATATGATCCACGCCAGTCTGACTAACTCGCGTATTCAGGGAAAATATCGCCATTCGTTTTGGAGTGAAATCTACGAAACCGTGCTGGCTTGGTATATCGCGCGACCAACAACAGTCGCTCTGTTTGAACCGCATAAAGGGAAATTCAATGTTACTGCAAAAGGCGGTTTAGTAGAGAAAACGCATCTCGATTGGGTTATTTCCCGACCTTACTTTTTCTTAGTGCTGCTAAATGCCGCAGGGTTGATTGCCGGAGTCTGGCGTCTCTACTCTGGTCCGGTTAACGAAATTCCGACGATATTGGTCAGTGCGGCGTGGGTCATCTATAACTTAATTGTGCTTGGCGGTGCGATTGCGGTTTCCATTGAAGCGAAACAAATCCGCCACTCGCCGCGCGTACAGATTGCCATGCCAGCGGCTATCGCTCGTGCTGATGGGCATTTATTTCCTTGCACCTTACGGGATTATTCTGACAGCGGTGTCGGCATGGAAATGAAAACAGAAAATTTAGTCAATAAAGGCGACAAACTGATGTTAATGCTCAAACGCGGCGATCGTGAGTTCGCATTTCCGTGTGAAGTGATGCGCTCCTTTGGGCAGACAGTAGGCGTTGAGCTGCAATTAACTACCACACAGCAAAATATTGATTTTATGCAGTGTACCTTTGCCCGCGCTGATACCTGGGCATTGTGGCAAGAACATGTGCCGGTAGATAAGCCATTGAACAGTATGCGAGAAGTGTTGATGCTCGGCTTGCATGGTTATCAGCGAATGCTGGCATTCTCTCCGCCATTTTTATATTCGATTATGGGACGGATAGCGTCGGTTATCGTTTGGTTAACCTCGTTCTTGCCCCAGCGTGTTAATCAGCCAAAACAAGAAGCGGCGTAATAATGATGAAAAAACAAAATTCAACAGTGACTTATTTCGGTAACAAGAATATCCATTGGTTGGGTGTGATGATGTTAGGGCTGGTCGGCGCGGCGTCAGCTCAAGCGGTGGATAGCGTTAGCAAAGTGAATCGTAATAGTCATACCGCTAATCAGCCGACTACTGCGGTGATTGCGCCGAGTGATCCACTCACAGCGCCTGCGGCATCGGGTTCTGCATCTGGCTCCGTATTGAATACTACGCAGCCAGAAACGGCGGAATCTGTCGGCGCAACGATCGTTGATCCGGCAACGGCTGATGTGGTGCAAGTTGTTGAACCAGCAGCGGATCAAGCTCCGCCGCCAGTGCGTGATGCCAGTTTGTCATTCAAAACGTTAGCGCCCGCAGGCACAATGGAGCTGCGCGGAGTGCAAAGCAGCGCGCAGATGACATTTACCGTTCGCAGTGATGAAGTGGTGTCTAAAGCAACGTTAAATTTGGATTACACCGTTTCGCCAGCGCTGCTGCCGCTGCTTTCTCATATTAAAGTTTATCTGAATGATGAATTGATGGGCATTGTGCCGGTCACGCAGGATTTAGTTGGCAAGAAAGGCAATATTAACTTGCCGCTGGACGCGCATTTCATCACTGACTTCAACCGGTTGCGCCTTGAGCTGGTGGGGCATTATAAAGATGTGTGCGAAGATCCAACCCACAGCAGTATTTGGATTGATATTAGTAAAACCAGTTCGGTAGATCTGACTTTTCAAGGGCTGGATATACAAAATGATCTGTCTGATTTCCCTGAACCGTTTTTCGATAGCCGTGATTCACGCCAGCTAAATCTACCGATGATTTTCGCGGCTGCGCCGGATAACGATCAGCAACGTGCGGCAGCGATCCTCGCCTCATGGTTTGGTGTGCAAGCGCAATGGCGCGGGCAGAATTTCCCTGTGCTGTATAACCAGTTGCCGGATCGCAACGCTATCGTTTTTGCCACTAATCAGCAACGCCCTGATTTTCTGCAAAATTATCCGCAAGTTGAAGCGCCAACGGTGGAGATGATCTCGCACCCTGATAATCCATATATCAAACTGCTGCTAGTGTTAGGTCGAGATGATAAAGATTTACTGACCGCCGTGCAGGGCATTGCTGATGGCGAGCTGTTATTTCGCGGGCAAAGCGTCACCATTGATAATGTTAAACAACTGCAACCGCGCCAGCCTTACGATGCGCCAAATTGGGTGCGAACGGATCGTCCGGTGCGTTTATCGGAGCTGGCTTCCTATCCTGAGCAACTTAGCGTCTCCGGCGGGCGTTTACCGCCGATTGATCTGGATATGAAACTGCCGCCAGACCTCTTTATGCTGCGAAGTAAAGGCATCACGCTGGATCTGAAATACAGCTACACGCCGCCGCCGTATGTCGATGATTCCCGCTTAAACGTCAGCTTGAATAGTCGCTTTATACAAGCATTCCCGCTGAAACCTTATGAATCTAAAGTATCGCAAGTTCTGCATATTCCTTTGATTCAGGGCTTAACCAGCAGCGATGATGAAGTGTTGATTCCGGCATTCCAGTTAGGCGGTAATAACACGCTGACCTTTGATTTCGATTTTGTGTCTAATATCGGTGCCAGTACTACAGATGTTTGCCGCACCATGACAGCGATCAAACATGAAGCGGTGATTGATGATAGTTCCACCATCGACTTCACTGGTTATCGTCATTATCTGGCAATGCCTGCGCTGAAGACGTTTGCTTCTTCCGGCTTTCCGTTCAGCCGCATGGCGGATCTCTCCGAAACATTAATTGTGATGCCGGAAAACCCGTCAGCAGAGCAATTGACCATGCTGTTTAATGTGTTGGGGCAGATTGGCTCGAATGTCGGTTATCCCGCGCTCGGCGTTGAGTTAACCAATAAAACCGATAACCAGCAGTACGCGAACAAAGATATTTTGCTGTTGAGCAATATGCCGAAAGAATTTAACGCCGATAACAAAGTTCAGGTGTTGATTGATCAGGCAAAAAGCCAGTTAAACACGCCGGAACGCAACAATCTGGAGCTGCGTACTATTGATTTAGTTACGCAAGATGCTGACTCGCCAAACACCGATGCCGCGCCGCAAGCTCACGCCGAAGTGACGTCTGATGGTGCAATCGGTGCAATTACTGAATTCCAATCGCCGTATAACGATCAGCGCAGCGTTGTTGCGTTGATGGCAAGCGGTGACAGTGGCTACAAATTACTCGATGTCGCATGGCGCGATAGCGGAAAACGCGCCGCGATAGCGGGTTCGGTTTCCATTGTGCGTAATTCCGGTGTGAACAGCTTGCGCGTTGGCGACATCTACTACGTTGGTTCGCTGCCGTGGTGGGAAAAAATGTGGTATCGCTTGTCGGTTCACCCTGTACTGCTGGCAGTTGTCGCGGTATTTAGCGTCATTCTGGTTGCGCTGATGCTGTGGCGCGGTTTGCGTCTGATCAGCCGCCGCCGTCTAAGTGCGGGTGAACCAAGCGCCAGTGAAAACAGCGGTGTAATTAAATAATATGCAGCGGTTTAGCGTGAGACTTTGCCTGATGTTCAGTCTGTTGCTGGCGATAAATTCAGCATGGGCGGAGGTCTGCCATTGGCAGGAGTGGCAAAGTTTTCGCCAGAACTACATCAGCCGTGACGGGCGCGTGATTGATCCGGCAGATGGCAAAAATATCACGACCTCCGAAGGGCAGAGTTACGCGCTGTTTTTTGCGCTGGTGGCGAATGACCGCGATCAGTTTAATCAGTTGCTTACCTGGACGGAAAACAATCTTGCTGCCGGTCATTTAACAGATCGTTTAGCGGGCTGGCTATGGGGCAAAAAATCAGATGACAGTTGGGGAATTCTGGATACCAATTCTGCGTCCGATGCCGATTTATGGATCGCTTATAGTCTTCTGGAAGCCGGAAGATTATGGCATTCGCGCAATTATCAAATGCTTGGCACGCTGCTGCTGCAACGCATAGTTCGCGAAGAAGTCGTGGATATTGCCAATTTAGGCACGATGTTATTGCCGGGAAAAATTGGTTTCGCTGCGGAAAATAGCTGGCGTTTAAATCCAAGCTATCAACCGCCGCAGCTTTTAGCTCGCTTTAGTCAAATCGAGAAAATCTGGGCAAATGTAGCCAAAACGAATCAGAAATTACTGCTTGATGCTGCACCGGCTGGTGTCGCGGCTGATTGGGTGGTTTGGCGGAAAGATCAAGGCTGGCAAACAGACAGCAAAACCGGCGCGAGCGGTGATTACGATGCCATTCGCGTTTATTTATGGCTGGGCATGTTATCTGATGATTCACCGGAAAAATCTGCTCTGATTGCTCACTATCAACCGATGGTAACGCTGACACAACATGCCGGAATTCCGCCCGAAACGGTGAATACGGTGACAGGTGAGGGCAGCGGCACTGCGCCTGTGGGCTTTTCTGCGGCGTTACTGCCATTTCTGGCGGGATCGCCCGCACAAGCAGTTCAACGTGAGCGGGTTCTCAATAATCTGCCTGACAGCAATGCTTATTACAATAACGTATTAACCCTGTTTGGTTTAGGCTGGGATCGCCACTATTACCGCTTTAATCAACAGGGTGAATTGCAAGTATTCTGGGAAAGTGAAATATGCAAAAACACCGATTAAGCGCTCTGCATGATTTGACGTTTTGCCAACAATTTTCTCCTTTATCGGTGCGAAATTTGTATTTTTCTTGTGTGATCTCTCACTCGATGCTTCCGCGCATTGCACTTTCTCTGTTTGCTCTTTCGCCGTTAGCCGCGCTCGCCGCAGACAGCGTTCCGCCAGAGGTCTGGCTACAAGAACAAATTCGTATTGGTGAGTCGATTCATCATGATGATCTGGTGAAAGACTCGTTATATCGGCTGGAAAAAATCAGCCCGAATAGCCCGTTAACATTAGCCGCGCGTATTCACTATGAATTGACGAAAGGTGATCTCAAGACTGCCAGCCAGTTGTTGGATCAACTCGGTAAGCAGCAACCGAATTCTGATGCCTATTTAATGGCGAAGTTGGAAGTCGCACTGGCAGAGCCGGACGGGCAGGCAAAGTTACAGCAAGCGCGTTTGCTGGCAACGGGCGGTCAGTTGGAACAGGCAAAAGCGGCTTATGATGAGTTGTTTGCCGGTAAAATACCGACGCTGGACTTAGCCATTGAATATTGGCAATTGGTTGTCCGCATTCCGAGTCAGCATGAAAATGCGCTGAAACAAATGGAAGCGCTGTTGCCGCGTTATCCGCTTTCCGGCGATCTGGCGGTTGCCATTGCCACACAATTGTTTGCAGATGGGAAAGAGGCTCAGGCATACCAGATATTACAAAAAATGGCGGGGAATCCTTCTGGTGCCAGTGCTGCGGCTGATTTGTGGTACAGCAAACTGCAAGATATGCCAGTTTCAGCGCAAAGTGTCGCTAAATTGCAGCAATTTGTCTCTATTTTTGAGGATTTACCACAAGCGCAAGACGCCAAACAAGAGCTGATACGCCAACAAACTTTATTGCAAGATCCTGCTTATCGTGCCAAAGAACATCAACTGCAACTGGCAAGCGCTCATAAAGCCGCTTATCAGCGCAGCCGCAGCAGCGCTTCTCGCCGTGATTCAAAAGCGAATCGTCTGGAAAAGCAGGCGGAAGATTTGGTTGCCGCAGGCAAAATGGCAGAAGCAGAAACGCAATATCGTCAGGCTTACGCGCTTACGCCTAACGATGTCTGGCTGATCTACCATCTTACTAATGTTATGCGGATGTTAGGAGAAACCGCGCAAGCCGATCAGTTATTCTCTTCGGCGATGACGCCGCACCAAAATGATGCAGAGTGGGTGTATGCCTATGCGCTATATCTGTCCGGCAGTGATCGCGGCGCACAGGCATTGGCGCGCTTACAGTCGTTGGATTCAGCAAAATGGGATCAGGATATTCGTTCCCTTTCTCAACGCTTGCAATTACAGCAAGTGCTTGATCACGCGAAACAGCTCCGTGATAGCCAAAGTGAAGATGCGGCGATTGCGTATCTCAATCAGCAACCAGCGAATACGCGCATTGAGCTGCTGCTGGCTGAATGGGCAATAGATCGCGATGATAATCAGCAGGCGCGGACGTTGTATCAGCAAGTATTAGCTAAAGAGCCGGATAATGAAGATGCGCTATTGGGCAATATTGATGCGTTAATTGCTGACGGCTCTCTGAACGAAGCGAAAAATGCGTTAACTGCGCTGAAAATTAAGCCAAGTGCTGATGATATGGGCGCAGCGCGCCGTATCGCTGACGATTGGTTAGCCGTGGGTGATGAGAAACAGGCAGGTGAGATCTTCTCCGCATTAAAAACAGCAGCGATGCGCCCGTCAGCGCAGCCATCAATGGATAATGCCCGTTTGCTGCGTGATATGGCAGATTTTGATCGCCGCATGAATCGACCTGATGCCGCGCTTGATGATGAAAAACAGGCGATGGCAGCTTATGGCATCACGCCAGACGCGGATATGGACAACGAAACTTTTACCCGCGCTATGCGAAATAATGAAAAAGATGACTGGCTGACCAGCGGGATTAAGTCTGATGCTGCTGCGCTGTATAAACAACAGTTAACTACGGTGACGCTTGATGATGATTACTGGGGTTCCAGTGGCACCAAAGGCTTATCCGATCTTACCGCGCATACCACTATGCTGCATATTGCTTTCCCTGTGCGCGATGGCGTGGGTTTTCTGCGCGCTGATTCGGTGATGATGAATGCAGGCAGATTCAGTACCGGCAGTGATGGCAAATATTACGAGAAATTCGGCACTTGTTATGAAGTCGGTTGTGATAAATATCGCAGTCAGAAAACCAACGGTGTCAGCGTTGCAGCCGGTTGGGATAACGATACCTGGCATCTGGACGCGGGTACGACGCCGATGGGCTTTGAAGTGATGGATTGGGTTGGCGGTGTCAGCTACAGCAGTGATTGGCATCATTTGGGCTGGACGCTCACCGGCTCACGCCGTCCGTTGTCGAGTTCTCTGCTGTCATTCGGCGGGGCGATTGATCCGTATACCGGCACCAAATGGGGCGGCGTTCGTAAAAGCGGGGCACAACTTGATTTAAGTTATGATCGCGGCGGATCGGCTGGATTATGGGGCAACATCGCCTATCATCAATTGACAGGGAAAAACGTCGAAGATAATGATCGTATGCAGGCAATGGCAGGCTACTATTACAAACTAATCAACGAAAATAATCGTCAGGTTCGCGTTGGCGTGAATACCATGTGGTGGCACTTCGGGAAAGATTTGAGTGATTACACGTTAGGGCAAGGCGGTTATTATAGCCCGCAGCAATATTTATCATTCTCCTTGCCGTTACTGTATCGAGAACGAACGGAAAACTGGTCGTGGGAGTTGGGCGGCTCGGTGTCTGTTTCGCAATCATCATCAGATGCCGGTAAACGTTATCCGTTACAAAATCTGATTCCGAATAGTGTGCCAGATAAATATGCAACGGAAAGCGGTAGCAGCGGCAGCGGAACCGGATATACACTACGCGCATTGCTGGAACGGCGGCTGACTTCTCATTGGAGCATCGGTGCGGGAATCGATATTCAGCAGGCAAAAGATTATGCTCCAAGCCATGCGTTGTTATATCTGCGTTATTCGCTTGAGCCGTGGCTCGGCGATATGGATATGCCACCGCAGCCATTAACGCCGTATGCGGATTTTAAATAATCTGAATTCGGGATAAAAAAATGTGTTCGTAGGGGCAGTTAATCAACCGCACCTACGTGAAAATGACATAATTATTTGAAATTTGTTGTAATAATATAACTTCTTATCCGAAGTTCAGGTCATTTAATTCATCATCTTAATCCATTATCGCCGATTTGGGAGATAACAGCTTGCTAGTAAAGCGTTCGCTGACGATAAAACAGATGTCGCTGGTATCGGTTGTTGCTGTGGTAACGATCTGTCTCTTTATTGCGATCCAAATGTTTGATTTTGTTCAGCAGCGTGAAAAAGACTCTATTATTCAGCTAGAAAACATTGGCTATTCTGTTGCTCAACCGCTAGAAAATGAACTGTGGAATCGCCAGTTTAACGATATACAGCGCACACTTGATGGCTTGATTGATATTGGCTGGTTGAGCCGCGCGAACGTGTTGCTGAAAGGCGAGCTGATTGCTATTCATAGTGCGCGCGAGCAGCATGGTAACGTGCCTGAATTTTTCTCGAAGATGTTAGGATTACCGCTTACCACACTGATTCCGCTTTATTCTCCTGATCAGAATATGATCGATCCGCAAGCTATTGGTTATCTGGTTCTGGAAGCCGACTCTTATCAGATTTATCAATATTCACTGCGTAAATTCACGACGGTATTTGTAACCTATTTACTGCTGGCGCTGATGCTTTCGGTAGCGATTAGCTGGTGTTTGAATCGATTATTGGTTTATCCGTTGCGAACGATAGCCGAAGATTTACGCACGCAGCCGTCCGATGATATTCAATATCATCAACTGGCATTACCGCAGCATCATCAGGATGACGAATTGGGAATGCTGGTGCGAAATTACAATCGCAATCAGCAAGCGTTAGCGAAAGCGTATAATCAACTAAGCCGCTTGAGTACGCGCGACTCTGTTACCGATTTACCGAATTACACCTTGTTTCATGAGCTGCTAAAACAGCAGATAACCAATAATAGCGCGGCGAAAACACCGTTTAGTTTGCTGTTTATCAGCCTTGATTCCCTGAAAGATGTTTTTCAGGCGTTAGGGCAAGAGCGAGGCAATCAACATCTGGTGGATCTTATCGCTCGCTTACCGCCGTTATTGACGGATCAGCGAGTGCTGGCGCGATTGAACAACGAAGAACTCGCCATTCTTAGTAAGTCTAGTGTGTCGCCGTTGCAGACCATGCAACTGGCAAAACGTTTGGTGGAGTATATCGTCCAACCGATTGATATTGATGAATTTCATCTGTCACCATATATCAGCATTGGTATCGCGCAATATCCTAATGATGGTGAAGATAGTGAGACGTTGTTAAGTCACGCGCAAGCTGCCATGTTACTGGCGCAGCGGCGCGGGAAAAATCAGGTCTTATTCTTTGAACCGGATATGACTAACGACATTCAACAGCGTTTAGTGTTGGAGAGTGAAATTCTGTATGGGCTGCAAAATCAGCAGTTCCATCTTTATTTGCAGCCGCAAGTGGAAATCTCCAGCGGCGTACCCATTGGGGCGGAAGCTCTGATTCGTTGGCATTATGCGGAAAATGAAATCCGCCAGCCAGCCGAGTTTATTCCGCTGGCGGAAGAAGCAGGGCTGATTTTGCCGTTAGGTTATTGGGTGCTTGAGGGCGCTTGTGCCATTCTTGAACGCTGGAAAAAACAGGATATTCCGCTAACGTTGTCAGCGAATCTTTCTGCCTATCAATTGCAGCAACCGGATTTTATCGACCAGCTCCGCGATTTACTGCAACGCTACGACTTCCCGCCGGAAAAACTCACTTTAGAATTGACGGAAACGGCACAAATCTACGATTTGGCTGCGGTTATACCGCAACTGATTCATATTCGTAATTTGGGGATCTATATCGCTTTAGATGATTTTGGTATTGGCTACAGCAATTTAAATTATCTGCGCCACATGCCGGTTGATGAGCTAAAAATCGATAAAAGTTTTATTGATGGATTGCCTGATGGTAACGAGTTAGTGAGGATTATTAACACCATTGCTAAAGTGCTATCGCTCAAACTGGTGGTAGAAGGCGTAGAAACCCAATTACAGGCAGACTGGCTGCTGGAAAACGGTATTCATATCGCACAAGGCTACTTATTTTCCAGCGCATTACCTTATGACGAATTCCGGCAAAAGTACTTGTTAGGGTTTGAAGAGCCGTCTGTAGATAGTTAGACATAGACTTATAGCGCTGTAAGTCATATTTCCCAACGCATGTGATGCGATTCAGTTCATATTTCTGATCTCCCTCTGTTGTTTTTGTCAAAATTAAATATCCATAGTGTTAATTGAATGTTATTTATTGTTTGCTATATGCTATTTTCAGTACCGTATTGCTAATAAAAATAAGGAAGCTGTTATGAAATTGAATATTTTTAAATCACTCTATATTCAGGTGTTATTTGCAATAACGGTTGGGGTATTGCTGGGGCATTTTTATCCTGAAATTGGTGCGTCGATGAAGCCATTAGGTGATGGTTTTATCAAACTGATTAAAATGATTATCGCACCGATTATATTCTGTACCGTTGTGACAGGTATTGCGGGAATGGAGAGCATGAAAGCCGTCGGTCGTACTGGCGGTATCGCGTTACTCTACTTTGAAATTGTTAGTACATTAGCGCTGATCATCGGTTTAGTTGTGGTGAATGTGGTAAAACCGGGCGCGGGTATGAATGTCGATCCGGCGCAACTCGATATGGGTGCAGTTGCCGCTTATGCTGATGCGGCTAAATCTCAAGGAACAATTCAGTTTTTATTAGATGTGATTCCGGGCAGTGCTATTGGGGCATTTGCCAGCAGTAATATTCTGCAAGTGTTGCTGTTTGCGGTATTGTTCGGTTTTGCGCTGCACCGCTTAGGCGAAAAAGGTCAGTTAGTGTTTAATGTCATTGATAGCTTCTCTAAAGTTATTTTCGGCATTATTAATATGATCATGCGATTAGCTCCGCTTGGCGCTTTCGGTGCAATGGCATTCACGATTGGTAAATACGGTGTCGGTTCTCTGGTACAGTTGGGGCAATTAATCTTGTGTTTCTATCTGACTTGTATTTTGTTTATTGTGTTTGTTGTTGGATCAATTGCTAAAGCCTTTGGTTTCAATATCTTTAAGTTTATTAATTACATCAAAGAAGAATTACTGATCGTGTTAGGGACTTCCTCTTCTGAATCCGCATTACCAAGAATGCTGGATAAAATGGAGCGTTTAGGTTGTCAGAAATCAGTTGTCGGTCTGGTCATTCCAACCGGTTACTCGTTTAATCTCGATGGTACGTCGATTTATCTGACAATGGCGGCGATCTTTATCAGTCAGGCGACCAATACAGAAATGACGGTGATGAATCAGATCACCTTGCTGGTGGTGTTATTATTGTCATCAAAAGGTGCAGCAGGCGTAACCGGCAGCGGTTTTATTGTGCTGGCGGCAACGATCTCGGCGGTAGGGCATTTACCATTGGCTGGGCTGGCTCTTATTTTAGGTATTGACCGCTTTATGTCAGAAGCCAGAGCATTAACTAATCTGATTGGTAACGGTGTTGCAACAGTAGTGGTAGCAAAATGGTGTAATCAGTTAGATGAAACCAAACTCCATACTGAATTAGATAATCAGGGGAAAAAAGCACCATCAACAGTTGGTTAACTCCCGCCGCTTAATTTTTTACCTTCCTCATCAAATCCTGATAGTTTGCTACTGAACTATCGGGATTTCTCGTATAATTCTATGGTTTGTACATTATTATTTGTAACTCACGCATCAGTTTTATGGATAAAACTGTAGTATTATTGCTTAATATTTCAATAGCCTGCTTATGACAAGAAGTCTTTTAATCCCGATTTTTATAAAAAAATGATAAAGATGCACATATTCGTTGTCAGACGACATCAAAAGTGAATAAGGCAGCGATAAGTGAGGCAGTAGTAGATGAGGTTTCAATATGCAGAATAAATATTGGTTTTCCGCCCTAAGCGGCTTGCTCCTGATATGTACCGGTATGAGTGTGCAAGCCGAATTGTTAATTGCTGATCCGTCGTGGCAGGAGGGTAAACTAGAAAATGGACTTAAATGGCAGATACTCACCACGCCCCATCGTCCAAGCGATCAGATTGAAGTTCGTCTGGAAATTAATGCCGGTTCGTTGCAGGAAAGCATCTCTCAAGTAGGTTTCTCCTATTTGCTTCCTCGCCTTGCTATTGAGAAATCCGATAATCTCAGTGCGGAAGAAACGCAATCTTTACTCTCACAAATCACTTCAGAGAGTGAGCCTAAATCGTTGGTTGAGGTTTCTTATGATTACACGCGCTATAACCTTAGCTTACCCACAAATAAACCCGATCTGTTAAAAAGCGCTTTTGTCTGGCTGTCAGGCGCGGTGAGTGCGCCGACTGTAAGCAATGACGTGATGCAATCACTTTCACAGCAACCCGCGTCACCATTAATTACGCTTCCTGATGGCATTAATGACGCATGGTGGCGCTACCGAATCCAACACTCGCCGTTGGTGGGACATGAACCCGGTCAGGCAACGAGCAACGAAGCCACACCTGAACAGTTGGCTGAGTTTTATCAAAAATGGTATACCCCTGACGCCATGACGTTGTATATCGTCGGCAATGTGGATCGCCGCTCTATCGTTGAGCAAATTAATAAGTCATTTGGCGGTTTAACGGGTAATCGTATCGCGCCAGCAACTATTGCAGCGCTTAGTCCATTACCTGCAACGCCGGTTGATTTTATGTCGCAAGGCATTGAGAAAGATCGCTTGCGATTAGTGTGGGACGATCCCTGGCATCCCGTGATCTCAACCAGTTTTCTTGAACGTTATTGGTTAAATATTATTGCCAATGATCTGATTAAAAATCGGTTGAGCCACAAACTCAGTTATAGCTCGATGAAAAGTTCCTCTGTGGATCTCAACTGTCTGGCACAATATCAGCGTTACCAATGTGATTTAACGCTGGACGCGCCGCTCTCTGCGGTTAAATCCGGTTTGAAATTTATTGCTACTGAATTAGCGAAATTAGATAAAGACGGCGTAACAGAAGCTGAACTAAATACGTTATTAGTTGAGCAAAAAGAACCTTTAATTCAAATGATTACCACTTATGCGAAAACAGATACCAACAAGATTATGGCGCAATATCTTTTGGTTCAAAAAAGCGGCTCTATCGCCATTTCTCCAGAGGCATATCAGCAATTACGCCAGCGTTTTTTAGATAAAATTGATCTTATTGCTGTAAATACACGCATTCATCAACTGTTAACCATTAAACCAACCATTGTGCTGACGCAGCCAGCAGGTGAAGCGGAAGAGAATGTGAAAGTATTATCTGATCTGTTTGATTCGATTATGACACCAAAAGAAGCCGAACCAGAGCAGCCGGAAGTGATTAATCGTTAATAACTCACCTGAACTTCAGAGATTATATTTTTACGATAAATTTCAAATAATTATATAATTTTTCGTAGGGGCGGCAACTGAACTGCACCCCATTAGTTAGACACTAAAAATTTAACTAATGAAGGTGCAGTAAAATGAGCAAATATACACTTGAGTTTAAAATCACTGTCATAAGAGC